>CAZUQA010000088.1:0-6608 GCA_964622375.1 uncultured Erysipelotrichaceae bacterium | reverse complement strand
TCTTCAGCGATATACTCTTTATTAAAATCAAAGAGTGTTTTTAAATCCGACTTAGTATACCAGCCATCAAAATCAAAGCCATCCTTTGTTGGATCCGTCGGTTTTACCGGTTTTTTACCAACATGCACTTCCTGTTTAGGAATTGAATTACCGCCATCGGAATTAAACTTTATGATAGCAACAACGCCGACAAGCTTCGCATCCGGTATGGCATAGAAACCGGTATTATCGCCATTTTTCCAGTAAATTCCGTTCTTACCATCTTTACGATACCAATAAACCGTTGAAAGTTCAGTATTATACTCCAGATAATCACCCATCCAAACTTCGCCGGAATCGCTGTCCATCTGGGCTTTATCCCAAGCGACCACTGCCGCTTTTCCCGATGTCTTGAAGTTGGCAGCAGCTGGTGTATAGACGGTACTGTTAGTGCCTGTACTTCTGACAGCAGTGCCGTATGCAAAAACAAAGCCTCCAGTTATATCTAGGAGCGAACTACTGTGTTCACTTCTGACTGCATTACCATTGCCGGCTAAAACCATACCACCTTTGATATTTATATTAGTAGCCACAGTTGCGTAAATGGCATAGCTATTATTACTTGTTGGATCCACCTGTAACACCCCACCGCTTATTGTAACTGTCGTTGATGGTCCGGTGTTAACCAAAGCTAGAGACTTGCCTTTTATCGTGCCACCACTGATGTTAATCATCACAACTTTGCCGGCAGTACCATTAGCGATAGCCTCACCGGCTTCCAGTGTTCCGCCACTGACATTAATCTTGGCATTTTCCCCAGTGTTTAATATAGCTCGCAACCTAGCAGTAATTGTTCCCCCGCTGACAGTAATAACACCTTTTTTACCACCATTAACTATGCCACAACCACCACTACCACTGCCGTTAGCTTTGATTGTTCCTTTACTGATGATGACTTCACTTTCCTCACCTTCAGAAAAAATCGCATAATCATTCTTTGACTCGATGGTACCACCACTTACTTCAATTCTTGAGTTTTTTCCTACTGCACGAATTGCTTGTCCGCTATCTTTCGAACCACCGGCATAAACTGTACCGCCACTGATATGAATTTTAGCTCCGGGAAACCAGGTATTGATGGCAAAAGAATTATTCGATTTTACTGTCCCGCCACTCACCTTGATTGTTGGAATTATACTTGGTGAACCGGAATTCCAGTCTTCTATTGCCCCAGCAAAAGCACCAGTATTCTCAACTGTTCCGCCTTTTACTTCGAGAGTGCCAATAACATAAATAGTTGCATCTCTCTTTGATTTAACAGTACCACCATTAATAATTACATTGCTGCCGGAAAAAACCCAAATAGCACCACCGGCATTCGTTTGCTCAATTAGTGCACCCTTTTCTACAGAAAAAGTTCCCTTTCCTTCCACTGTAATTACAGCTTGATTAGCATTGCAGTTGCCCACTAAATTAGCTTTCCAAAGTAATTTTGTGTTATTATCTGCAAAATCAATTTTAATCTGATTAGTAGTTCCTGTTTTACTTCCTTCAACTATCACTGTTCCATTAACTCCAACATCGTAAATAGTTTGATTAATCTTGTCTTCTATAAATTGCCAAGAATCACTTTGTTCAATCTTAACTGTTTTGCTGTTGGCTGCCCATACAGTGATCGGCAATGATGAAAATACAAAAACTGTCAGAAAAATCGTTAATACAATTTTAATAAAACCACCTTTCTTCATTTTATCTCCTCCATAGTTAATTTATATGCTGTTTGTTCAGCTTTTTATTCATCTCCATAAGCTTCCGCCAGAGATTTACCGCCATAATTGTAACTATACCACTCCCCATCTCCGATACCTTCAACCTTAATCTTGATAATCGGCTTTTCTTTGGTAAGACCACTAACATCCAGAAAAACTGAAACTTTAGTCTCGGTGTCTTCAGAATCTTCCGGTAAGCCCAGCAACAAATCTAATTGCAGTTCTATCTTGTACTCATTAATTGACACACTGTTGAAAACTTCACCCCCAACATAAAAACCACTACGATAAGCACCATATTCAATCAGGTATTTGTTATTTTCTTTACTGAAACCCATAAAAGTATCTTGATCAATCCAATACCCATCAAGCAACTTATAAAGTTCATCCAGTGCCTCTTTCTTAGGAATATCAGCAACAATATTCTTAATGTCAGAATAATCCTTACTTACTTCATTACTGTTCTGCTTGTCCTTTTCTTTGGGCGGAATTGCAGAATTGCCGTTGACAATCAACACCAAACTGATACCGGCACCCACAGTTGCTAAAGCCGTAATTGTCGCAACCATTTTGGTAACAACCGCTGATTGACCGGCTGTCGCCGTTGCCGTTCCGGCACTTGTTGCTGTGGCCACCGGTAATCCCGGTTGATTGATTAAACTGGTTATCGCTTTTAATGAGGCTTGAGCGGCAGCGTTACTTATGGTATTGGCTTCCATATAGTTGAGAATGACTTTGGCAAAAGGCAACAAGGGTATGCCAACCACACCGTAGAATTTCTCCCCGCTCTTATGTTCTCTATCGACAATCTCTGCCTTGATAGCATTGCGTCCTAAGTAAAGCCGGGATTTAACCGTGCCCACACTGCATTCCATCATTTCGGCAATCTCTTCGACTGTTAACTCGTTAAAGTAATAAAGAATGATAGTTTGACGTTGCACTTCCGAGAGACTTTCAATAATCTTGCCCAACTCTTCCCTTAAGTCAGCTCTTTCACTGTAAACGCTCGGTAAAGCATCATCGTCAGCGACATTTTCAAAGTTTTCGATATCCTGCTCTGCGTCCAATAAAATCGCCAGGTTCTTTCTTCTTAGTTGCATGTAACAGAGATTTTTGGCGATTATTTGGATCCAAACCGAAAAAGTAGCCGGCTCTTTTAGGGTATTAAGTTTATTGTAAGCCGTGACAAAAGTTTCCTGCAAGACATCTTCAGCATCACTTTCATTGCGCAACAATAAGCGGGCAAAACCAAAGACTTTATTATAATAGAGCCCATAAAGCTCCTCAAAACTCGGCACATCCCCGATTTGCGCCTTTTTTACTAAAGCGATTTGTTTCTCTGTCATTGCCATTGATTTTTCCTCTTTCTACATAATAGATGCAAAAAATGGCTGTTTGGTTTAAAAACAAGTTACGGACTATTTGGTATAACTTTTTATAGTACTATCTCCGAATTTCTGCTTCCTTGAATAAAGACAACAATCCAGCAACTCACTATATCGCTATTGCTTGTTGCTATTATTCTAGTCCTAAAAGCCAGAGAATTCCATAGTTTGTATGATTATTCATTTTTTTCAGTATTTCTAAAACTTAGTAAGACAAGTAGTTATTTTTGAAGATTTGCTGAACTACAACTTTATATTTAAGCTTTTCATACCACGGCAATCGTTTGTATTAAGTAGGCTCTTACCGCAAATTAATCAGAGCTTGGATAAATTTCAGCAAAAAGCCACAAGAATAACTCGCAATCCGCCAAGAAAACAAAAAATCCGGGATGCAATTTCTTCCCGGATTTTGTCTTTACAGCCTAGTATTAGTCAATTACTTCAGTACCGCATTTACTACAGAATTTGGAGCCAAGAGCTAACTCTTTGCCACACTTTGAGCAGAACATATGTTCAGCATTTGCCTCTTCAGCTTTGCTTTCTATCGGTTTCTCTTCTTTTTTAACTTCCGTTTTTTCTACTTCAACTTTTTTCTCTACCGGTTTAGTAGCTGTGTCCTTTTTACCTTTTTTGGCAAAAACTACAGCTAAGCCACCACCTAAACCGCCGGCCAATAGGATTACTAACAAATACCAGAGCCAATTGCCACCATTGTCCGGAGCATTGTCATTCGGTTTTTTATCGTCGACTTTGTCCTTGTCTTTGTTAGGATCATCTTTTGGTTTTTCAGCATCTTTATAAGTAGCTGTCAGTGTTACTTCTTTGTTGGGCATGGTGAAAGATGTTTCGGCAACTTCCGGGCTGTTTAGGCTTACCCCACTGGAAGTCCATTTGTCAAATACTTTCCCCACCGGAGCAGGATCGGCTTTGATACTAACTGTGGCGCCCCCTTCATAATCACCGCCACCACTTCCGCCATTGACTAGCGCTTTATACTTTTTAGGAGTACTGGGTGTTGTGGATGTTGGTTTATCTTTATAATTTGCAGTGAGAATCACATCATTTGCCGGCATAGTAATGGTAATTTGCGCATTTCCAGGTTTCGCTAGAGTTATACCGGTTGCTGTCCATTTGTCGAACACTTTACCACTTGGAGCAGCATCAGCCTTAATGGTTATAGTTACACCCTTATCATAGTTACCACTACCGCTTCCGTTATTTACTTTAAGCGCATATTGTGTTGTAGTAGGTATATGTGGCGCTTTACAGGTCACACCGGAAATTTGGATGAAGCCTTTATTGGTTCCGTTGGAATAACTGATACCGTGTTTCCCGCTGGAAATATCCCATACTGCTCTGGCTTGGGTGTTTACGGAAATATCAGTAGAAGTCGATACAGTATACTCCGTCTTTGTTTTGTTTAAAGCAATAACCACCGCTTGACCGGAAATTGATAAATTACTACCAAGATTACAGATAGCAATCTTACTTGTCGCTGTACCAGAGACAGCTGTACCGGTAGCAAAAATCATGGCATTACCCGCAACTTCTATCGAAGCGCTGCTAGTGGTATTCATCAGAGCAGTACCATCACCCGCAAAAATCTTGCCGCCGGTCACAACGATGCTTGAACTACTACCTTCGTTTTTAATACCGCCCCAAGCTGCGTTTAATGTTCCGCCTGTCATTAGGACCTTAGAATTAGCCCCGTTAGTGCTAATAGCGAAACTCTTACCTTTGGTCTTAAGTGTGCCGTTATTTATAAAGATCATGGTTTTATCACCATTGCTAAGAATGCAATTACCATTAGTGCCGGCGCTTAGTGTGCCGTTATTTATGTTAATGGTGGTAGAAGCATTTGTAGCTAAAATACCTATACTGTTATCTCCTGAAGCAGAAATTTCACCTTTAGACAGGGTAGCGGTTGGACAACCAACCCAAATACCGCGTCCGCCACTACCCCTGGAATATACACTACCACCGTTAACCACAAACATCTTTGCGCTTTAGGTAACACAGATGCCGAAACCGCCAACACCTTCTGCCCCAACCATGCCACCGCTGATTGTTACAGTTCCTGCCGTAGAATAAATAGCTGACTTTGATGGTGTTTTATTGGTGACTATGCCGCCACTAACTATCAAATTGCCACCTTTATGGACAATAGTATCCCCAGTTCCACTCATGTTGATAAGTGAGCCCCCGGCAACTTCAAAGGTGCCGTTGCCGCTAATTACAACCGTATCGAATTTTTCCGAATGGTTATAAGTAACCTTCCATACAACCTTAACATCTTTCTTAATAACAATGTTCAATGTTTTTTCTTTAGTGCCGGTATAGATCCCGTTTACCGTAATCACATCCCCGGCACCACTCATCAGCATCATCGAAGCATTAATTGCGTTTTCCAGGTCAGCAATGGTTTTTATCGTATTAGCATCAACTGTTGCACTGGAAGCGTGAACTCTTGTAGGTAGCTTGGTAAACAGACTCAAACTCACCACAAGAACTAATAACAACGAAATAATTCTTTTTCTTTTCACAAACAAATTCTCCTTTCATTTATATGTAATAACTCTTAATTACTCTTACTAATAAAATTTGCAATACCACTGATAACTATTTTTCAACTGCTTGGCCGCATTTGGTACAGAATAAAGCTCCAACCGCTAACTCTTTACCGCATTTGGTGCAGAATAGAATTTCGGACTTTTCAACTTCTTCGCTTATTTCTTTGGTTTCCTCGGCTTTGTTCTTTGGATCTGGTGTTGGTTCAGCTTCTGATGTTTTTTCTTTATCAACTGCTTCTTCGACTTTCTTTTCAGCTGGTGTGCTGCTTTTTGGTGCTTCATCTTTCTTTGGTTTCTTCTTGAGTAAGACAAACCCCAAACCACCGCCGACAACAACAATTCCGGCAATCGCCAAGATTAATATTAAGTTGTTATCTTTGGGTTTTTTGTCTGTGATGTCTTTGTCAGTTCCAATATCATCATCAATCACATCATCGACTTCGTCATCATTCTTTTTATCAATTTCCGAAGTACCGTCTTTTGCTTCCCATTTGGCATAAAGGGTAAAGCCATCAATAACTTTAGTGTTGAAATCATATTTCTTGGTTAAGTTTTTATCAGTAAACCAAGCTACAAAATTGAAACCATCTTTTGTCGGATCTACAGGTTTAGGTAATTTTTCATCATTCAATACCTGAGCATTTTTTATTGGACTTCCGCCATTAGTCTCAAAAACAATCGTATGGTCATACAGTTCAACCTTAACACCCTTAATTTCATAGAAACCTTTGTTTTTGCCTCTTTCATACTTGATTCCGCAGGTTTTACCGGTGTTCCACCAACTACCGTCACAAAGTCCGGAACCCCAGTACAAATCGGTATCTATATCTTCTAGTTTATATATCTCATCCATGTGGTTGTCCCTATCCCAAGCAACAACTACAGCATCCCCGCTAATGACAAGA
>CAZUQA010000087.1:0-62407 GCA_964622375.1 uncultured Erysipelotrichaceae bacterium | reverse complement strand
TGCGCACTGTAGAGGTCCTCTTTAACTACTACAATGTCGTCAGCTGTCGTAAAAAAGGCGCCCGCTAAAGTTAAGGCCTCCTGATTGATACTGAGATTAGCTAACTCCTGTTTTTTGAGAAAGCTTTGAGCTAACTGACTGGCTCCTAAGAGTTTCAGTAAATTATTCATGAGTGTTGTATTTGTTCATAACTAAATTGAAATCTGTATCAATAAATTCGTAAGCAGCATCTGCCGCCAAAACAATCGCCAGCTTTAGTAGTTTTTTCTGTCCGGTGTTTGGTTTACCTAGTACATAGTCGGCTGTTACTATCAACGGATCTTTATCAATACCAATTCTTATTCTTTTGAAATCTTTAGTACCACTGTGTTTAATTATTGATTTAATGCCGTTATGCCCTCCCGAGTTTCCCTGGCTGCGTAAACGCAATTTGCCGCATGGCAAATCAACATCATCGTAAATAACTATTATGTCTTCGCTAAGGATTTGATAATAACGCATTAAGGAAGCGATTGCTTCACCGCAGTTATTCATAAAAGTTAAGGGCTTGGCGATTAGCACCTTCTCTTGGTTTATAGTCACTAAAGCATATTCAGCTTGGAATTTTCTTTGGTCAAGTTTAATTCTCAACTTTTCCATCAAAGCATCAACTACCATAAAACCAATATTATGGCGGGTGGCTTTGTATTTGGCGCCGGGATTGCCTAAACCGATTATCATTTTCATGTTCCTATTATACAACATCTGCTGCCTTTTCTCTGCCATCTCTAAATCGCTATTGACTTTGTTTGGTGGCAAGTAAGATAATAAATCAAGTCTATGGATAGAAAAAGAGAAGCCTTAAAAGCCGCTTTCCCTTATACTTTACCGATATTCGCCGGCTTTTTCGTTTTGGGATCCTCATATGGCTTTTTGATGAGTCGTTTGGGTTTTCCTTTTTATTATGCAACTTTGATGAGCCTTTTCATCTTTGCCGGTTCTATGGAGATTATGACGGCTAATCTGTTATTATTGCCTTTTGATCCTCTTGCTGCCTTCTTTTTGACTTTACTAATCAATGGGCGCCATTTATTCTATGGTATTCCACTACTGGAAAAGTATCGCAAAACCGGGTGGAAAAAGTTCTATTTAATCTATGGCTTATGTGATGAAACTTTCTCTATCAACTCGGTAATCGATTCTCCTAAAGATATTGACAATACGTGGTTTGTCTTCTTTATTACTTTACTAAACCAAAGCTATTGGGTATTTTCGGCTACGCTTGGTGGAATCATTGGTAGCTTTACTCATTTCAATATTGAAGGTTTGGATTTTGTCTTGACGGCTTTGTTTGTCGTACTATTACTAGATCAATGGTTGAAAAGTAAAAACCGGCTATCAGTAATTGTTGGTTTAATCGCTTCATCACTTAGTTTAGTTATCTTTACAGCTAAGTACTTCATGATTCCTACTATGATTTTGCTGCTTATCTACTTCTACATCAGCTACAAAAAGGCAGGTTCAAAGTCATGAGCACTCTGCAGATCACCATCACTGTCGCAGTTATCGTGCTGGCCACCCAAATCACCAGATTCTTACCTTTTCTGTTGTTTCATAACAGTGAAAAACTACCAAATTTCATCAAATACCTTTCTGGAGTATTGCCACCAGCGACTTTAGCTATTCTGGTAGTTTACTGTTTAAAAGACTTAAATTTTGATTTAAGTCGTAATACAATTTCAACCCTTATCGCTATTTCCTTTATTGTTGTTTTGCATCTATGGAAAAAACAAGTATTGCTCAGTATTTTGGGTGGTACGCTTTGTTATATGGTCTTTTTACAACTGTTGTCATGAAAAAGAAGTGCTATTCCACTTCTTTGTTTTCATCATAGATGATTCTCAAGTAACGATAGTTGCCTTCCCCTTCAGAAATGGTTCTGATGTTTTTCATTTCATTGAGGTATTGATGAATGATTCTTCTTTCATCATTGGGCATGGGATCCAGTTTCGCCGGTATCCTGGTTTTCTGTACGGTTTGCGCTACTCTTTTTGCCAGATGCTTAATTTTATCATAACGCTCTGACTTGTAGTTGTTGATGTCTATCAAGATGTAGAAACGTCGTTTAAACTCGGCATTGGTCGCTGCTCGCACTACGGTATTGAGAGCTTGTAAGGTACTGCCGTTTTTACCAATCAACATGGCGTTGTTCTCGGCATTCAACATTACCTTAAAAGCATCATTATTGCGATTCACTGTAATATCAACATCAAGCTGTAAGCCATCAAAAAACTTCACTAAATAAGCTTCGATGAAGTCGCGGACATCGGCTAAATCGTAGATCTCCGCTACTATTTGCTTACCCAAGCCAAACATCCCGGATTTTTCTTCTAAGACATAGTAAGTTAAATCTTCAACTTCACATTGTTTCTCTTTAGCGACGGTTTTTAGTAAATCTTCGAGATTTTTACCTTCATACTTTTTCATGATCTATATATCTCCATTGGATGAAGTAAGTTTTGGCAATATTGACGATTGAGGTAATCATCCAGTATAAAGACATGGCGGTTGGCCAATTGACTGCTAAGAAACCAATCATCGCCAACATACCGTAAGTCATGGCTGCTTGCGGGTTAGCTGGCGGTT
This sequence comes from uncultured Erysipelotrichaceae bacterium, assembly GCA_964622375.1. Lineage (GTDB taxonomy): Bacteria > Bacillota_I > Bacilli_A > Erysipelotrichales > Erysipelotrichaceae > CAZUQA01. The sequence goes on along the minus strand of CAZUQA010000087.1, from coordinate 59,782 downwards.
TTTCGTCCGGACGTCCCTTTCTGATTTTTTCCTGACGCTTTTTCGCCAGCATTTGCGGTAACTTCATAGAAAGGAATTGGGTAACTATCATCAATACGAAAATTATTACCAAAATATAAGTTTGGTTTTTAAAACCCCAGGCCGGAGAGTTGACTAACTCTACGCCCATGAATTTTGCATGGACCACGGCTTCCGCCCTTTGAACGGCTTGATACATCGCTATCATTATCGGAATTTGAATAAACAAATTGAGGATGGCACCAAAAGGCTTGATACCATGTTTGGCATATAAGGCATTCATCTCATTTGCCATTTTCATTTGTGAAGGCTGATCTTTCTTGTCTCTATACTTCTCTTGTATCTTAGTTAGTTCGGGCTGTACTATTTGCATCTTTTGCGAAGAAATAGTCGATTGGACGGTCAGACCGAAAGTCAAAACATTAACACCGACGGTAACTGCGACTATCGCTGCTCCTACTCCAAGTAGCGGAGTTAGGTAGTTGATTAAAAAAGCCACCGGCCATACTAATAAACCGTTAAACCAACCTTCGTTTTTCATCATTTCACCGAAGGTAGTTGATAAAAAAATGATTTTCTCTTCTAATATCACACCTTTGTCGTCAGTTATTTTAGTGCAACCGGCGACTAAAACTATCAGGATAACAACCATTAACAGATAGCGAATTTTCTTGTTTTTAAATAATCTTTTCATTACGATTTTCCTTGTCCTTCAGATTCTATTTTAACCTTTTTATAACAGCATTCCAACTCTTTTTTATTCTCAATAAAACTGTGATCTTTGAAGTTTTCTCTGATAATAATTACCGTATCAAAGTCTTCCTGCCAATCAAATATCATGTTAACCATTTCCCGTAACTGCCGTTTAGCGCGATTTCTTTCAACAGCATTCCCAAGTTTGTTGGTAACAGTTATTCCGACCCGACTCTCCTCTTCTTTTTTTAAATAATGATAAAAAGCTAGCGTCGCTGCGTTGATATAGTTTTTGGCTTTAATTATTTGGGTAATCTCGTCTTTTTTTTTAATTGTATTTTTTTTCTTCATAGAGAAAAAAAGCCACTTCCTATGGCTTTTAAGCAGTTAATTGTTTTCTTCCTTTGGCTCGTCTTCTTGCAATAACGCGCCGACCGTTTGCCGTAGCCATCCGGGCCCTAAAACCATGAGTTTTCTGGTGTTTTCTCTTACTCGGCTGATAGGTTCTTTTCATCTCTCACCCCTCCAATAAACGATTGCCATCATATTGTACGATAAAAAATACCAAAAATCTAGCAATTTATTTGTTCCGGTTATCACTAAAGTGTTGTTTTTTCACAACTCTTTGTCGCTACCCAATTACAATTGGTGCCTGCGACATTTTCAACAATGACTTGGCCAAGCTTCACTGGTGCTTGTACCACAACGCTCTTCAGCAACTTTACTGCTTCAAAGATTTTTTCTTTGGGTAAGGCGCCATCAGTTTTAACCGGACAACGTCGTTGCTTACCGTTTTCTAGTACTACAGTAGAAGTAATTACGCGCTTTGGATGCTGTAGCTCTTCTGTGGCATAGGCTATCCCTTTTGCGCATTTGTAACCCCTTATTACCTCCGCTTTAGACACATCGACTAAGATTCGACAACCTTTGGGACAAACAATACAGATTAACTCTCTCATGATGGCTTTTCCTCAACTGCAATTTCGATTTTTGCTTCTGCTTTCTGTAACAACTGACAAGGAATGATAATTTCTTCCATTTCTGCCGGTAACATGAATTCTCTTTGATAACTCGCCAGCAGTTGACCTTGTGATAATACTTTTATTACGCTATTCTGCCAAGCTTCTTTAACTCGGAAGTTTATTTTGATTGTTTTTTTCTCACTATCAAGGCGCAACAGTTGCGGTACAACATATCTGATCCCAACACCCGGATTAACTTCGAGTTGTTTTTGTGTAGTGTTTTGTCGTCCTTGTAGATAAGCGGCAGCCGCATAACCGGCTTCTTTACTTTCCATGGTGACAAAGTCAACTAAGTCATGAATCTGTAGGACATTACCACAGGCAAATACCCCACTTAATGAGGTTTCATTGTTATCGTAAACTAGCGGTCCTCCGGTAAGCGGGTCAAGCACTATGTTGGCTTGTTTACTAAGCTCATTTTCCGGTATCAAACCTACCGACAATAACACGGTGTCACAAGTGATATTGAACTCGGTGCCAACTATTGGCAATCTTGTTTGTTCATCGACTTTGCAGACGCTAACCTCTTGTACGCGATCTTTGCCTTTGATATCCGTGATGGTATGCGAAAGATATAAAGGAATATCATAATCATGTAGACATTGCACAACATTGCGATTAAGACCACCCGGGTAGGGCATAATCTCAATACAAGCTACGACTTCAACTCCTTCTAACACCAAACGTCGGGCCATAATCAAGCCGATGTCTCCACTGCCTAATATCACGGCTTTTTTCCCCGGTAGATAACCACCAATATTTATATAATGTTGCGCTGTCCCGGCAGTAAGTACCCCGGCCGGTCGGCTACCCGGTATTTTCAAGGCCCCCCGAGCTCGCTCACGACAACCCATAGCTAAAATAATAGCTTTAGTTTGAATCACTTGTAAGCCTTTTTCTTTACTTAGCATTATCACTTCTTTATTCTCGGTGATTTGAATAACCATGGTGTTCAAGCTAATTTCAATAGCCGTTTCTTGTAGCAAATCAATAAAACGCTCAGCATATTCCGGTCCGGTCAACTCTTCTTTGAAGTACTGCAAGCCAAAACCGTTGTGGATGCACTGATTGAGAATTCCTCCCAACTCTTCCTCTCTATCGGCAATTAGTATCTTTTTAACGCCGCTCTGCCAAGCTGCCAAAGCTGCTGCTAAACCGGCAGCCCCGCCACCGATGATCACTAAATCATAGTTCATCCGCTCTTACCTTTTTAGTTTCTGCCAATAAGACCGCACTACCTTTATGTTCCTGAAGGATTTCTAGTGGTGAAACTTTTAAATGGCGGGCTAATAAGTCAACAATGCGCGGACTGCAAAAACCGCCTTGACAACGGCCCATTCCCGGGCTACAGCGTCTTTTTACACCATCCACACTGACTGGTGGTATGGGTTGGTTAAAAGCAGCATTTATTTCCCCTTCACTGACGGTTTCACAACGACAGACTATTCTGCCGTATGCTGCCTCTTGTTGTATCAGTTCCTCTTTCTCTTTTAGTGATAAATCACTAAAATGCTGCCTCACTCTTTTATCAATGAAAGTTGCTTTGGGCTTTAGTACTAAACCACTGCTGCTTAGTAATTCTACGGCTTTATTTGCTATTGCCGGTGCTGAAGATAATCCGGGTGAGGCAATCCCGGCTAAGTCAATAAAGCGCTCTGCGGCCATTTCTACGATAAAGTCGTCATGATCCGAGGTTGCGCGGATACCGGCAAAATTACGAATATTGGCACTGAGGTTTAGTAAAGGTAAAGTTTTTTGCGCCTTAGCAGCTACGGCCTGTAATCCGCTGGTGCTGGTTTGATTGGCTTCTTTATTGGTGACGGCAATGTGGTTAGGACCGACAATCAGATTACCATGCACGGTGGGCGCAACCAGCACGCCTTTTCCGTCTTCATTAGGACATTGGAATATCACATGATTGACTTGTTTACCTTCACTTTTGTCTAGCAGGTAATACTCTCCCCGTATCGGTTTAATCTTAAAGGTTGCAGGAGCTACCATGTTGTGGATCTTATCCGAGTGAACCCCGGCAGCATTGATGATATATTTGCTGTGATAGGTTTCTTGGTTTGTCTTTATTTCCCAGAAAATAGCTCTATCGACTATTTCCTGCACTTCGGTGTTTAAAGCTAATTCCAAGCCATTGCGTACTGCCGTTTCTGCCAAAGCTAAGCCATATTCCCAAGGACTTACTATCATAGCTGTTTCTGCCAGTAAAGCTGCTATAGCTTCTTTATTGATATTAGGTTCCAGTTCTTGTAATTCAGCTTGCGACAGTATACGCAAGCCCTTAACACCATTTTCTAAACCTTGTTTATATAGTCTTTCTAGTACCGGTAACTCAGCGGCACTGAAAGCTAAAACTAAAGAACCACAACGCCGATAAGGAATACTCAGTTTATCAAATATTTCTTGCGCCATTTGTGAACCGGCGACATTGTATTTTGCCATCAAACTTCCGGGTAGCGGATCAAAGCCGGCGTGAATGATGGCACTGTTGGCTTTGGTTGCTCCGGTGGCTACATCGTTTTCTTTTTCCATGATAATTGCCGATATTTGGTATTTGGCCAATTGATAGCCACAAGCCGCACCAATAATCCCACAACCGATAATAGCTACATCATAGCAATTTGTATTATTTGATTGACAATTGTCTTTTCTCTTCATTGTTTATTAGGGCTTCTTTAATTGCAGACAAATAATAGCACGCTGCTATACATTGAGCAAGCGTGCTACTTTAGGCTGTTTATTTTCAATAAGCGGTCTTTCTACTTATTTAAGCATGGTAAAATAATCGGGATCGGCTACGAAATGGCTGTAGAGCGGTTCCTTTGTTAAAGGAATATTCCAAGGTACAGTGTCGGCAGTGACAGTTTGAATTTTTAGCGTCTTGTCACGATAATTCTTATTAGTTTCGAAATAGATAGCTCCCCTTTCATCTTGCATACAGAAAAGCGGAGCCCCATCATATTCTTTTAATAAACCATAGTCACTACAGGGATCAAGAACAATCAGGTCCCCAAAGTTGAAAGGCAAATCGCCGGTATTGATCGACAAATGATAATAGCCCGGAGGTATCACCACAAAATCTCCGGTTTCTACTTTGACCAGTATCACTTCACAAACATCATCTTCAATTTTGAACAATTGAAAATAACCGCTGCCACCTAAAACTTCATATAATTCCAAGTAGTTAGTTTTAGTTATTGGTGAGATTCCATGGACATGCCCATGAGCTTTGACAAATTCGCCATTGAGACATAGAGGTAACAATAGAGTGTATTCATATTTAATACCGGCTCTGGCAAACAGATCTTTGTCTTGTGGACGATAGATGCCGTTGTACATGTAATAAAGCGGTAAATCGTCCGGGAAACCACAGGGGTCCTTAAATAAGGATTTCATATCCTTTAATCGACGAACCAAGGTATCTTCAACAACTATATCCTCATTAATTAGCAATTCTTGCTTACTGCTGTCAAAAGCCAGATCTAATGTGCTTGTTTCTTTGTAGCTAAATATCATCTTTTCTTGTTCCTTTCATTATTATCTTAGCAATTACCGTCTGTTTCTTGCTTTACATTATAACAGATTACTCAAGCCTTAGGCTGTTGTGATTCATTTAAATGACAAGTAACCGACAAAATTAGATAGGAATACTCCCAGCTTTCCCCAGCGACTCATCATAGTCTCTCAGTTGGCAAAGCAGAGCCTTGTCCTTGTTTGTAATTGATATAAGCCAGAGCACCGGCTAAGCCAAAAACAACAAAGGCGGAAACAAAAGAGAGGCGCGGACCGACAACATAAATAAAACCGGCAAATAAAGATCCGCTGACCATGCCCAGCGACTTCATTGAATTGTAGATGCCGATTAGTATGCCGTTGTTGGTATCGCCCTTTTCCGTCAGTATGGCTTGAAGCAGGGGTTCTCTAATAGCATTAATCCCAAAAAACAGGATATTGGCAATGATAAACGGCAGAACCTGATTTAAACTGACAATAACGCCCATCGCCAACGAACTGACCAGCAATAAAAACATCAGTGATTTACTCAAATCGGTTTTGCGAAGAATCCAAAGACAAATGGTCGAGTTTACTATTAGAGCCGTAAAGCCGACTGCTGTTCTTAACAAGCCGTTGTAGGAAGGCGGAAAACCAAACTGATCCATAATGAAGTAGTTGAAACATTGTTCATAACCGGTTGCCGCAAAGCTTCCCAAAGCGACAACAATAAAGAACACCAACAAATAATTGCTGATCAGCTGGGCTGAGAGTTTAAACACATTCAAGGGATTCGACTCCATAATTAAACGATAAATCGTTGTGTCTTTTTTATCAACATCGTCATCTGTTAGAAACAATAAATAGGCTAAAGCGATCAGGATCACGGAGATAATCTGGGTAATAAAAGTCAAACGGATAGAATAATCCCCGATATAGCCGCCCAAGAGATAACCGAAAGGTCCGAAAGCCACATTGAGAGTAGTAGCGATAGTTAAGTTGTAGGCTCTCTTCTTTAGTGAACTATGTTTTGAAACATAGAGGATAATATTGACCCCGCAGCCCCCCATAAATAGTCCGGCAATCATGCGTCCGACAATAATAGATAATTCCGACTTAGAGACCATAAAAACGAATTGTCCAACAGCATAGCCTAACAAGCCGATGCTCATAGTTCTGGTACTTCCATATTGTTCCGAGAACTTCCCCCAAAAAGGGGAGAAAAGGAAATTAGTGATCGCCATTGAGGCAAAAGCCACACCAAACATGTAGTCAGGCAGACCTAGGTTTTGAATTAGTGCCGGGGTTACAGGGTGGGCAAAATTAACTGCAACTGAATACAAAGCAATTAGTATAAATGCTCGCGTCAGTGATGCTTTTCTCATCATCTTACCCCCTTTATATCGTCATCATCTTTTGGTGTTTTAAAGCGCTTTCTTTTGGCACTGTATGATAATTAAGACTATTACTACTGTTAAGTTTTACTAATTATTTCCCCCAAAATTCCAGTAAAGCTTTTTCTACAGCAGCGATAAATTCTTCCCCCTGTCCCCGGGCAAAATTACTGGTTTGGGTTTCATAGGTATCGGCATCGTAGGAAGCTTTATCCGCTATATAGCCATTGGAACCGCCAAAGTGGGTGACAAAGAAAAGTTTACCGGCGTATTTCTCTTTTAAAGGATTAGACAAGTCGGAAAATAATTCTGAAGGAACAAAAACAAAAGTCAAATCATTGAGTTTCAACAGTTTAAATTTAATGTCAGTATGATCGCCACCGGTAAAAGATTGTGACCTAAAGAGATTGAAGCGCGCGCCTTCCACGAAGGATTCGTAAGTTCTTTTATTCTTCTCTCCGCGAGCTAGGGCTTCATTTAACTCTTTCTCATAACGATCATATTTAGCTTGGGCGGCCTCCACGCTTTCCACTTCACGATAAGCCAAGGGGAAACTGGCAGACCACACCGCTACTTCCGTGATATCTTCACTAACGCTACCAGCTAGCGCGGTTTCAATATGTTCTAAAAGGACAGCCCCGATACGATCGATTTCCGCAAATGATGCTTCTCTTCTGGTGAAACGCGTACTGACATCGCCGGAACTCCCATTAAAAAACAGCACTAAACTACGGTCGGTATCCTCTGTCAATTTTGCGACGCCATGGGGAAAGTCGGCTGTTATTTGATAATTACCGTGATTGACCACTGTAGGATGACAAGAAAAATCATAGATTAAAATTCTCTGACCATCTTCTCTGATAAACTCCAAAGCTAACATCAATGGGTCCCCGGGTTTTTCCTTAAAATTGCGATTACTACAAACATCGCGTACTTCCGTAGTCCCGTAACGCATACTACAATAGTCCTTATTAGTGAGAGCTTCAGCTACTGTCGCTTTTATCGTTTGTTGATATTGTTGTACCAAATCCTCATTATAAGCTCCGCGAGCGGCTTTGATATGTTCCGGGGCATTTTGATCTCTTTTAGTTAAACCGCTGGGGCCGGAATGGGTGTGCGTACAACCAATAAAAATATGCTCTTCTTTAAAACCCAGTTCAACAAGTTGCGGACGGTAACTCTCAACAAAATCATAATCCAAGCCTATTAAATCGTTTTGAATAATACAATAGTTTTCCTGGTTAAACTCCAATACCACAACCCGAGTAAATAAATCGTCATGTACCCCCTGCGCTCTTCTATCCAAAGCAAAATGTCCAGCTAATTGTGTTCCAAGCGGTGGTGTGATACAGGCCTTGGCAAATCCTATTCTTGCTTTTTCCATTCAATTCTCTCTCTTTCTTGGTTAATTCCAGCTAAAATATGCAGTAATTTCTACTACTATCCTAATATATGGCAGAGGGAAAATCTATAGTTATTTACAGTTTTACTGCCAACTTAGCTCAGAACCAACATTCGATGACACCCAACTTTACCTGGTATATAAACAAACTGTGCAATTAGCTTTTCTTCTTCTGTTTTCTTAGTTATTCTTCAAGTTTTGTTATAATATCAGTAATCGATAGTGCCTAATTAAAGAAAGAAAAGGTAAAATAATGAACTACTACGATCTAGCAAACAAATATCGTGAAGCGATAATCAAGACGACCTGTGCGTTGGTGGAGATACCCTCAGTCAAACAAGAAGCGCAAGGTGATGCTCCTTACGGCCCAGCCCTTAAAGAATGTTTACATTATATTTTGGATCTTGGTCAATCCTCGGGTTTTGTCGCTAACAATTACGATAATTATATTGGCGAATTGCTCTTTGGTGCAGGTAAAGAGATAGTGGGTGTAGCTTGTCATTTAGATGTCGTTCCCGCTAACGGCAAAGATTGGTCTTTTCCGCCTTTTGCACCTTTTGTGAAAGACGGAATAATCTTTGGTCGAGGTAGCAATGACAATAAAGGACCGACAGCTGCCGCCTTTTTCGCCATGCTCGCTTTAAAAGAAAGCGGTTTTCAACCTAAGAAACAACTAAAAATGCTTTTTGGTTGCGATGAAGAATCGGGTATGAGTGATATTGATTATTACAAAGAAAAAGTCAGACACTTACCGACAAGCGGTTTTGCGACTGATTGCACTTTTCCGGTGAATTATGGTGAGCACAGTATTTACATTTTACAAATAAAGATCAAACTGCCTGATTATATTCTCTTTTTAACAGCCGGTGATCACTATGGCATTTTAGCCGAATTCGCCAACGCCAGCATCAAAGATTACCCGGCAAATATCAAAGAATTATTTGATTTTTTTCTGACGACAAACGCTTATTCCGGTAAAATTGAATTTTCTGATGATCTAGCAAACATCGAACTTCAAGGGGTACCGGCCCACGCCTCGCGTCCTTATGTCGGCCACTCGGCAGCAACCGGGCTATGCACCTTTCTTGCCGCCCTATACAATAACGAAGATTTGTTGGATTTAAGTAAAGGTTTAGACAACTGGTTAGGAAGAGGTCTTGGTATTAACTATAAAAGTGAAAGATATGGCGAATTATATTGCAGTTTTACTAAGATTGAAAGTCAGCAACGGGATAGCAGTTTCTATTTGTCTTTACGTTATCCCGCAAATTTAATTGGTAAAGACATCACAGCCAAAATTATAAAACGCTTTTCTACCAACAAGTTGATTCAAGAAATCCGAGTTCTTGAAGACCGACCCGGTTATTATACCGACCCCAACGGTAAGTTAGTCCAAACTTTGGAAACCGTTTATCGGCGACAAAGTGGTGACAACGATAGTGAAAGCAAAGTCTCTCCTGGGGGTACCTATGCTAGAAAGTTTGAGGGTTTTGTCGCTTTTGGTCCTACTACCAAGGCGCACTTAGCCGACAAGAGAATGGGACAAGCTCATCAAGCTGATGAGGGTATGGAAATTGAAACCTTGATAAAAGGCTGTGCTGTTTATATTGAAGCCCTCTGGCAACTGTTAAGTGACGAAGACTGACTTCATATTCTAAAGACAAAAAAACGAGAAGCAACTTCTCTTTTTTTTGTTGATTTTTTTGATAAACAATATTTAAACTGACTAATTAGTATTTGAATTGAGCGGAAAGCGGAGTTTCTTTAAACTGGGCTGATAAGCGATAAACCAACTTAATACCATGGTCTTCCAATTTTCTAAACTTCACTTTGTCATCTTCGGTGACAACGAGGTTTTGGTTGTAACGAACAGCATCAGGGCGATCACCTCTTGTATACAAACCGGCACAATTCAGTTCAGGAATTTCTACGCCATAGTTAAATACACAATCTATGACATCATCCAAGTAACGGAAGATTACCATGGTTCGTTTACCATAAAAATCATCCTCCGCAACAATTCTTCCGAGTTCTTTGCAGGTAACAACGCCTAACTCGATAGCTGGGTCGACTACAAGCTCCATCAGGTTGATTTGCGCTTCATCAAAAGCTACCACATCGTTTACTACGATAATTTCATCAGTCGCCAGGTATTTCGCAAAAGTTGCTACGACTTGCCCGTGAACTAAACGTTCATCAATTTTCCAAAGTACAACTGCCATAATTTCTTTACCTCTCTTTATTAAATGACTTTGATACTATCTTTTGTCATTTCTGCTAGTTCAATTAACTGCTCTTTTGTTTCATAACTATCTTTGGTTAAGATTAGTTCCATTAACAGCGGTAGGTTCATTCCCGTGATGATACTAAACTTATACTGTTGCGATAACAGGTAACTGGCATTAAACGGTGAGCCCCCCAACATGTCGCAACAGATAATCACATGATTGTTTTCTCCGGTAAATTTAATAAGCTCGGCTGCGATTTTTTCCTGCAGAGTATCCCGGCTGTCATCGACAGAAAACTCTATCCCCACCACTTCAGTATCATCTACCGCTCCGGCTAACATCGCTATTGAATCAATAAATGCTAAAGCCAGAGTCCCGTGGCCAACTATGATAATTTTAGTTGCCATTTTTCCTTACTCCTTAAAGTATTCGGCCTTCGCTTGGACAAAACGTTTGGTGATTGCCCAAGGATTGGTAATAGCGGTTCCGATGACTAAACAATCGGCTCCAGCACTAAAAGCCGCTACAGCATCCTCTCTTGTCCATATTCTACCTTCCGTTAAGATAAAAGCTGTGGCTTCTTTGCGCATTTCCCTGATGAATTCCAGGTCAACATCCTTTTTACTTTTTTCCGCCGTGTATTCCGTATAGCCTGACATCGTCGAAGCGATTATGTCAGCTCCGGCTGCTAAAGCCATTCTGCCTTCTTCCGCATTGGAACAATCTGCCATGATTACCAAATCAGGATACTGGGCATTAATTTGTGGGATCAAGTCGTTTCCTTTGTAGCCATAAGCATTCACCCGGTCGGTACAATCTAAAGCTACAACATCCGCACCGGCTGCTTCTAAAGCGGCAACAGCCTCCATAGTTGTAGTAATATAGACGTCATTTCCTTCTTCTTTTACTTTCCAAATCCCGATGATAACAGGATCTGGTCCTACTTCGGCGCGGACCGCACTGACATACTCCGGGGCGTTAACTCTAAAACCGACACAGCCCCCCATTTTTGCGGCTACTGCCATCTTTACCATATCAGCAACGCTGGCATGGGGATTGGGGTCATAAGCCTGACAGGATACCAATATTTGGTTTTTCATTTTTGATAATACTTCTTGTTTTCTTCCCATTTTATTACCTATCATTTCCCCTTCTGAGCTTCAGCAATTTCGGTTTAATCTTATTAATGTTCAAACAAACCAGCCTTAAGAATTTGTAATATCAGTAGTATTGGCATTACTAATCTTTAGCGAACTATACTCCATTTTAACTTTTTTTGAGAAAAAAGTCTAGCTGATTTTTCCTGAGAAAAAGGTATAGCCACCAAATTATAATTACCTTTTATGGGTTAAACCCTTAATTATCCAATCTGTAATATCGCTAAAAAATCGTTTCCCATGTTATAATTATCAAAGCGAAAAGGAGCACGCAATGAGTATAAAAATCCGTCCTTATGGGGTGATAAATCTCTTACATTTGTTTATCACCATAGTGCTAATCTGTTTATGTGTTTTTCTGCCGCTCTATAGCCTTTTTTATCAAAATTATAATTTTCTGTATTTCTTGACGGCTCTTTTCATCTATCCGCTGGCGCTTCATTTTATTCAAGTCTACAATCGCTATATATTGGTTACCCCGGAAGCCATCATTTTTCAAATCGATTATGTGACGAAATCTATATTCCATCTTCCGCAGTTTTACCAAGATGAGTTTTCTTTAAGCGACCTTAAATACTACGGTGTTTATTCCGCGCCTTATATTCGGGGTTATCAAAAAACACCGCGGGAAAAGAAAGCTAATCTCGGTGACGGCTCAGTTAAATATGATGGTGTAATTGTCAAGGAAGGAAAATTAAAGGTACCCCATGGAGCGATTATCGTCGGTAACCCTTTAGCTTTTGTTTTCCAAAAAGAACAGTACATCATTGACGACTATTTATTTACCAGCGAACAATATGCTAACTTGTTTGCTGTCATTGAGCATAACTGTGGTAAAGCGCCCAGTGGTGCAGTTAAATCCGGTTCACTTCAACAGAAAAGTAGCGGCATCATAAACTCGCTATTCGCCATATTCGCCATTGTTATTGCCATTGTTTTACCTTTTATTCTGCGTTATCTCGCGGCTACACTGACAAGCTGGCCCATTAACCTTCAACAATTCAGTTATCTCGACACTGCTCTTATGGCATTTGTTGTGTTGGGCAATCTTTCACTTTCTGCTAAATTCATTTTGCGCTCTCTCAAACGACAAAAACCACAAAACTTTCAAGCTTATGATGTCATGGAGTTTGTGGCAAATATCCTTGCCAGTCTCTTTTATTTGTTGGCAAGCGTCTTCTTTTTATTCGGTTATATTTTTTAAAGGAGAAAAACTATGGAAGATTTAATAATGAAATATGGGGTCGCTCTCGGCAAACGCTACACCCTCAAACAGAGACAACGTTTTCTCTTAACGCTAAATGATGAATTTTCCGCTTTGGGTTATCAAACCAGGTTCGCCAATAATGCCAAAAAACGCAATGCGCGGGCGGTCAATTTGTTTATCGGTGATTTGGCTAAAGCCGATATTGTCATCTGTACCCACCACGATACCCCCCAAAAAGTATTTTGGCCTAATTTCCGTTACTATCCGCTCAACGGCAAACGCAATTTCACTAATCTCACTTTGATAACCTTTATCCCGGCAGTATTTAGCAGTTTGATTGGTGCTCTTACTATCTACTACTTAATCAACAATCTGGCTCTGGGCGGTTATTGGTATCAAATACTGCTGTTTGTTGTTGTTGCCCTTTCTTTTGTTTTTGCTTCTTTGTTGACTATCGGGGTTTCTAACAAATATAATCTCAACCGTAATACCGCAAGTGTCACGGTACTTCTTGAAACCGCTAAAAATCTGAGTAAAAAGGCAAAAAACAAAGTCGCTTTTATCCTTTTAGATAAAGCTTGCAGTAACAACAGCGGTACGCAAATGTTGCATCAGGCTTTACCTAAAACCCTCGATAGAAAACTATTTGTTTATTTAGATTGTGTCGGTAACGGTGACAACTTAGTTGTTGCCTATAAAGAACATCTCCGCAAAGAATGTCAAAAGTTAATTAGAAATTTCAAAGGAACACAGACAGCTTCCATTGTGGAATTAGACGAAGCGGAAACCGTCTATACTCCGGCTTTCTTCTTAAGGCGGTCTATTGTAATCACTAATGGTAAATTTGACAAAAAGCATAATCTTTACGTTGACAAAGTAAACAGCAATAAGGATCGTTATGTTGATATTCCAACACTGGAAGCTTTAGTCGCTATGCTGACAAAAAGTTTTGATCAATAAGCAACAAAGGAGGGTCCCCCTCCTTTATTCATTTTCGCTGCGAATAAGCCAAACTGCGATATTTTTTTTACAGCTAAACCTTTTTAAGTAAGCTTTCTGCTGCCGCGAGAATTCTATCTTCCGAATCGCGGGCCACAATAGCCACATTTACCTCATAACCAACCGGATTATCATAAGTCTCTTTTGTCGGAATATAGCTGACAGAGTCGTTAGTATAGCCACTGACTATGGTCGGCGTTGCACTAAGTTTGCTTATTGCTAAACCGATTTCCCCAAAAGTCTCTCCCGGTGTTGAAATAATTTGCCAGTTCCCGATTTTAAATACCTGCATTTCGCTAGCTATTTTATCGGAATTAATTTTCTTGGCTCGACGATAGTATCTGGTTGCTCCCTGCCACTCGACATAAGCGGTTCTTTGAATATTGACCGGTGCATTCTCTGCCTTCAGTCGGGCCATTTCATCTTCAGCAAACTTGATTTTCGCTAAACATACTTCTTCACTGTCGAAGTCCCGCACTTTTAATTCCAACGGTTCAATCGCAAAACTAAGACTGTCGACCGGTAAGGGATCCGCCATCATCAAAGCCCGTAAAACACCACCGGCTAAAATTTTTCCCATTCGGGCGGCTTCCGCTTGGCCAAAACCTTTGCGGTAATGCCGGGTTGAAACATTGCCGGCACAACCTTGGACAAACAACAAGCCGGCTTGCGGATATATTTTTCTCAAGGCTTCCCGATAGAAAGATATATAATCCCCAGAATACAGGAAGTTTTCATAATTTAGAATAGTCGGATGACAGGCATAATGACAAAGAATACTTAGCAATTCCCCGTTTTTATTTTCTACTTTCAAAACCGTTAAGTTATTGTTGCAATAACGGCTGTGCTCTATGCGGTTACTACCAATGCCAAGCAATTCGGTTTGAAAACTGCTGATCGTTGCTTCTTCCAGTTCATCGTTGACCCAAATTATGGCGCCGGCTAGCGTTTCAATCAGATTCGCATAATAGTGTTCATCAGCGGGTGTAACATTCTCCATAGGAAACATACTGCCGACTCCTAAACGACTGGCTGTCGGTCCGGAATGAGTGTGGGTAGCACAAATCATAATTGCCGCGCTGTCGATGTCAGTTTTTGCGCTGACTCTTTCCCGTACCTCTTTCACCAGATTATTATCAATGCCGCCAACATCTAAAGTGACGATTGCCACTTTACTTTTATCACAGGCTAAAACCAAGACACTGGCCTGTAAAGGATTGAGAATTCCGGTGCTACCATGCTCTCTTTCCTCAAAGCCCGCCATAGCCAAGCCGATGGGAGCCGTGATATCAACATTCTTGCTTGCTGCTAATAACATATTTTTCTCCTTTATTATTTCAGTTATTCAATTAATCGAGTAAATTGCGTAATGATGCGATTACCCTTTTTACTCACAAGAGTAACATCAAGTTTTTTGTAACGCTATCAATTACAACTGTTGTCGTAATGAAACAGTAATTTAGCTTCTCTTAATTATCCGCCTAGTTTGTCATAAAATAATCAAGGGTTTGACTTAGTCAAACCCTTGCAACTCAATTTAATTATTTCGAAATCTTTAAGGCAAATAGTACAAAGGCTAGAACAAAGATTAAGCCGATAGTCTTCAATGAAGACCACTTTCTCCGCATCAGCCATACTAAGAACATGGTCAATCCTAAACTCAACAAGCCGGGGATTACATCATCCAATACTTTTTGGATACTGGTAACAACCGGTCCATCAGGTCCATCAATTGATACTTGTAGTATCGTTGTGAAGTTGATCCATTTAGCAACTAATACACCTAATACCATCAAACCGAGAACTGAAGCTCCATTTGACAATTTTTCAATAATGTTAGAGTTCTTAATATCCCCTAAGATGTTTGTTCCTTGGCTATAACCAACTCTTAACCCAACAAATTTGAATACAATGTTGAATATATTCCAGGATACATAGAAGAATATCGGTCCGAAAACGTTGCCGTCAAGGGCCATAGCCGCACCAATAGCACCAACGATTGGTCTAATAGTCATCCAACCGATAGCATCGCCGATACCGGCAAAGGGTCCCATCAAACCAACTTTGATGTTTCTTACAGATTCTTCTAATTCAAAGATGTCATCTTCATTTTCTACATTAGCGATTTGTTCTTCAACAGCTACTGAAGTACCCATGATGGGTTGTGACAAATAAGGCATGGTGTTAAACATTTCAAGATGCCGTTTCATCGCTCTCTTTAATACTTCAGGTTTGTCGCCATGTAATTTCTTTAGCACTTTTGATATTGCGAAAAGATATCCTAAGGCTTGGAAACGTTCATAGTTAATTGAAATTTGCAGTAAAAATGAACGCGCGTAAACTGAATTTAAATCAGATTTTGTGATTTCAACTTTTGCCATTTTATCTCCCCTCCTTAAGATCCTTCCGACATACGTCTAGTGCGTTTCGGTTCACCGTCTTTTGCTGATTGGTTAGTGTAAAGCAAAGCTGCAGCTAAACCAATAACGGCGGTTGAAATAAGGGTACCACCCATAGCAGCTGCCAACACAAAGCCGATCATGAAGAACGGTGTCAGTTTTGGCTTGTCCATCATAACAAACAGAATAGCAAAACCAACAGCCGGCAACATCGTTCCGGTTAGTTTCAACCATCCCATTATTATGGCGGGCATGCCATTAACTATTGCTTGAACATACTCGGCGCCAAAAGCTACACCGAAAAAGCCTGGGATAAAGCCTGTCATAAACAAGAAAAAGCCTCCCAAGAAATGCCATTTTGCAATGCCGTCGATATTGCCTTTTTCAGCTTCCTTATCGGCTAAATGAACTACAGCAATATTAACGGTCCACCATAACATACTCAATAATTGGGTAAATGATGCGATAGGAATAGCTAAAGCAACAGCGGCATCCTTATCGATCTTAGCAATTACTGCAAATGCTACAGCGAGGCAAGTTGCGCTAGTAGAATCTGGGGGAACGGCGGCGCCAATACCAACTGATCCTAGGTAGATGAATTCTAATGATGCCCCAATATATAATCCGAGGTCTAATCTGCCTAGTAGAGCACCGATTACTGTTCCGCAGATTACCGGACGACCTGACATAGTTTGAGCTGACATACCGTCAAACTTGCAGATTCCAGTAACTATGGCAACTAATAATGCTAAACCAACATTACTCATTTAATTTTCCTCCCTTCTGTAAAATTAATGAGATTTATGAATATTCATTTCTGAATTATCACCTTTTATTCAAAAACGTAATTATAATACTCTTCAATATAAAGTGCTCCTTGTTTAGCAGCTTCCGCAAATAACGCAACGCCTTTTTCTGCTGTCGCTGTTAGGGGATTACCATATAAGCCGGTTTTCGATTTCTGTAAACCCCAAGTTGAAACCGGTCCACGTAAGATGGAGTTACAACGGATAGCATCAACATCGGTATACTCGTCGATGTGCACCAAATCCGGTCTAATTGCCAATATCAGCGAAGTTTCAAATTCGCCACCATGAATATCACCTTCGGGATCATCCTTGATTTTGTCATACAGCTTAGCCGCCATTTTCCCGGGGTTTAATGTTAAAGTATACACATCATGCTTATCGACAATTTCTCGCATTACTAAACGTAACATACAATCATGGTTGCCGTGGCAATCCAAAGTCACAATTTTCTTAAAGCCCATGCTAGCTAAAGAGTCGATAATATCAAAGAGATAGTCGACTATGGTCCGCGATGAGATATTCGGACAACCTGGCCATTCTAGTATACCTTTTTGGGAATAACCATAAGTGACCGGCTCCATAACTAAAACCGGTACTCGGCCTTGTAGCTCTTTTCCTAAGTCATCACCAAAACGTCGTGCTATCATAGCATCAGTTCCCACTGGCAAATGACGGCCATGTTCTTCCGTTTGACCAACCGGTAAAATGATAACGGTGTTATCTTTTATGGCTTTTTCAATCTCTACCCAACTTTTTTCTGAAAAATGAAAAGACATTGTTCTTTCTCCCCTTGCTTAATAAAACAAATATCGGTAAAACCAAAACACCAATGGTCCTGACGCTACCCTTGGTTCTCTCATTTTAATTGCTGAGTAATGCAAATAACCTTTTGCTACATTTCACTTAAATTTATTCCCTGAAATTTTTGATACAAAAATAGCATGTATCCCTACACATACTATCATTTTACTTTCATTCACCCGATAAATCAATTGTTTTCTCTGATAAAATCAGCTTCTCAAGCTATTTTTTGCTTATTTTCAATTATTGCTAGGCTATTTAAAACAAATTCTGCATTTTGTCAGCAAGAATCGACAAGATTCACTAGCAAATTCGCTCAATGGATTTTTCAGTTAGCTAAAATGCTTAAGTTTAGTTCGTCATTTAGTGATTTTTATTACAATTTTTGCTCCTTTTCGCAAAAAAACAATGATTATCCGTGAGTGATTAGCTATTATGTTGTTTTTTAGTCTTGTATTATTATGAAAACGAAAGTAAAATGAAAGCTGGAAGCGAGTTGATCAGTCCTTTATTGAAATATCCCCCTTAAAGTTGATGAGTATACTACTGTTACTTGCTCTATTAGCTTTAACAGCTTCCCAAAAAGCAGCAGCAGTCACTTCTGTAAGCTAAAGCCATGAGCGACAATAAAACCACCCAGCGACGCCATCAAATCTTAGAAATACTAAACCAAAACGGTGAAGTTGATGTTATTCAACTTGCCGCTTTGTTTGGCGTTTCTCGAGTAACCATTCGTAATGATCTCAATGAAATGGGCAAAGAGAATCTGTTGCAACGTATTCACAGTGGCGCTCTTAGTATCAAGAGCACGAATATGCTGCATTATGATGCCATGCTCAATGATCGGATGAATACCTGTAAAAAAGAGAAAATTCGTATTGCGAAAGCTTGTATGGGACTCATTAATGATGGTGACACCGTGATGATCGATTCCGGAACCACACCGGTATATGTTGCCCGTGAACTCTCTGCTTTTACTAATCTAACAGTAATAACCAATGCTTTCATGGTTGCCCGTGAACTGTTAGCCAACCACTCGATTAAAGTGATATTCTTGGGTGGCGATGTTGATCTCGCTCATCAATTCACTTATGGTCCCACAACCATCACGCAACTAAATAAATACCGAGCTGATAAACTAATACTGGCTACTGACGGTATTAGCAGTGAACATGGCTTTACCACCTACCACCACCAGGAAGCTGATGTGATTTTCACCATGATTCAAAGGGCCAATCAAGTAATCGTGGTTTCCGACCATTCAAAAATCGGCAAAGAAGGCTTCTTTCATGTAGTCCCGATTTCTGCCCTTGATATCTTGGTGACCGATTCAAAAGCTAAAGTGTCTGGGGAAATAGAAAAAATAAAAAATGAAAATGTTAAGATAATCACTTGTTAAATCAGTAAGACAATAATCAGAGTTAGCGACAGAATTATAAAAAAAAGGTTTTCACCATTTTTTTAGCTTAATCGCACAATTAATGATACTTCCCTAAAAAAACCAAGCAGCGGCGTTGTTTTTTTTGTTTGGTAACAAGCCTAAGACTAAATCGGATTCTATCTGACCTTATAGACTAAAAACTGGTCGATGATTTGGTGATTTAAGGTAACACCCAAACCTGGAGTTTTTGGTATTTCCAATCTGCCGTTTTTAATGCATTTTTCTAAAGGATTTTCTAAGATGTCATAGTAGATATCATCCCGCAAAGGATAAGTTTCCAGAATATCAAAATTTGAACTGCAGATAGCGACCTGCAAGGCTGCTGCCGTCAAAACCGAACCACCACAATTATGTGGTGCGAAACGCAACTGATAAGCCTCCGCCATAGCTCCGATTTTAAAGGCTTCCATTATCCCACCACAAGTACCGGGATCAGGTTGAACAATGTCAAAGGCTTGTAGTTCAAAGGCGCGGCGAAAGCCGTAACGCGTATATAATCTTTCACCAGCGGCAATCGGTATGTTGACCTTTTCTTTCAAAGGCGGATAGGCTTCTAGAGTAACGGTATCGATTGGTTCTTCATACCAATAGAGATCATAGCTTTCCAAATCCTGTCCCAGCTTAGTCATAATATCCGGGCTTCCCCCGGAGGAAACATCCACCATTAAGGTGATATCCTGCCCGATGGCGCTCCGAACACATTGGACGGCGGCTACACTTCTTTGATAATCCTCTTTAGTTATAATCCGGTTTTTTATGTGCAAATTGGTGTTTCGCGTGGGATGCTTTTTTGACAAAGGATACATCTTTATCGCATCATAGCCCGCTGTCACTACCTTAAGCGCTTTTTCGGCTAGCTCTTCCGGCGTGGCAAAACCAGTAGTTGACCAACCATTGGCATAAACCCTGATAGAATCGTGTTGTTGCCCACCTAATAACTCATAAATCGGAACACCTAAGACTTTCCCCTTAATATCCCATAAAGCCTGTTCAATGGCGCTGGCAGCCGCAAACAGAATGGCCCCACCGCCTTTCCCCCAAAAAGTTAGATAGTAGAAATCATTCCAAATGTCACTGATTCGCGCTGCTTCTTTTCCAATAACAAAGTTTTCTGCAAGTTCGCATATCATCGCGGCTGCAGCAGAATACCCCGTACCAAAACCAACAGCAGCCTCCCCGATACCGCTTATTCCTTCATCTGTAAGCAACTCAACGATTACCGGACGCAACCCGGTAGTTTCCACGATATAAACCTTAGCTTCTACTATTTTCATCTTCTTTTCTTCCTTCAATTTTCAATTTCACTGTCTCATTGTTGTCAATACCGAGTTTTCTCTTATGGCTTGTGCCCGGCGTTTTTAGTACCCTTTGGTATTTTTATTATAGCTTTTTCTTTCAAACTATTACAATGACTAAATTGGATGACCACTCGGTTTGTGCTGGTCAAACATGCTAAGCAATGCCTTGGAATCATAGTGAAGATTAACTTTATCTATCAACTATTTCTTCTTTCACTTCACACTTAAAAAAAACGGTTTTCACCGTCGGTACCGCAATGAAATGTCGGTATTATGTCTTTAGAGTTGCTCTTTTCTTTTGGCGATATAGGCTAGTGTACTTATAACACCATTGATGATAGCGTATACGCCAAAAGCCCAAATTGCCATTTTTTGCCAAAATTCAAAGTCCGAGAAATAAGTGATGACAATGAGAGCTACCCCACAAATGTAGTAGCCAAACACACGCAACAACAACACATTCTTCGGCATTTCCATGTGGGCTTCTTTCATCGACTTAATTTCTACACCTTCCATATTTTTTGTCGGTGAAAGTCTGGCAATTAATACTTTACGAAAGTAATATTCCAAAGCAATGGCAAGGACTACCACCAATAAGCCAGAAATGTAGATATTCAGTTTCAAAATACCAAAAGCTAGTACCCCCATAGAGAAAGCCAGAAAATAACGATTACTAAAAGCTTGGATTTTTTTGATATCAGCATCTGAAACCAAGTAAGCCTGCTTACTTCTTTTGTCATAATAAATCTGTTGTCGTAATTTGTTTTTGTAAATGCCATATCTTGTTAAGTCATCACTGTCTCTTCTGCTCATACTTCACCTCTGATGTTGTTTAAATAATAGCACAGCAAAACTCTAATATCAAACAAACCCAGCCCTAAAACACTAGCATCTGACTTAAATAATAAGACTTTTGTTACCCCATTTCTTAAAGTAACTGCTTCCGGTTTACACTCACTCAATAATACAAATTGATTTTTGCCTTGGCAGCTTGGGGATGTTGGTCTTTTCTTTTCACGCGATAGAGTTTTCCGTCTTTGATAAACTTGGCTCCGGTCTGCTTGAAGTAGAAGCCTACTTTCGCCTCTTGACATTGTTGGCGCAAATCTAGTATCCAGCTATAATCACAAACTCGAGCTTCTAGGCCTGATTCGCCACCAGCTACAACATTTTCTATCGTATTATCCAAATAAGCACGTAAATCTACTTTTTCCAGCAACGGTTCGCAAGCAATCTTCTTGTGTTTAATAGGAGCAGCCATAAATAGTGGCAGGCGATAGTTTGCGCGATCTTGGTTTTCCACCGTACAACAGATAGTAACATTGTCATAGCCTGTTCCCCAATCGGCAGGTATACAATCATAAAAGCGATGAATTCTCTTAGTGATAAACAGAAACTTTAGGTCAGAACGAATTTTTATTATCTGCCATAGCTCATTCCGCCATAAATCGGCATCTTCCAAAAAGAAGTCCGAAGTAAAACAGGTGTAGACATAATCAGCTTCTGGTTTTAACTTGTATTCTCCGTTCTTATTTTTCCTTATAGGTAAATCGTAAGTCGAATTCTTAGTGACCAAGTCACTGTCTTTGCCGAATTCCTTGTCACGGCGATACACATAACAGTGTTGACAACCGCTACTTATTTTGTGACAGCCGTGCCAGGGATTCCAACTAGCCATTTTCTTTAAAGATCAGCTTTCCATAAGCCGTGTAAGTTGCAGTAAGCATACACCGCTACTACTTCGTCATCACATAAACAGAAGCAAGCTACTGGTTCAGCCCCAATTTCCAAACCTTTTCTTTGACCGCCGTTTTTAGTTTTCACATAAATGAAAGTAATATGATGGGCTTCTTCCATCGGATGAGCGACACTACCTACTTCAACCCGGACGCAGTCATCCTCAATGGTAACAACCGGCACATGTTTTTCCACACTGGCATCAACGGTATTGGCTACCAATACTTCCATTTCTTGACCACAACAAAATAAATTCGGACCTTTGTCCTCTAACATGGCAACCATGTTGCCACAAATGTTACATCTTAGAAATTTTTGATCCATACTTTTCTCCTTCTAACCTTTTTACTAATTATAATTATATTATATGCCAGCTTTGTGAAATACAAAAACTTACTTACTTGAATTATTGTTCATTCTTTTTTTATTGACCATAGCGGAATTTCTCCCTTTTTCTTCGGGCTTTCTTATAATATAATTAAGTTGAGGAGAACATATTATGGAAGTCAAAAGTATCATAGTTCAAGGTGTTGAGGATGTTGAAATTGTCCAGGAATTCATCGATGACAAGTCTTTGAAAGATCACGAAGTTTATGTCGAAAACTATTTTTCTCATATCAGTCCCGGTACTGAGTTATCCCGGGTCTATGGTTATAAAAAAGGAGCCACCTATCCTTTTAGAGTCGGTTACTCTTCAGTCGGCAAAATATTGGCTAAAGGCCCCGCTGTAAAAGATCTTGAAATTGGAGATTTTGTCTTGCATAGTGGCAGCCACAGTAGCTATACGATTTATAACGCCGCAAAAAGTGATGGTGGGGTATTGTATAAACTACCGGAGAATTTACCTTTAGATCAAGCTTGTTGCTTAGTTCTTTGTGGTGTGGCAGCTTGCGGTATCTTGATTGCCGATGTCAAAGTAAAAGACACTGTAGCAATTTTCGGTTTAGGTGTCTTAGGTTCAATACTATCCATCCTTTACAAGCAAGCCGGAGTAAAGCTAATTGGTGTCGATCCTTTAGCTGCGCGGGCCAAAGATCTTCCTTTAGATTTATATGTCAGTGATTTGGCAAATGCCGAACAAGAAATTATGGCTTTCACTAATGGCAAAGGTGTTGATATCGCTGTTGATGCTTCCGGTCAGTCACCAGCCATCTGTTCAGCAATTGCAGTTACCCGTAATTACGGTCAGGTAGTATTGTTGGGCTCACCCCGTCATAGCTATGAAACTGATATTACCCCGGCGTTTAATGCCATTCATATGAAAAATCTCAAAGTCTTAGGCGCTCTCAATCGTCTATTCCCCTTTAACCAGCATATTGGTTCTATTACCAATGTCAAAGAAAACCTCGATTATCTCAGTTCATTGATGCTTCAAGGTATCATCGACACTAAGAAAATTGTCAGTCATGTCATAAAACCGGAAGAAGCAATGAGCGCTTATCGTGGTTTAATGTACGACCGGGAGAATTATATCGGTGTTATTATTGACTGGAAAAACAATGATTAATTGACTTAGGAGACTTAATAACTGCAATTTTCGCTTATAATCCACTTTTGATCGATACTGACTTTTTCATAGTTCACTTTACTAGAGAAATATGCTTTTAGAACCAATATATTCTATTTAATTGGTGACAAGATTTACGTAAATTTGTTATAGAAATATTCTACTCTAGTAGTTTTTAATGTACTCAAGTAGTTGTTTATCACTCATTCTTCCACTGGCAATACTAACTCCGATTTTCACAATATCTTTATCAGTTAGTCTAATGTCGATTTTGTTTAGCTCAAGTAATACAATTAAAACATATGTTCCTATACATTTATTTCCGTCAATAAAAGGATGATTGATAATAAGATTGTAGGAAATCCTTGTTATCTTTTCAAGCGTTGTTGGGTATAAGTCTACCCCATCAAAAGTCTGGAAAGCAGATAAAAGTGCCGACTCCAGCATATTGTTGTCCCTCAAACCTTCTAGTCCACCTGTATTGTCAATCAACAATTTGTGTAATCTGATAACTTGTTTTCTATCTAGGGCTATCACTTAGCTAATTCTTTAAATGCTGATATATGCTTCTCAAGTACTCGTTTGGCGATTATGTCAACGTTTTGATCTTCGGCAATGATATCTTGATTAAGCAGGTTAAAATCAACAAGAATATAACGCGGCATATTGTTCTTAAGAATTATTGCTGTCCCCTTTTCGTCAACGAGTCGAGCAACTTTTGAGAAGTTCTGATTAGCTTCAGAAATGGAAACAAGGTTTTCTGTATTGATATTCATCAGTAATACCTCCAAGGGTATTCTATTACATAATTAGGATAAATACAACCTAATCCACACACCCTACACCCTATTATTCTTTTTTTCCCTAAAACTAATCATTTTTATCTATTAACTACATAACCTTATTCCGTGTTTTTATTGACTGGAAAAAACAATAGTCACAACTATATTAATTAAAACTGACATGAAATTGTTCTTTAGCATTTGTCTTCCTGCTTCCCTCATAACTGGTGAATAGTAATAGCAACAGACAATAAGTAAAAAATAGTATTATTCCTTGACCGCTAAATGCGCATTGACATAGCGCTTTTCTCAAATTATTATCTTCCGACAGAAGGCTCGTTGTCTTTCAATAGCTAGTATTAGTTGAAACCCTTGCTCCTTAGCAACTCATCACATTCTAATATGAGATACTGTCATCCCAACAGATATTTTTAGTCTTTATCTGATAGAGTAATCCAATATCTTTGGATTATCATTCCCCGTTCTTCTCTCACTTCATTTTCTAAAACGCCACCGTTATTTTTTATCATCTTGGCTGAAGCTTGATTGTCTTGATTACAAGTAATCAAGACCTGATAAATAGCTAACTCACGACACCGCTGTAATGCTAATCCGAGAATTTGTGATCCGTAACCTAAACCTCGTAATTGAGGTCTGACGCTCAGTCCGATATGCCCCCCATACTGCAATAAATAATCATTTAAAAAATAACGAATATTTACAATTCCGATTATTTGTTTTGTTTCATAATTCCAGGCAAACAAAGTCTCCGCCGGAACACGATTCTTACCGCATTTTTCAGGATCTTTGGCTATTTCTAAGAAATCCAGCCAATCAGGGTAAGAAGTATATTCCTCTAGCCAGGCAAAGCCGTGATAATCCGGTTCTTTTTGTGCTTCAAATTCTGCAAGAAAACCAGCGACAGCTGTGCTATGTTCTATTTTAGGTGTAATAAGAACTAGCTTACTTCCTTCCGGCTTTCCCATGATACCAGTCTAGCATAATAGTGACACAGCATGTAATAGCTTCTGTATTTTTCTTTATGCTATTTGGTATAATTGATTTAAATATAAGGATAATATCATGATAACAAGAAAAGAATTAGCTAATATGTTTGATCATTCTTTACTACAAGCCTACAATACCAAAGCTGAATTTATGCAACTGTGTAAAGAAGCTGATGAGAACGGATTTAAGATGGTGGCTATTAACTCGGCTCCGGTTAAACTTTGCGCTGAACTACTGAAAGACACGCCGGTTCATGTCGGAGCCGCAATCGGCTTTCCTTTGGGTCAAAGTACGATTGCCGTTAAAATCTATGAAACCCAACAGGCTATCAAGGACGGTGCTGATGAAATTGACTATGTCATCAATCTAGCCGAGTTGAAAAGCGGCAATTGGGATTATGTTAAAGATGAAATGTCACAACTGGTAGCACTGTGTCGCGAAAACCAGGTTATTATCAAAGTTATCTTTGAAAACTGTTATTTAGAAAAATTCGAAATCATCAAACTCTGTGAAATTGCTTTAGAAGTTAAACCGGACTTTATAAAAACTTCGACCGGTTTTGGTCACAGCGGGGCTACCGTAGAAGATGTAGCCCTCATGTCTTCAATAGTTAAAGGGGCCATTGGGGTAAAAGCTGCCGGTCAAATTCGGGATTGGCCAACCTGCAAAGCCATGATTGCAGCCGGAGCTACGCGCATCGGTACTAGTAGCAGTTTCAAAATACTAGCCGGCTATGACCTCGAGTATAAAACCGAAGATGCTAAATAGTTCTAATAAACGCAAATATGAAAAAACTAATAATTAACTTAATAGTGTTTATTATGGTCTTGCCACTTATTAGCTGTAAAAAAGAAACCCCGGAAATGAAAGTCAATGTCAATGACCCGGTTTTTCTTGAAGGGATTTACCTTGATCCGCTCATAAAAGCTAAACTTACTATCGCTAACCCCGACTTTGTGTTTCATAAAGACGTTGCCAATACCATCACCTATTTTTACCACAAAAGCGACGCCAATGGCAGCAATCTGATTTCGCTTTCTTCGCAAGCTGTTTTAGATAATGATGAAGCCATGATGGAAAGACAATGGAAACTGGTGGAGCCGGGTTTTATTTCTTTCGGTTTTGAACTTCAAGAAAGAGAAGCGCTACTAGTTGCCGGTAAATACCCGGGTTTTCACTATCCTTTCTCGCTTGTAGAACAAGAGGTTTATTACGATGGTGATTGGACAGTATGGTGTGCTGAGGGCCGAATGTATATCCTGATGCTAACAGTTACAGCAGACTTTCAAGCAGAATATCGTGCGGTTTACGACGGTATCTTAGCCAGCTTTTCTCCTTACTTTAAGTAAAGTTAAGAAACTTCGAGCATACTAAAAAGGGAAGAGATTAAGCTATTAAGACTTACATCTTTCCCTTTTTTCGCCATTGTTATTCGTCAATGCCACTTACTTAGTTTTTTAATAAAACATCAAGGATTTCGGCTAGTACCTCTTCCTGATTTTCACAGCCAAACTCGCCCATCTTTACTGCGGGTTTGTAACTACCGTGGAAATCCGAACCGCCACTTACCAACAAATTATGAGCTTTACAGTAATTGTAATACCAGAGATTTTGTTTGTCGTCATGGTAATTGGAAAAAGCTTCAATACCATCTAAACCGGCGGCTTGCATGTTTTCTAAGTAATCATATCTTTCATAAAATAAATTGTAAGGATGGGCCAATATCGCAATACCGCCATCTTTATGGATTTCCTCAATGATAAAACTATAACTGTGAATGTCTAAAGGAATGTAGAAAGGCTGCCCTTTACTGCAAAAATCCCAATAAAAACTTCCGGCAGGAAAGTCACTCTTCGCTCCCCCCGGTAAATAAGGCTTTATCTCTTCTCTGTTTTTATAACGGGGATTGTGAATCAGTTCATCAACCAAGGGGATAAGATTCCATGTTGCCGCTTGGCAACGGGCTAACATTTCCTGGTAGTCAAAATCCATAGCGAAATGCTTTTGGAACATCTTGATCAGTCTTTCGCTGATGTTGTTTTCCATCTTTTGAAAGTCGTCCAGATAGTTAGTGAAACGTGTCGATTGCGGATCGATGCCTAAACCCAGGATATGGGCAATGTCACCATTGATATCGGCATTTAGTTCAATCCCCGGTATCACCTTTATTCCGGCTTTTTCACCGGCTGCCAGCATTTCCATTACGCCCTGGTTAGATTCATGATCAGAGAGTGTTACGACATCCAAGTTACTGTCTTGGGCAATAGCGATAAGTTCGCTCGGGCTAAACTCACCATCACTGGAGTAACAGGAATGCATATGCAAGTCAGCTCTCATTTTACTTTCCCTTCTTTCTTCAAATAAAACAAGCATTATTTATCATGCTTGTTTATTCTAGTATAGCATTTTTCGTTTTAGTTTTAAGCCACTATTTCACTTCATAGCTCGCTTTATAAGTGAAGACCTTGTAGTTACATAGGGTTTCGGTATACTCTACCGGCTCATTGTTATAATCACGTGCCAGCGTCTTAATTTTTAAGACCGGCCCTCTTTTTGCCTTCAACATCATTAAAGCCAATTCTCCGCTTAATTGATCGGCTTTGATATCATCACTCACCTTAGTGATCCGTAAATTGTAGTTGGCACCCAACACTTCATATAACGAATTAATCGCGAAATCGTATTGCTGCAAATCGGGAAATCTGTCAACCGGCAAATAGGCTACTTCGATAAAAATCAACTCATCTTTGCCATAGCGGTAACGCTCCAGACGATACACCTGATCATCGGCAGCTAAATTCAATTTCGCTCTGACTTTTTCACTAGCTACCATCGTAGTAAAGCTGCTAACTTTGGTTTCAAGCTTGATTCCTGCTTGATTAAACAAATCTTTGGTATTAAGCGTATGTTGTTCTTTTTCGATACTGGTATCCTTAACGAAGATACCTTTATTCTTAACAATAACCGCCGTTCCTTTTTTCTCTAAAAGTTTATAAGCTTGGCGGACGGTCATACGGCTGACATAGAAGCGTTCTTGAATCTCTCGTTCGGTTGGCAGCCTGGAACCAGCACTGAATTTGCCACCGACTATATCGCGCTCTAACTCATCGGCAATCTGTTTATAATAGGGTTTTAGTTTACTCATTCTTTTACCTCCATTTTCTTTGGTTGCTGATCAATAGAGATTATTCTACTCAGTATAGGGGCGCTTTAAAAAATACATTGCCGGCTACTAATTTAAGACAGCCTTGTTAGTAATCTTACTATCCATGTATTATGTGAACTCTAAAGAGTCCATAAGCCTTTGTAGACTACTTTCTGAGTTAGTATAAATGGTTTAGTCCACTCGAAAATTGTACTAATTTTCCTGTGTTTTGTATATGTATTTGGCTTAGAATAGCCATTTCCAGCCATTTGTACAATTTCAGGATTAAAGTCAATTTGCCGATTATTCTAGAATTTTTGGGACATTTTAAGATCAGGCTACCAGAACAAACTATTGAACTGCAAAAAAAATATATCATAGCCCTTGCAAATTGTACATTAATATGCCCATCGCTTTTCTTGTATAATCTTTGAACAGTTCACGCCACTGTATCAATCACATACCAAACCGATTTAAGGTATAAAAAGACTAGTGACTTTGTACCAGCTGCCAATTAATCGGGTTTTTGATAAGTCAATTGCGGTTCTCTAGCGGCTTTAACTTCATCGAGCCGGCTGACATAGGACTTAAGCGGGCGCTCATGAATTTCAGGATCAGTCAAAGCCGCAAATAAAACTGCGACAAATTCGTCAAGGCGCTCTTTTCCTTCAGTTTCCGTCGGCTCAATCATCAAAGCTTCTTTAACAATCAAAGGAAAGTAAATTGTCGGGGGATGAATGCCGGCGTCAATTATGGCTTTAGCTAAATCTAAAGCACTGATGCCTTTGTTTTCTTTATAGTCACTAAGCGATACGACAAACTCGTGCATACAACCCTGATCATAAAAAGGTATGTCAAAGCGTTCATGCAAACGCCACATTAGGTAGTTGGCATTGAGAACGGCATTTTGACTAGCTGCCAATAAACCATCCGCGCCCAATCTTTTAATATAGGTCAAAGCTCTTACCAGTACCAAGAAATTGCCAGAGAAAGCTTTGATTTGGCCAACTGAATTTTCTTGAGCTTCCGGTAAATAAGGAGCCAATTCTGTAATACAACCTAAAGGTCCGGCTCCCGGACCACCCCCGCCATGGGGTGTACCGAAAGTCTTATGTAAGTTTAGATGGACGATATCAAAACCCATAATTCGGGGATTACTGATCCCCATGATGGCATTGAGATTAGCACCGTCATAATACAATAAACCACCGGCACCATGAACGATAGCCGCTATCTCCTTGATCTCACTTTCAAACAGTCCCAAAGTATTGGGATTGGTCAACATCAAACAAGCCACCCGATCATCAACCACCGCTTTAAGTTTTTCCAAATCCACCCGGCCAAACTCATTAGAGGGAATCGTGATGACTTGATAATCACACATATTGGCACTAGCCGGATTGGTGCCGTGGGCACTGTCCGGAACTAAGACAATAGTCCGTTTATCATCTTTTCTTTCCTGATGATACTTTCTAACCAATAGTAAGCCTAAAAACTCACCATGAGCTCCGGCTGCCGGCGATAAGCTGAAAGCTGCCATACCTGTGATCGCTTTTAAAGCGGAAGTTAATTCGGCAAGCACTTTTTGACAGCCGACTGTCGTATTTTTTGCTTGCAAAGGATGAATTTGATTGAAACCGTCAAGCCCGGAAGTAACATCAGCCAACTTCGGATTGTGTTTCATCGTACATGAGCCTAAGGGATAGAAACCATCATCAACACCATAGGCTAATTTGCTGAGCTGGGTAAAATGACGAATCACTTCAACTTCACTGAGATCCGGTAAATCTAATGCCGTGCTTCGCTCTTGCAGTCCCGTCAAAGGATAATCAAGTTTACAGTCCGGTAAACTGAAACTATTCTGGCCCGGAGCGCTCTTAGTGAAAATTAAACGCGCTTCCATCTAAGCCACCTCCTGAAGCAACTGATAAACCTTATTGATTTCCGCTATAGTATTAACTTCGGTAGCACACCACAACATTTCGTTGTCACTTAAGCATAAACCCGGCAGGATACCGTTTTCCTGTAGCTTGTCGCTAATGATTTTGGTGTCAAGCTTTGAATTCATGACAAATTCATTGAAGAAACTGCATTCATGTTTCTTGACGAAGCCCGGTAGTTGGCTAAGTTTCTCTGCCAACAAATGCGCTTTTTGATAGGATTGCCTGGCTATTTCTTTTAAGCCTTGGGTACCGACAATAGCTAAGAATACTGCACAGCGCAATGCGCAGTTAGCTTGATTGGAACAGATGCTGCTGGTAGCTTTTTCCCGTCTTATATGTTGTTCCCGCGCTTGCAGAGTCAAGACATAAGCAGTCTTCCCGTTACGATCGACAGTTTGTCCGACAATCCGTCCCGGCAACTTGCGCATGTAGTCTTTAGTGCAGGTCATATAGCCCAAATAAGGCCCACCGTAAGCCATATTCATACCGAAAGGTTGAGCCTCCCCCACACAAATATCAGCGCCTAACTCCGCGGCAGAAGCGCTTAGAGCGAAACTCAGGGGATTGGCACATAAAACAAAAGTCGCACCTTTTTCATGGATTAGATCTCCTAACTCTTTACAGTTTTCATAGTTACCATAATAATTTGGTGATTGTAGTATCAAGCCCATGGTATTTTCATCCAAATAATCGTGCAGCTTTTCCGCACTGATCAGACCATCATTTTCCGGTACTTCCACAATTGAAATATCGTTAAACTGAAAGTAGGTTTTAACTACTTCTTTGTATTGCGGGTTTAATGTTGCCGCTATTAGCATTTTGTTTCTTTCACCCTTACGACACATATTGACAGCTTCAGCACAAGCTGTAGCACCATCGTAGACCGAGGCGTTGCTGACAGCTAAACCGCTTACCTGGCAAATCATCGTTTGATACTCAAAAATCGCCTGCAGTATCCCTTGGCTCATCTCGGGCTGATAGGGGGTGTAAGCTGTCAGGAACTCTTCTCTATTTGCTAAAGCATCGACGGCTGTCGGAATGTAATGACGATAACTACCGGCACCTAAGAAACAAGTCTTAAATATTTGGTTTTCCTCAGCTAAATCTTTCATGGCTGTCCGCACTGCCATTTCACTTTGTCCTAAAGGTAAGTCCAGCTTGCCTAAACGTAGCTCAGCTGGTATTGCAGTAAATAAGCTGTCCCAGTCTTTTCCCATTTCCTGGAGCATCTTATTTTGTGTAGCTGGTGAATTGACTAAGTAATTAGCCATACTAGGCCACAAATTCCCGGTATTGCTCAAGAGTCAATAATTCCGTGGTAGCACTAACTTCCTTTACTTTGACCAACCAGGTATTTACGGCATCCTCGTTAATTTTCCCGGGACTATCCAGTAGCTCTTCATTGATTTCGCAGATTACCCCACTGACCGGAGCATAAATCTCACTGACCGCTTTTACCGATTCCACATCGGCAAAGGCTAAATCGACAGTCAGAACCGTGCCGACTTCCGGCAAGTTGATAAAGACAATATCTCCCAGTTCGCTTTGGGCAAAATCACTCAGTCCGATAACAATCGTCCCGTCCTCTTGTTCTTCCAACCACTCATGAGTTTTGGTGTAGTTTTTCATTTGTTTTCCCTTTCATAGTATGGTAAAGCTGTTTTTTCAGCTTTGACATTATTTCCGCGGATATCAATAACAAACTCCGGGTTCTCGGCAAATTCGGCTTTAACTAAAGCTGAGGCGATTGCCACTCCTAAAGTCGGGCTCATAGTTCCGCTGGTTACCACCCCGACTGGCAAATCGCCACAGTAAACAGCACAGCCTTGACGGGCAATTCCGCGCTCCAGCAGTCTTAAACCAATAAGTTGCCGTTTTTCTTTTAACTGCAACATGGCTTGTTTCCCGATAAATTCTTTATCAAACTTTAAGGCAAAATCCAAGCCGGCTTCATTAGGACAAATACTGTCACTGATTTCATGACCATATAAGGGCAGACCGGCTTCAAAGCGCAGGGTATCGCGACAACCCAAGCCGCAGGGTTTAACTCCTTTAGTTATTAAGTTGCCCCACAGAGCAACGATCGCATCGTGGCTACCATAAATCTCATACCCCAATTCTCCGGTATAGCCGCTTTGGGATATCAATAAATTTTGGTCATAGACAAAACTAAAGAACTTCTCCGGTAAGTTAAACAGAGTCTGGAGCACTTCTTTACTCTTAGGCCCTTGAACGGCAATTTGGCTGTATTGCGCACTGACATCAACAACTTCAACATCGTCAGCTAAAGCTTTTAGGTGCTGGAAGTCTTTATCTTGATTAGCGGCATTGACTACCAAAAGATACTCTTCTTCACTGATGCAATAGACCAATAAGTCATCGACACAGCTTCCGTTTTCATAACACATCACGGTGTAGCGAATTTTTCCGGGTTTTAAACCAGCAATATTGTTGGTCAGCGCCCAATCGAGAAAAGCTCTGGCTCTTTGTCCCTTTACGCTAATCTCTCCCATATGACTGACATCAAACATCCCGACTTCCTGCCGTACCCAATTGTGCTCGGCAATAATACCGGCGGGGTAATTGACCGGCAAAAGATAGCCGGCAAACTCCACTATCTTGCCTTGTAAGGCTTCATGTTGGTGATATAAAGCTGTTTTTTTCATCTTTGTGCTCCTACAACGAAAAACGCAACTAAAAATAGTTGCGCCTCAATCTGTTTACCTGAAAGATTCTCCTAAGGGATTGCCTCTTCGGTGCTGTGCTTTCTTGAGTCTCGTCGCTTTTCAATTCGGATACCTGAGCGTTTGTACGCCTTGCGCCTTCGGTGATGGTCACCCATTCTCTCTTGAAAAGTATTTACGAGTCTAAATAAATTTTATTAGATTACCACTGATAAAGCAATAAGCAGAAGAAAAATCTACCAAACAACTCAAATTAAAGGGGTAGATTGCTCTACCCCGGTAAATTAATTTTCTACTGATTTTCTATTTAGCTTTCAACTGACGCAAATCCAATTTCCGTTTCTTATCAACAGCTACTATCAAGGCACTCAAGAAACCGGAAATTCCAATCAGCAACCAGACTAGCGGTTTGCCGGCATCACCGGTGTTCGGATTTCTTACGATAATTCCCACATCGAGATTGTGTGCCGGACTATAGAAGTAACGGACATTGCCGGTTGTTTGAGTATTAACCGTAAAGTCAGCAACCGAGTAAATATAGCCGTCTGCACCAGAGAAGTTACGCAAGAATGGCGAGGTGTAAGAAGCCAACAAATCATTGATATCATCGTACATCAAGCTGTGCGGATTCGCTCCTTTGTTGAAGCGCGGCGAGAATTTATCTTTGGTGTTGGGTTTCAACACTTGAATAGCTAAGACGGTTTCCGGATCGATACCGTGGCGTGGTCCTCTGGTCAGTGGCTCAATTAAATCAAAGCAATAGTAACCAAATTCGTCCGTTAAGGTTTCGCCGATTTTAGTGTAAGCCGGTACTAAAGGATTAGTTACATCAACTTCATAGATGACAACTTTCACATTCTTCAAACCGACTTCTCGCGGTTTATCCCAAACCCCATTACCGTTTACATCATTCCAAATATATCCTTGTACCAGTGGTCCGGTTTCTTTATAACCGCCAAAGACATTAATCACTTCACCATAGTCGAAGTCACCAACAGCAATGGTCACTTTACCTTGACTATTAAATACCGAGAAAATCGGACTATCCCCAAAGTTAACATCAGCTCCGGTATATGGTAAGTACCAGTAATAGAGGTTGCTGGCAACATCAACACCCTCGGAGAAGCGCACTTCATACTCGTGGCTGGGATCCAAGGTGTAAAGGTCACGGAAGCAATCATCATATTTCGAGAAACTGAAGGCTTCTACTAATCCGCCAGCAGTAACATCCCATAACACAATACTGCCTTCAACATCAGGCCATAGGGGTTCATCAGTTGTATCATATTTACCATTTCTATTGAGATCAATGAAAGCACCAATATTTACTTGACTGACTAACACTCTGAGGTTGACCACATTGGACATAAATTTCACTCTGTTGCCATCAATGGTCGCTGCATAGTCATAGCTGTTTACTGCCAAAGTATCGTTGAAGTCAAGCGGATTACCAACTAATTCCTTCATTTCCTCCGCATCAGGAACATGGGCTCTTACTTCAATCCGAATTCTCGTACCGATTTCTAATGGTACTAAATATTCGAATCTGATATAAGCCAGTTCCGCAGCTGTCGGCTCCGGCGTCCTAGCGGCAAAATCACTTAGCGTTTCAAAGCCAGTAGCCAAACCGGTATTGAAGACATTGGTTAGGCTGGCGCTACTGTCCGCTACAGTTAGCCGGTAATTCGCTGCCGGTACTGTTGTAACAGCATCGGCGGCATTCACTAAATAAACTTTAAATAGTTTATCAAAAGTATCAAAGTTGATATCAGCGGCATCCGGATAAACAAATACCGGAATTTCACTGTTGCGATCATCCCCGATTCTTGGTAAAGCATCAACCAAGACGATGCCGGTCATCCTTGAAGAAGCATCGGTATTAGCATTCCGTATTTCCAGAGTGTAGTTTACCGTGCTACCTAAACCAACATTAGGAATCACTGTAGCTGAGGATGTGTTGTAATTGAGCTTACTGATGGTATCAATACCATTTACTCGTTTATAACTGCCCACACGATAACCTGAAGGTACATTGATAGTCGCCGCAGTTCTTACGCTATTGTTGTAAACAAAACCAAGAGTAGTTATTTTCCCGGCAACCGGTGTCAAGGCTGTGGTAGTTTGGGTCTTGGTGCGGAAACTACCTACCCATGATCCACTGGCAACTACATCACCAGCCACAAAATAATCACGGGCTTTGGGAATGAGATAAGCTTCACACTCGGTAGTAACCAAGTTTGGGGGGATTATTGTTCTAATGTAAATGCTCCGTTCTTCACCAACATCTAAGTAAACATTACTAAGAATAATGTAACCCGGTTCTGAAGTATCAATAATCGGAGCCTGCAGGGTAGTTCCCCACTGAGCGGCGCTCAGTTCTACCGTTGTTCCTGAAGAAATTATGAAGTTCTCCGGTAGTTTGATATAAATTACCCCATCTTCAATGGCTTTTTGCATTGGGTAACTGGTATTTCTAAAGTTTGTAACACCGATAGTCCAACGAATTTCTGCTCCGATGTTCAAGATAGCAGTTGATGGATCTTTCCATACCGGTGCCTCCGGAGTGCCACCATTATACTGGGCCGTAATTTTAATATTCGGTGAAATAAAGCTACGACGCAAAGGAACTGAAGTTGCATTCCATACTACATAATTCGCCCCGGTTCTGTTACGCATGTTGGCATATGACTCTTCCCCACTCCTAAAGAAGGGGGTAGCCGATGTTCCGTCTTGAAACTTATTGTAACCATACCAAGTTGGGTTCTCCGCTGAGCCATGGCCGCTAATCGGAGCAATATTGTCGACATTCATCCTTCTTACCGGTATTACAGCCGCAAAGGCATAGCCGTAATTAGCCAGCCGGGTAACGCTGAAGTCAATACCGTGACCATTAGGACCAACTTCCGCCGGATCCATTTTTCCGGTTACTGTAAGTATTATGGATTCTCCTGGTTTCAGTACAACAGTCGAAGCACTACCGGATTTGGTGAAAGTAATAGTAGAAACCTCACCGGCTTGGGCAAAACTGGCAACGTAATTGCTACCTGGGCTTGATGATGTATCTAAAACGATAGTATCCGGTGCTCTAAAATATTCCGGATGTCTAAATAACACTTCACTGAACTCAAAGTCTAAATAAGCATCCGGTAAGTCATTGAACACTTGAATCTTAAACTGGTAAGTAATTTCGCCATCCACATCCAAATTGAAAGAAGCAGTTGTCGGAATTGGACTAATGGTTATTCCCGGTCGGGGATAGATATTCCTATAGGTAACATCAGCAAAGGTATTCAAGCGATCGGTAAGAGCAGCATTGCCATTCCAGTTCTTAATACCGTAAACCGGGAAATCATCCAATTCTTTACCTATTACCAAACGATCATCATCGTAGGTAACCGGAGTGCCTTTATAGCGATAAGTAACATCAGTCGGTTTTTGCGCTTTTTGTGCCGATTGTGCCGGATTAGTCAAAGGATTAGTTAGTAAAGTTGTGTAATAGATTTTACCGAAGTTATCATGACCACCGATGTAAGAAGCGTCAATTATCGCCGATGACAGATTCCAGCCATCATTACGATATTCTTTTGAAGGTAATGGTGTCGGTGCTTGATCCAGTCCGTGTTGATACTCTAACAAAGCGGCACTGGCAAAAATCCGATCATGATAGTTAGCGAAATTGTCACCATAGCCCCCGGTAACGCCAATGACGCCGACAAACTTCTTGACAATATTCACATCAGGAGCTGTCGCTGTAAGAACTATTCTAATATCACTGACTAAGTCTTCCGAGTCATTTTTATTTTTAGTATATTGCGGTAAATGGCCGCTGGCATTATTCTTAATTCTTCTTAATTCTTGTTTCTCGATTGTCCAGCGTAGTAAAGTGCTGCTGATGGTTCTGGGTTCTGTGGCATAGTCGCCGTTGGTGCCACCCAAAGCCGGTGCTCGACTGGTTATCGTTTCGCCGGCAATCTGTTGGAAACTATATTTTGTCGGATGTAATGCCACATAAGTATCCGAGACAATATCGTAATACTCAATGGTAAAGCCCTTATACACCCAACCATATGGCAATACCGCAGAAACAACCATATCAACAAATGCACTGTCATTTTCAATGCCGTCTGTTGCCAAGGCCGTGATTACAAATTTGTGGTCTTCCCCCGGAGTAATATTTTTTTGGGTTTTATTGTTATTGTCAAAGTTAACAATTTTGACATCCAAATACTTTTCCGAAGGCCATAAACCTTGTTCCACGGCACCTTTAGAAATCGGATACCAAGGATCGTCGATTCCGCCGCCGCCACCGCCACCGGTAGCAGAATAACGGGCTTTAACTTCGAAACTGTTTTTAATACCTTCGTATTGATCATCAGTTTCAAATTTTAAGTCAACTTTAAAGCGCACTACCAAAACATCACCCGGTTCTAAAACACCATACCAACGCCAATCGTTGGTCAGCTTATCACCGGTATCAGTCCAAGGGTCATTGCCTAAAGTAGTGCCGTCCCAAGTGCCGAATTTAGTGCCATCGATAATACCACTACTATCGACGATTAACAGTGTGCTGGGGTTGTCGGAAGTCCCGAATATTTTAAATAAATCTTTGCCTTCAAGATCTTTTGGAATTGTCGGATTATCGCTTTGGGTATAGACCTCCCAAACAGCATCTTGGAAAGTGCCGCCAATATAGCTCTTATCCATGATATCGGTAATCCAAACGCCGTTTAGATTACGTCCCAGATTGTCATTATTCTTCACGGTAATAATAAACTCGACGATATCGCCATTTTCGTATTGCGTTAAGTAAGCGCTATCTTGTGTTAGGTTATAAACATCTTTGCCGGTACTGGAAGTTGCAATACAGTTAAAGTAAACAACCCCATTGCTTGGTGAACCGGATAAACCATCCTGATCCTGACCGGTTATGTAATTAGTGTCACTCGCATTTTCTTTAAACATCACATAAGCAGCGGCACCGAAGAAATGACGGTTGTCCAACTCGTTATTAATTTCTTTATTGAAAGCCAGGAAGTTTTCTTTGACATTATCCGAAACCCAATCTAGGGCAAAATCATCCCAGATATAGACTTCGCCGGCTACTTCATCTTTGACATAGTGCGGAATGACTTTAGCTACTACTTCATTAGCTTGTCCGGATAATAGTTCAAACCCGTTAGCCACATTACCATAAATGAAAGTTACCGATTTAATATTGCCTTTTCCCTCATCATCGTAAATAAAGCCTTTACCGGAACCGCTTGTATCCAAGGCTAAATAAGCTGCTAACTCGGTATTGGTGCTACCATCCAATAAGTTAATGGAATCACCTTCAAATCGGTTTAAGCTAATTGTTGTATCATCAGCCAAAGTAATTACTACAGTAACGGCTTTATTACCAGCAGCTCTGGTAGTCAAACCGATATTGATTTCTTCAACATACAATTTGCGATAGCTGGTCTCATGGATGCCACCGCTATCTTTAATATATAAATCTTGAACTATCCTATAGTCATAGAGCGTTTGCCCACTATCGTTACTAAAACCGGTGGTTTTGTAAGTTAACCCGGTTGAGTCGTCAATGGCATCTTTGAAAGTCCAAGTGCTATCCTCCAAACAGTTAAAACCACAAGTAACATAGCGTTGACCATTGGCCACTTCTTCCGTGTCAATTGTCATGTTAATGTCACGGTTAATGTCCTTTTTATAGAAAGGATTTCTTATGAAAATTCTCTTATAATTAGTTGTTGCCACACTGTTGGTAATTGTCCCAACAGAATCCGAAAAAGCCCCGGTTGTGGTAACCGTGAAATCCCGAGCATAGGTCCCGTTTAAGTTTTCACCGGGGAATATGCTATTGGGGTCATATTTATAGGAGCTTATAGCAACATTGGTAACTAAGTCATCCGTCCCCACAGTATGCCCGTTAATTGGTACATCTTCCCAAGTAATGGTGTAGGTTCTTGTCGCTGAATCATAAACAACAACAGGTGTCACCCCATTTAAGTCTTGGGCAGAAATTACTACATCGGTTATGTCAGCAGGATGAGTTATCTTTTGTACCACGGTTACCGAAGCAGCTTGCCTTTGGTTATATGAAGGTTGCGGACTCGGTGGGGAAATAGTGGTTGTTATTGTTCCGTTTCCTACTTCTCCGGTTCCTGACGATGGCAAGTTAACGGTGATAACCGGTGCTGTAGTTCCCAATAATACTCCACTTACTTCCGCTTGGGTGTAAGTTTGGCTAACGGTGCTAAAACCGTTAATAATCCGCCAGTTAATTGTCCCGCCCGTTGAAGTAACTGTAGCTTCGTCAATGTTTCTTGTGCCATAACGCATGATAACTTTTTCGGTTTTTCCTTTAGGTGTTACCCAGTTTTCGAAAATGTTACTGCAGGCAAAACTGAAAGTATAAGCTGGGATATCTAAGAGAACCCAGTTCTGGATATTGGTTATTGTCAGTTTAATAGCCTGGTTTGTCCCTACTGTTGTTATCGTGGCTGATAGTGTCGAGACATTTGGCGCCTCAACCACGGTTATGGCAGGAAAGCCGTTAGTTAACGATGTGCTCTCCGGCAAGATGATGTAAATCTCCACCGGATCAAAGCCGTCGCCATTGAAACCTGCTAATAGCGTAGTATAGTCAGGTTGGATAGTCACCTTGAATGTTTGTCCGGGACTGGTAACCCCTGGGACAATATCCGCAGGCGGTATGGTAATAAACCCATACATCTTTGCTTCCGGGAATGGTGTTGTAGCTGCTTTAGTTACAAAATTACCGGTAAAAGCAATTTGTCCAACAAACACAACGGTCGCTAAAAATAAAACAAAAATTCTTCTTCCCAATGTTTTAGTAATCCTTTTCATAAA
Organism: uncultured Erysipelotrichaceae bacterium; assembly: GCA_964622375.1. GTDB lineage: Bacteria > Bacillota_I > Bacilli_A > Erysipelotrichales > Erysipelotrichaceae > CAZUQA01. The sequence continues at coordinate 19,737 of CAZUQA010000087.1, read as the reverse complement.
ATTCTCTCCTTAATTTTTTGCATTTTGCATGCAGAAATTCTTCCCCTTTTATTTCCCTTTAATACTAATTCCTATAATTCTTTTATTTACTATCCTAACTAATTTCTAGATAGCCAAAAAGCCTGTGTACTTATTTGCCTAACACTATCCCTACTTTTTTCGAATTGCAGCCCTTAACATCCTAATTATTTTTCTGCAACATGCCGGCTAAGTGCAAGAGCCATTCGTTATAAAATGGCTTAAACACTATACATTTATACACATTCCCACAGTAATATTATACTTTTAGACAATCGTTTACAATGTTTTTTTGTTGCTTTTTTTAAAATTTTAGCCTTTTTACGCTATTTTCTCTGCTTTGTGTAGCTATTTTTATAACCCTGGGAATACAATTTCACAAAAAGGCTAGATTTCATTCAAAAATAACAAAAGCCCTAATGATTAGCGGCTTTTATTAACTGTTTATATACATTCAATGAATATTATGTCTATTTGTTCTATTCAATTCTAAATTTTTACAAATTATATGCCGTGATTCCTATCAAATCCGGTCCGGTGTGAACGGTTAAGGCCGGAGATACCAAGCCGTTAAATAGGATGTTTATATTGCTCAAACGCTTCTTCAATTCGGCGTTAATGTACTGCACTTCTTCAGCGCGATTGCAATTAGCCACGGCAACATTAATCTTAGGATAAGCTTTAAATTCTTCTTCTATCAGATCCAGTACTTTATTGATTCCTTGAAGGTGACTGCGCACTTTAGCTACCGTGGCATAGATGCCTTCAAAGTCACAGGTGATTACCGGTTTCAAACTTAAAACTTGGCCAACAAAACCCGTAACTTTGCCGATTCTCCCACCTCTGATTAGGTAATCTAAAGTTCCCACTAAAAAGTAAACTTTACTCTTACTGACCTTTTCCTTGAGCGTTTTGATTATTTCTTTAAAATCGCAACCTTGCTCAATCAAATCAATAGCCGCCACGGCATGCAATCCGGCACCAATGCCAATACTCAAAGTGTCTATTACTCCACACTCCAACTCCGGCACTGTCTCAGCGCCACTGCAGAAAGCGGAATAAGTGCCTGACAGTCCACTGGATATGGTTACCATGACAACTTGTTTATAGCCGGCATCTCTAACTTTCTCCAAAAGTTCGCTTACTTCACCGGGGATTACCAGTGAAGTCTTTAAATCATAGTTTCCGGCATTTAACTCATCCACCACTTCTTGGGGGCTGATAGTAACACCGTCGTAATAGGTTACTCCTTCTTTGATTACTTTTAAAGGCAAAATAAAAACGTTCTCTCTTTTATACTCTGGGGGCAAATCAATGCCGGAGTCAACGACAACTGCTATTTTGTTCATGGTCTACCTTCCTTCTTTCCATACTAACACATTGTAAGAAGCACAACAACAAACTCTTATTAAATATTGAAACGGAAATGCACGATATCCCCATCTTTTACTAAATACTCTTTGCCTTCTAAACGCAACAAACCCTTTTCTTTGACCGCGGTTTCGCTGCCGCAGAGCATCAAGTCATCATAGGAGTAAACTTCCGCTTTGATAAATCCTTTCTCAAAGTCGCTGTGGATAACTCCGGCACAAGATGGAGCTTTCATTCCTTGAATGAAAGTCCAAGCCCGAGTTTCCGGTCCGCCAACAGTAAAGAAAGTGCTTAAGCCTAATAATTGGTAAGTTGCTCTGATGATTTTATCAAAGTTGGATTCACTAATTCCTAGATCGCGGCGAAATTCTTCTTGGGTTTCAGCATCCAAGCCAGCGAGCTCCTCTTCAATACGAGCAGCAATGGCAATACAGGGATAAGCTTCACTTTCCGCCAGCTGAGCTACAGCTTGGTAGTGTTTATTATTTTGGTAAGTGGCGATATCCTTCTCTCCCATATTGGCAACATAGATTACCGGTTTCATCGTCAAAAGACTGAAGTGCTTGATGATATTCCGCGCATCTTTACTCAAATCAACACTGGAAGCCGGATTTCCTTGTTGCAAAGTTTCTTTAATTTTAGTAAGGCAGCTAAATTCAGCAACTGCTTCTTTTTCTTGGGATTTCGCTTTACGCTCTACTTTAGTGATGCGATTTTCAATACTTTGTAAATCGGCTAATATCAACTCCAACTTCACTATCTCAATATCCCGTATTGGATTGATATCTCCGGTAACATGAATTACATTTTCATCTTCAAAACAACGTACGATATGAATAATGGCGTCTACTTCTCTAATATGCGCTAAAAACTGATTACCTAAGCCTTCTCCTTTAGAAGACCCGGCAACCAAGCCGGCAATATCCGATACTTCAAAAATCGCTGGTACCCGTCTTTCCGGCTTGAACATTTCTGTTAATTTATCTAAACGATGGTCTGGCACTTCGACAATTCCCAAATGAGGAATGACAGTCGCAAAAGGATAGTTGACAGTCTCCACCTGAGAATTGGTTATTGCGTTAAATAAAGTGGATTTACCGACATTAGGTAAACCAATGATTCCGGCTTTTAAACTCATATGTTTTCTTTTTCTTTCCTAATTATTATAGCACTCTTCCGGTTGATATCCTCTCACTATATGCAAAACCCCAGTTTCGAATAACTTAAGATTTTTCTGAAATGTTTTTTTGAATTAGCTTTTTAGAAAATTTTTTACTAAATTCACTCTTTCTCTTAATCACTAAATGCCTTAAAATATTTGAGTAGGCTATAGGGGCAAGCTAGATGAAAAATATCGGAACAATATCCTGGGGTGTAATTCTACCTTACTTAAGAGAAGGTGATGATTTAGTTTCTGTTGTATTAAATGGAGTATATCAATCTTTTACTGAGCTGAATTTGAGCATTGAAGATGGGGACATCATCGCCATTACCGAGTCTATAGTGGCGCGTACCCAAGGCAACTATGTCCAATTGAGTGATATCAGTCAAGCCGTCAATGATTTATTCGGCTGCCAAGAGATTGCCGTTACTTTCCCGATTACCAGTCGCAATCGTATTTCTCAACAGTTATTAGGTATCACCCAAGGTGTTAAGAAGGTCTATCTGCAACTAGCCTTCCCCCAAGATGAAGTTGGTAATCCTTTGATTTCTCAAGAATTAATGTATACGAGAAATGTCGATGTCAATGCCATCTACAGTGTGCAGGAGTTTAGAGCCTTAGTTGGGGAAACTGTCATGCCTTTGACTGGTGTTGATTACTTGGAAGTTTATGAAAAACTCAACGACAATATCGAAATTGTCTTAGCTAATGACCCCAAAGCTATACTACACTATACTAAAAACATCTTGATTGCCGGTGTTCATCGCCGTCATTTAGATCGTAAAATTCTTTTAGCCAATGGAGCTAAAAAAGTTTATGACTTAAGTGAGCTGCTGAATCAACCAAGTGAAAGTCATGGCTACAATCAAAACTTTGGTTTATACGGTTCCAATAAGACCGGAAAGCGTATCAAGCTCTTTCCCCGTGATGGCCAAGACTTGTTGCTGGCACTACAAAGACAAATTTTTGAAGATTTTGGTAAAAAAGTTGAAGTCATGATCTATGGTGATGGCGCTTTTAAAGATCCGCAATGTGGCATTTGGGAACTTCATGATCCTTGTGTTTCGCCATTTTATACCAGTGGTTTACTGGGAACACCCAATGAAATGAAACTAAAAGATCTCATTGATGCCGGCTACAATGAAACTGAGATTCGCCAACAAATAGCCAACAATCCCTACAGCCAAGGGGCTGTAGGGACCACCCCACGCTTATATACAGACTTACTGGGTAGTCTAAGTGATTTAACCAGCGGTAGCGGAGACAAAGGGACACCGGTAGTCATAATTAAGAACTACTTTAATGAAGAAAAGCGTCAGGAAATCAAAAACGCTGAATCTTACGTTATTGAAGTAAAATAGTCAACATTTTTGTTTGGTTAATTGTTTTAAAAAACCCGTTTGTCAGTCTCGGGTTTTTTTACTAATTATTGTTAGGAGAATTTACTGTAAACATCACTGACCGGATTGCCGGAAGAAATAGCATCGATGGTCATCGCAATCATATAACCGACAGAAATTTGAGTAATTTTTTTACAGGGTTTGTTTAAAGCAATAGTGTCGGTTACCACAACCTCTTTGATTTTTGAGTTCATGATATTATCCATCGCCGGTTTGCTGAAGACCCCATGGGTAACGCCGGCATAAACCTCAAGCGCTCCTTTTTTCAGCAACATGTCAACGCTGGCTAATAAAGAACCGCCGGTATCACAGATATCATCAACGATGATAGCCACTCTGTTGTTGACGCTACCGACGATGTTCATAACTTCCACGGCATTTTCATAAGGTCGTCTTTTGTCAACGATGGCTATCGGACAATGCAGATAATTAGCGAGGTTACGGGCTCTGGTAGTTCCCCCTAAATCCGGAGAAACAATAACCAAATCTTCTTTAAAACCTTTTTCATGGAAATGTTTGCCCAATAGGCTGACTGCGGTTAAATCATCGATTGGGATATTAAAGAAACCTTGAATTTGGGGTGCATGTAAATCAATAGTGACTACCCGATCGGCCCCGGCAATTTGGATCATGTCGGCTACTAATTTAGCAGTTATCGGTTGCCGTGGTCGGGCTTTGCGATCTTGGCGAGCGTAACCATAGTATGGAATAACAACGGTTATTGAATGGGCTGAAGCTCGTTTACAAGCATCGATAGCGATTAAGATTTCCATCAAGTTTTCCGTGACCGGCGGACAGGTAGATTGGATGATGAAAACATCACGATTGCGTACCGTTTCTTGGGGTTCAACTAGAATCTCACCATCTTTGAAATGACGGACATCAATATCTCCTAAATCACAAGCTAAATGCTTGACTACTTCTTTGGCCAACCTGCGATTGGCTGATAAGGCAAAGACGATTTTTTTCTCCATGATTGTTTCCCCTATTTATTTCTATATTTGTTTCCGTAATCAGCTTTATTGCATTGTTTGGCTCTTGCGATACCCATAGCTCCGGCAGCGACATCCTGGTCGACTGTCGAACCGGCGGCTATCAAGGCGTTTTCCCCGATATGAATTGGGGCAATCAAGTTGACATTACTGCCAATAAAAGCTCCATCATCAATCCGAGTGGTAAATTTATTTTTTCCGTCGTAATTGACAGCGACAACGCCGCAACCGATATTAACTTCTTTGCCGATGATACAATCACCTAAATAGGTAAGATGGGCACACTTCGATCCGTCACCAAATATGGTCTTTTTCATTTCAACGAAATTTCCAATGCGGCAATGCTCACCAATTTCGCAATTATTTCTTAAGTGAGCGTAAGGACCGATTGTCGTCCCCCTGCCGATTTTGCTCTCACTGATCTTGGAACTTTCGATTTTGACATTGTTGGCAATTTCACTATCAATAATCAAAGACCCGCTTCCGATAATTGAACCAGACTTTATCGTCGTTTTACCCCGAATTTCCACATTGGGATAAATGGTCACATCACTCTCAATAAGCACGCCATCTTCGATATAAATACTCTGACTGTCAACTAAAAATACCCCGTTCTCCAGCATTTTGTTGTTGATGTCACTTTGCAGTTTTTTCGTTGCGGTTTGTTGTCCCAAGCGGTGATCCACTCCCATTATTTCTAGATTGTCTTGGACTATGGTGGCTTGCACCTTATAGCCTTTGTTCACAAATAATTCTATCACATCCGTCAGGTAATATTCTTGTTGTTTGTTCTTTTTTTCTAACAAAGGTAAACATTCCCAAAGCTTAGCATTGTCAAAACAGTAAATTGCTCCGTTGATTTCCTTGATTTTAATTTCTTCTTCATCGCAATCATCAGTTTCCACGACCTTGATAAACTCGCCCTTTTCATTACGAACAATGCGACCATAACGTTGGGGATCTTCCATGAGCGTTGACAGTAAAACCAAATCACAATTATCTTTGTCTTTTAGAAGTTGTTTAAAGGTTTCTACCTTGACTAGCGGCACATCCCCGTTAATTACGATGGTTTTGTCACAAGAATCTTTCACTTCAGTTGCCATCGTTACCGCATGGCCGGTACCTTGTTGCTGGTGCTGCCAAGCGTAGTTTACCTCATCTTTAAAATAGTCTTGAATATCTTGGCCGCGATAACCGATGACAATAGTCACTTTTTCAACACCGGCGCCTTTCAAAGCGTCGACTATATGCCGCAGTATCGGTTTTCCCAAAACTAACTGCAAACACTTTGCTTCTTCACTTTTCATGCGCGTGCCTTTGCCGGCTGCTAAAATAATCGCATTAATCATCTTGTCTCCTCTTTACTGCGGTTTGCCAAACAAAGGGATAAGACTTGCGGAAGTGCTTTAAGCCGGCACTTAATAATTCATCATTTTGGCTTAAGGCTAAAACACAAGAGCCGCTACCACACAACAAACTACCGTCAAAGCCAAAATCCTTCAGTTGTTTTTTGAGTTGGGCAATATCCGGTACTAAAGCCTGTGCCACTTCCTCAAAAGCATTTCCCAAATTATCCACGACGCCTTGATAATCGCCGTTAGCCAAAGCGCGAATCATTTTACCGGTGTCATAATGCTGACGCGGATACTCATGCAACTTTTCATAAGCAATTTTCGTTGAAATTCCTTTTCCCGGTTTTACCAGTAACATCTTCAAATCGAGATTGTTATCAATAAAAGCCAGTTTTTCCCCCATGCCACTAACTAAAGCCGGACGATTGTACAGACAGAAAGCAACATCTTTACCGACACAGTTGGCGATATCTTCCCGTTCTTGTTGGCTGAGCTTGAGACCCAGAATCCCATCCAGCAGGATAATCGCCGCAGCCCCATCGCTGCTACCTCCGCCTAAGCCGGCTTGGGTTGGTATATATTTTGTCAGTTCTATCGCAAATTCTTCACTAAAACCATAGCGCTTGCGCATTTCTTGGATCACTTGGTAGATGATGTTATTGTTTTGCTCTTTCAGATATTTGACATTAGTCTTAAAGCTATAACTCGAAGCCAGCCTGATAGTCAACAAATCATGCAACAACAAAGGCACCATGACCATTTCCAAGTCATGGTAGTTGTCCTGGCGTTTAGCCAAGACATTTAATATCAGATTAATCTTGCCGTAGGCTCTTATAGCCACATTGTACCTCGTAGAGCTGCAAATACTGGGCTAAACTGAGTTCTTGTGCTCTTTGATTTAAGCCAATTTCTGCTTTTTCTAAAATTAACTTGGCAGCTTCGTCGCCCAGAACTTCTCTATAATTATTATATATGGTTTTACGTCGGTATTTAAAGCAAGTTTTGACCAGTTGAAATAATGCTGTCTCATCGAGCATAACTGTTTCTTTTTTCTTTGAAAAAAGTAAAACGACGCTATCCACTTTAGGCCGAGGAAAGAACACTTCTTTGGGTAGCTGCATGATGACTTTGGTTGAATATTTAAAGGCTGTTATTACCGATAAAGCATTGTAGTCTTTACTGTTGACGGTAGCTGAAAAGCGCTTTCCTACTTCTTTTTGTAGCATGACACTCAGGTGTTGAATGTCAAGCGGACTGTCAAATAACTTAAATAAGATTGGCGTGGTAATGTAATATGGCAAATTTGCGCAAACTACAACTTTTCCTGAGTTAATCTTTGGTAAATATTCGCTCAAATCAACTTCCAAAAAATCAGCGGCGACAATTTCGACTTTAGCTTCATCCTTAAAACGCTCCTTAAGTACGCTCACCAATTGTTTGTCGATTTCAAAAGCAATAACCTTTTTGGCGACTTCAGCTAAAGCTGCCGTCAATATCCCCAAGCCCGGGCCGATTTCAATGACGGTAGTGTCGCTAGCGATCAAGCTCAATTTGACCATTTTTTTGATGAGCTGGCTATCACTGATAAAGTTCTGCCCCCATTTCTTTTTAGCGGTGATTTGATATTTGGCTAACAGTTCTTTGGTATTATACTCACTCATCATCCAAGGCCTTCTGCAATTTAGTTTTATCGATATTTAGTGCATTCAAACGCTTAAGTAGCGTCTTACCGTTACAATCACCTAAGTGATATTGCCGGCTCAGCTTTTGCCGCTGGCTTTTAGCTGCCTTGCCGGCTATTAATCCCAGCTCGTAAAGATCGCTACTAGTCAAATTCCCGTTTGTTTCAGTATAACTCACCAAGTTAGCCAGAGCTTGTTTTAGGCTTTCTTCACTGGCAAACTCAACACCGACGCGGCCTTTCTTACGACATTTTTCTGCCGGTAAATACGCATGCAGGCAATCAGGTATTTCCCGGGAAATCCGTTCTCGAATTTGATTACCGTTACTATCCGGATCAGTAAAAATAATAATCTGCCGCTTTTGCCTTTTGAGGTTTTCTAAAAACTCTTTACTTAAACCGCTACCCCCGGTTTCCAAAATGTCCGCTATAAAATAACAACGAAGCCGCGCGCTGTCGTGTTTTCCTTCAACAATAATTAATTCATTGATTTTCGGCATAGCTCTTTAGCTCTTCAATCTTCGGTAAACGACAGGAGCGTTTACCACTACTATCCTTAGACCGCTTACCGAAAGCGACGATAGTCGCCAAAGGTAAACGTTTTCCTTTATACTTAATCTCACTATTATAGTAACGCTCATCCCCGATATAAAAGTCCAAACGATTGTTTTTAATCGCCCCACCGCGATCTAAAACCACCGCATAAAAAGGTACTCCCGGCTCTAAACCCCCACCGGAAAAATTGTGGTTGCTGATTTCCAAAATCGTGCATAAGGGAATACTGGGATCAGAGGCTACTATATAATAGCCCTCAAAGATCAAGCCTTTTTTATACTTACCGTCAAACTGGCGCACACCCTCATTGATATCCGCCCCGATACCTACGGAGAAATTCCCGCGTCCGCTGTTTTGTCCGCTACAGCCCTGACAATTAACCCCGTAACGTGAGAATACCGGATTGAAAAAAGCGCCGATTTCTACTTTAGTACCTTGGATTAATGAATGGGGTACCGGGCTAATAGCATCGGTTTGCTCTTTTACTAGCTCATAGCTTAGCGGCCTTTTATTAAAAAAATCGTAAGTGATCAAATACTCTTGGATATTCAATCCCCAACTACCGTTGGCCTCATAACGTGACAGCCAATACTTTTCACCGGTTTGAAGATTTTTATTAACAATAGTACTTACACCCGGGGCACTCCCCAAACTGTAGGTTTCAATCAGCAAACTGCGGTCTTCCTTGGTAAAATAACCATATTCTATTTTTCTTAAGCCTAGATTTTGCGGATTGTCGCTGACGTAAATACTGCTGTACAACAGCACCCAAACTAAAATGTAGGGTAAATATCTACGCATTATTGCTCCCCAATAAAGTCGCATAATTAATCTTTACAGCTTGATTTAGTTCTTCGACACTTATCCCCCTTAGCTCGGCAATCATCCTGGCAGTATAGACTACAAAGTTAGGATTGTTGCGTTTACCGCGATAAGGAACCGGCGTCAAATAGGGGCAGTCGGTTTCATAGAGCAGTTTATCAAGCGGCGTAGCAATTGCTACATTCTTTGCGACTTTAGCATTAGCAAAAGTTACCGGCCCGGCTAAAGAGATATAGTAACCCAAAGCGACATAGCGTTCCATCATTTCCACGCTACCGGAGTAACAGTGCATTACCCCTCTTTTACTTTGATGGTGCTCTTTAAGAATACTATAGGTGTCTTCACTGGCTTCCCGACTATGAACAGCTATCGGCAAGTTGTACTTATCGGCCAATTGGATTTGGGCAATAAACAACGCTTTTTGATAGTCCTTTGTCGCTTTGGTCCAATAGTAATCCAAACCAATCTCCCCGACGACGGCTATTTTCTTAGCAGCTAATTGTTTGTCGAGATTGATCAAGTCAACGCTACGATCTTCATCGGCGTTTTCCGGATGTACGCCCTTGGCGATATCAAAACAACCATATTCCTCTTGCAGACTTATAGCATAGCGATAATCCTGATCATCACAACAGATCAATAAAACCCGACTTATAGCATTAAGCTTAAAATCAGCGATTATTTCTTTAAGATCATCTTGATACTCTTTACCGGTTAAATGGGCATGCGAATCGATATAGGCCATATTATTTACCTAAACAGAAATTTTGGAAGATACTTTCCAGTAAATCCATTCTGTTGTATTTCCCTAAGATATCACACAAACTCTGATAAGCAGTCTGTAAATCAATCGCCACTAACTCTAACTCGCGGTTTTCCTGCAAGGCTACTACCGCTGATTTTAAGGAAGCCGTTGCTTGTTTCATCAAAGCTAGTTGTCTTTGGCTATGCAAAGTAGCACTATCCAGCAAATTAATAGTTTCATATTTATTTCTTAAAGCTGTAAGTAACTCAGCGATATCTTGGTTAATCGCTGATATTTTAATGCCTTCTTTGATTTTAGGATTTAAGTCAATCTTGTTAAAAACAACGAGATGTTGTTTTTCTTGTAGTTTTGCCAATAGTTCTAACTCCTGTTGGCTCCGCTGTTTTGTGGCGTCAAAAACGACGATTACCAGTTGGGCTTTCTTTAGTAATTCCTGTGTTTTTTCCATGCCCAATTTCTCTAAAGCATCGCCTTCTTGGCGTAAACCGGCAGTGTCAATTAAACGTAAATGTAAATTGTCAATGATGATTGGTGCTTCAATATAGTCGCGTGTGGTTCCGGCAATTTCGGAAACCAAAGCCCGATTTTCTTGGAGTAAAGCGTTAAGTAAGCTGGATTTTCCAACATTGGGTTCGCCCACGATAACTGTTAATATCCCATCTTTTATCAACAGACTGTTTTCTGATTTTTCAACTATTTCTTCACTGACAGCTAACCACTTCAGTAATTGTGGCAAAATGACTTTTTGGCTTAAATCTCTGACATCTTCATATTCCGGATAATCGATATTAACTTCAATATGCGAAATGAGATCGTGAATTTCATCAATCAGGGGTTGTAACATTCTACTGATAGCCTGTGATAAGGAAGCGATAGCTTTTGTTGCGTTATATTCGCTATTAGCCAGAACTAAGTCATTGATGGCTTCTGCTTGGGTTAAGTCCAGTTTGCCGTTGAGATAGGATCTTTGGGTAAACTCACCGGGAAGCGCTTGTCTGGCTCCCTTAGCTATAAGTAAACTAATTACTTTATGTGCGATATAGGGTCCGCCATGAATGTTAAGTTCGACCATATCTTCTCCCGTGTAGGAGTGGGGGGCTTTGAAATAACTGACTAATATCTCATCGATCAGCTGCTTTCCTTCTACCACAAAATTATGCTTAATAGTATTTACCCTTTGTTTGGTAATAGTGTATTTAAGAACTTTATTGGCAATCTCTTTAGCCGCCTTACCGCTGATTCTAATGATAGCGATGGCTTGCGGCGTGGTTGCGCTTAGAGCTATTATAGTGTCTTCTAACATGTTATTAAAAAGATATCAACCGGTGATATCTTAATCCTCCAAACAATCAAGTTCTTCCAAGATGCGATTGAGATCAGCATTATCACGGAATTTAATAACAATTTTCTTGGCAGCGATACTGACGGAAGTCTGAAGTTTCTTGCTTAAGAGTTCTTCAGCTAACATGTAATCCTTTCTTTTAGGATTTTTCTTAACTGAGGTTTTACCATAGGAAGCAACCAAAGCTTCCACTTGGCGCACGCTGAGATTTTCCAAGACTATCTTTTGCGCTAAACTCTCGATGTCACTTTTGTTTTCTAAAGTAATCAGCGGCCTAGCCTGACCGGCACTGAGATGTCCATCCGCAATCAGCTTCTGTATTGATTTAGGCAATTTTAATAAACGTAGGGTATTACTGATATGGACCCGTGATTTGTGTACCCGATCAGCTAAAGCTTCATGGCTGTAGTTAAAAGTTTCAATTAAACGATCGTAAGCTGTCGCTTCTTCCAAAGCATTCAAATCTTCTCTTTGAATATTCTCCAACAAGGAGATTTCCATCATCTGTTGGTCATTGAACTCTGCAACAATAGCCGGCACTTCACTTAAACCGGCTAACTTCGCGGCCCGTAAACGCCGCTCCCCGGCAATCAGTTCATAACCGTTGACCGCTTCTCTGACTAATAGTGGTGTAAAGATGCCATGGGTGGCAATTGACTCAGCCAACTCCTTAAGACTTTCAGTGTTAAATGATTTCCGGGGTTGGTAAGGGTTAGGGCGAATTTTTTCAATGGCAATCTGGTTGGCTAAACCGCTGTTTTCCAGTTCGTTGATTACATCGTAGAGTTCTTCACCATAGATATTGGCTAAACCTTTACCTAAGCTGTTTTTCTTAGCTGGCATTATTTCTTACCTCCCTTGAGAAATTCTTTGGCTAAAGCGGCATAGCTTTCCGCTGCCGAGGAATTAGGATCATATTCGAAGATGGTTTGTCCGAAACTCGGTGCTTCGGATAAACGCACATTACGCTTAATGTTGGTGCTATACACTTTCTCTTTAAAATACTTTCTTACTTCCTGTTGCACTTCGTTACTGAGTTTTGTTCGCTCATCATACATCGTCAGTACGACCCCTTCAATTTTTACATTGCGATTAAATAATTTCTGAACATAACGAATCGTCGACAACAATTGTGTTAAGCCTTCCAAAGCATAGTATTCACATTGAATAGGTATTAGGACGCTGTCAGCCGCCGTTAAGGCATTGGTGTTCAATAAGCCCAGGGATGGCGGACAATCAATAAAAATATAATCATAGTCATCTTTAATCGTTTCCAGCTTGGTTTTAAGGTACTTTTCCCGTCCTTTGCGATATTCCCCCATGCCGACATTGGCCCCGGCTAACTCTACCGTTGCCGGTAGGATATCCAGTGGCGGACGATCCAACTTTTGGATAGCAGCAGTAACCGGAATATCATCAAACAGCACATCGTTAATTGTCGGGGTTTTCTTGGTGCGTACCACGCCAACTCCGGTACTGGCGTTGCCCTGCGGGTCAAAATCAATCAACAAAACTCGTTTATTTAAATAGGCTAAAGCCGCTGCCAGATTGACACTGGTTGTCGTTTTTCCGACTCCGCCTTTTTGATTAGCTACGGCTATTATTTTCCCCATATACTCACTTCTTGATCCTGATGACTATCTGATAATACTTCGCTGTTTCTGACTCGGTACTTTTAATCGGAATCCCGGCACTTTTGACAGTGGTGATTGCTTCGTTGATGGTGTTTACTCCTAACTGCACTGCCGAAGTTCGACTGACAAAATCCTTCCTGATGATAATTCTTTGATTTTCACCTTTTTTAATCAAGCGTTCGGTCTGCGCCACCGTCAGATTTTCCACTATTATCTTGCGCAATAAAACTTCCTGCTTTTCTTGTTCGAGTCCTAAAAGACAACGGCCATGTCTTTCGGTGATAGCTTTATTGATAATAGCTTCCTTTACTTCCGGTGCTAACTGTAGTAAACGCAATTTATTGGCAATGGAAGATTGTGATTTGCCGATTCTTTTGGCCAGTTCTTCTTGGGTGATATTTTGGGTTTGTAGTAATGCTTGGTAAGCTAAAGCCTCTTCTAAAGGACTTAAGTCACTTCTTTGGATATTCTCTATCAGAGAAAGATTTGCGCTCTCTGATGAGCTCGCTTCGATGATGATGCAGGTTATACTGGCCATCCCCAATAGTTCAATGGCTCTAAGTCTTCTTTCGCCGGCTACTACCATATATCCCTTCCCTGAAGGTCGGACGATTATCGGTTGAATTAAACCACTCTCTTTTATCGACTGAGCTAATTCCTCAATTCCTTCTTGCTCAAAAGACTTGCGTGGTTGCGCCGGATTGGTCATTATTAATTCTAGTTTTATATCTTCAAGTTTCATCATAAACTGCAGTTTTATTGTATCATAAAGCCCCTAACATTTCAGTACTACCGGGGTTGATTAACTATGGCTCTGTAAGGACGAGGATAGGTTTTTGGCGTGTTCTTCACTTTAGTGATACAAATATTAATGCGCTTCTGCCCACTGTACTGTTGGTGATAGACACCCTTAACTTCGCCACCTAAAAGCTCAATTGCCTGAGTACTAAGTGATAATTCTTCTAAGCCTTTAGGTCCTTTTAATGCCCAAAACTCCCCACCAACTTTTGTTAGGGGTAAACAGAGTTCACACAGTATAGGTAATTCGGCTACGGCGCGCGATAATACTACATCAAAGTATTCTCTTTTCTCCTTACTATAGTCTTCTGCTCGTGCATTAATCAATTGAACATCCGGTAAATCTAGTTCCTTAAGTAAACTTTCTAAAAATTTTATTTTTTTGTTTGCACTGTCTATTATACTGAGCTTGATTTCCGGGCAGACAATTTTTACAGGTATTCCGGGAAAGCCGGCACCGGAACCGACATCCAATACTTCCCCCCTTATCTCGCCATCAAATAACGGCGTTAAACTATCATAAAAGTGTTTGGCATATACTTCGGGTTTGTTGGTAATGCTGGTCAAATTAGTCTTTTTATTAGATTTAATCAGAAAATCATAGTACTGTGAAAACAACAATAATTGTTTATCACTTAGCTTAATATTTTCATCTTTTAGATTACTATAAAATTCAACACATTCCATGGCTTATTTATACCCCTTTCGGCTTATAAAATTTTGTTTCATGATTTAGGTTTTAAGTGCAATAACAATATAGCAATATCCGCCGGGTTAACACCACTGATCCGCGAAGCTTGCCCTAAAGTTTGCGGTTTGACTAATAGGAGTTTTTGTCGTGCTTCCAGTGAAAGATGGTCGATGGACGCATAATCAAAATCCCCAGGAATTTTCAACTCATCCATTTGTCGTAATTTCTCAGCCTCTTTCTGGGCCTTAACAATATACCCTTCATATTTTAGATTGATATCGATGCTCTCTAGTACTTCATCACGGTAATCAAGCGCGACTATTTCTTTTAGCGCCTTGATACTCACATGCGGCCTTTTTAACACTTGGTAAAGTGAAAGGCCTTGTGGTGAACTCTCCCAAGGGAAATCCTGCCAGTACGCCTTGAGTTGTATTACCGCATCAGCTTTGATATTTTTTAGCTCCAATGTCGCTTTTTGAATATCTTCTTGTTTTTTCAGATAGTTTTGCTGAGCGGCTTCGCTGACTAAACCGATTTCATAGCCAATATCTATTAGTCTTTCATCGGCATTGTCGTGACGTAACAACAAGCGATACTCGGCTCGTGAAGTCAATAAGCGATACGGTTCTTTAGTTCCTTTAGTTACTAAATCATCGATTAATACCCCAATGTAAGCTTGGTCTCTGCCTAAAACTACAGCTTCTTTCCCCTCCAGTTTTCTACAAGCATTAATGCCTGCCATCAAACCTTGTCCGCCGGCTTCTTCATAACCGCTGGTTCCGTTAATTTGTCCGGCAGAAAACAAATTTTCATAAAGTTTACACTCTAAAGAAGGTAATAATTGTAAAGGATCAATAGCATCATATTCAATAGCGTAAGCATACTTGGCGATTTCCGCATTCTCCAATCCCGGTAAACTGTGGAGCATTTCCTCTTGGACATCGTAAGGCAAGGAAGTAGAAAAGCCTTGAACATACGTGGTCGCGAAGTCGGCGGTTTCCGGTTCCAAGAAAATTTGATGGCGGGGTTTGTCCGCAAAACGGACGATTTTATCCTCAATTGACGGACAATAGCGTGTTCCGGTTCCGGTAACCACGCCGGAATACATGCTGGATCGTCCCAGATTCTCTCTGATAATTTCGTGAGTTTTTTCATTGGTATAGGTCAAGTAACATGGTAACTGTTTTTCAAAATCTAAGATCTTTTTTGTTTGGTAGGAAAAACAAAAGAAATCACGGCTTCCCGGCTGAATACTGGTTTTAGAAAAATCGATACTGGCGGTATGAAGGCGGGCTGGGGTTCCGGTTTTTAAGCGTAACAACGCGATTCCCATTTCCTTTAAACAATTTGAAAGCTTTATTGAAGTTTCTTGTCCATCCGGTCCTCCGCTTTTTTTGTCGGAAGAGACCATGATGGCACTGTTCATATAGGTTCCGGTAGTCAATATTACAATATTGGTACTAAGCTCTTTGGTTTTGGTTTTTACGCCATAGACGGCATTATTCTTGTATAACAAAGCCTCAACCAATCCTTCTTCAATAGTTAAATTGCTTTGTTTTTCCAAAACCTCAAGCATGTATTTACTGTAAGCTAACTTATCAGATTGCACTCTTAAGGCTTGAACTCCCGGTCCTTTAGATAAGTTGAGCATCTTAAATTGTAAAGCTGTTTTATCGGCAGCTTTAGCCATTTCCCCACCTAAAGCATCGATCTCCCGGACAACTATTCCTTTAGCCGGTCCCCCGATTGAAGGGTTGCAAGGCATGGCGCCTACTCGCTTTTTATCCAAAGTAACAAGCAGAGTCTTTTTCCCTAAACGACTGGTAGCTAAAGCTGCTTCAATTCCGGCATGCCCGCCACCTACCACTATTACTTGATAATCATATTTTATTTGAGCCATATTCTATATTCCGCTAATATTATAACAATTTTTTTATCAGAGCTTTTGGCTAATAGTATTAAGGCGATTAAAGCTAAAGAAAACCAGCAAGGGCTGCTGGTTATTCGGTTTTAGTCTCTAAGGCTGTTGGTCTTTTTTTACGAACTTCCGTTTTTTCTCCGCTAGCTTTGTTAGCCGGTACTTTGGCAATATAATTGTTGATCAAAGCCTGTAAGTCAATTCCGGTTGCTTTAGCAAGATCGAGAATCTGGGTCACATTTCTGGTGCCGGCTTCAACCAGTTTAGTTGTTCCAGCCGGATCATAGATAGTGATGTTTTCAACATTGTTGAGCGGCGCCGAGATTTCTCTGGCGATGCTCGGCAATTGATTGACGATCATCTCGATAATCGAAGCCTGTTGCATCTTGGCTTGCGCCAAAGCTTGTTTTTCAATACCTTCGGCTTGAGCGGTAAGTTTTGCCCGTAAAGCGGCAGCTTCGGCTTCACCTTTGGCTTTGATACCTTCAGCTTCCTTAATCATCGCTTCTCTGGTTCCTTCCGCAGCTCTAATCTGTGCTTCTTTAGCAGCTTCAGCTTCCAAAATCTTCTTCCGCTTGTCTGCTTCAGCGGCTTGTTCCATTGCGTAACGATCAGCATCAGCTTTTTTCTTGATTGAAGCATCTAATTCTTTAACTTTCAGTTCAATTTCTTTTTCTCTCAGCTCCAACATCTTTTCAGCTTTTGCGGTTTCCGCATTGACTTCATTTTCGTTAATCGTCAGTTGTTGAACTTGTCTTTGAATCTCAAAAGCAGCTTCCGCCTTCGCTTTTTCACTATCGGCTTCGGTTTTCGCTTTAGATTGCGATATCGCCAAATCACGATTCTGTTCGGCAATCATCTTTTCACTATCAACCTGGGCTTTATTAGCTTCTTGTAAAGCTGCAGCTTCGGCAATTTTGACGTCTCTTTCGGCATTGGCTCGTGCCACCTTAGCTGATTTAGATATCTGGGTTAGATTGTCGACACCTAAGTTACTGATGGCATCATGATCATCAGTGAAGTTCTGCACCGTGAAGTTGATTACTTTCATCCCGATACGTGCCATATCGTCAGTAACATTCTCTTGGACTTTGCTGGCGAATTCATCACGGCGATTTACTAAAGAACGCAACTCTAATTGGCCGACAATTTCCCGCATGTTTCCTTCAAGTACCTGTTGTACGATACCTTGCACATACTCGCTTCTCTTATTCAAGAAGTTTAAAGCGGCTAATTGGATGAACTCCTTGTCATTTGGTACTTGGACGTTGGCAACCGCATCGACATTGATGTTAATAAACTCACAAGTAGGAATCCGGTTAGCTTTAACGTCAATTTGGATTAAAGCCAAGGAGAGTCTATCGACTCGTTGTAAAAATGGTATGGCATACCCCGACCTTCCAACAATCGCCTTGGGTTTCGACCTTAGCCCCGAGATTATCAAAGCTTCATCCGGTCGTGCTTTTTTGTAAGAACTAAACAGAACTATCAGCACTAAAACAACTAAAGTTCCAACCACCAGACTAATAACAATTCCTGCATCAAATTCGAACATGGTTACCACCTCCTTCATATAATTATCCGTCTATATTATATAAGTTTTTTGTAGTCTACAACAATGCAGTATTAAAAAACATTATTTACAATAATTAATAATTGCCGCTACTCTGATTCATTGGTAGCTGGCAGTTATCAACTTATTATTTGTTTATTTCAAATACTATGATCTAGAAACCTATAGACAGCCTGTGACAAGCCATGCTCTTGGAGACTGCCGGTAATATAATCGGCACTAGCTTTTACTAGTTCCGTGCCATTGGCCATTGCTACTCCAAATTTACTCTTTTTCAACATCGGTACATCATTATCTTCGTCGCCGATAGCCATCGTATTTTGGGGATCGATACCAAATCTGGCACAGAGAATTTCAAAAGCTGAGCCTTTGTTGACATCGCGAGGTAACAGCTCAAGTAACAAAGGACTGGAAAACACCGTATCAAAAGCTACGGTTTTATTGGCTTCTATCACATCACGTAAACTCCTTTGTTCCAGATTGTTGAGAAACATCACGGCTTTCGGCCATTTTTCCGGAAAATGTTCAAGAATCTCATCGTTGCGATAAATGACCGCTGGAATCTGTAATTGCGCACTGATATCCGCAATCAGTTTATTGGCTTCATTAGTGTAAAACTCATGTTCACCATACCAGGCAATACCATATTCGCGATTGTCGGTCAATGCCAATACTTCAGCGACTGCCGCTTTAGGAATGTAGCCCAGTATTTCTACTTCGCCACCCTTTGTAGTATCGTAATATTGTGAACCGTTGCAACCGATGATGATATCGATGATGCCATCGAGTTGAAATTCCGTGAAACGCTTAATTATCATATAAGCGCTTCTTCCGGTGCACAAAACAATCAGGTTTCCTTGTTTCTTAGCCTGCAGTAAAGCTTGGCGATCTTCTTCAGAAGTAGTGTAGTCGGGTTTTAGTAGAGTACCATCTAAGTCGACCATTATCATCCCGGTATATTTCATCGCACTTCATCTCCGGCTTTGAGTTTTTGACTTTCTATTACTTCCATAACTTCACTGTTTTCGCCAACCAGTATCATTCCTTGGGAAAGAACGCCGCGGATCTTCGTTTCTTGAAGATTGCTGACGACAATCAGTTTCTTGCCCACCATCTCTTGCGCTGTATAACGGTCTGCAATACCGCTGACAACTTGAATTACTTTAGTACCGATATCAATTTGGGAAACTAAGAGTTTATCAGCATCCGGGTGCTTTTCGCAACTGCGGACAAGTCCAATGCACAATTCTGTCTTACTGAACTCCGCAAAAGTGATTTTTTCCTTTGCGGTTTTCTTTTCTTCGTCTTTATTTAACTCTGCCATCAATTTTTCACCATCGATTCTTTTAAATAACATCAGAGGACGATCCGTGACCTTAAGCGGTGACTCTAACATAGCAAATTCGTTTAGTGAAGCGTAATCCCTCATGGCAGTTCCTAGTTGTTCTAAGATACTGGCAGCTGTATCCGGAATAAACGGGGAAAGCAAAACGGCGGCATACCTAAGACCGGCTAGTAAAGTATATAAAACGGTATTTAAGCGCTCTTTCTTTTCTGCCGCATTACCTAGTATCCAAGGTTGGGTTTCATCAATATATTTATTAAGGCGTCGTAACAATTCAAAGATTGCCGAGATAGCATCAGCCACTTTTAACTCCGCCA
>CAZUQA010000086.1:0-4178 GCA_964622375.1 uncultured Erysipelotrichaceae bacterium | reverse complement strand
TGGGGCTTATGATATTGTCGGCAGCTACTATAATAGTGAGGACTTAGTTAAGCAGTTAGTTGCCGATGAAGTATTCTACCGAAAATCCGGTGGCGGGGTTACTTTTTCCGGTGGTGAACCGGGTTTATGGCCTTATTACTTAACGAAGGTCACTAAGAAACTCAAGCAGCAGGGTATTCACTGTTGCTTGGATACCGCCGGCGCTTGGAATTATGACAAGCTTCAGGCTTTGATTGATAATATCGATTTATTTTTATATGACATCAAATCCTTTGACCAAAAGCTTCATCAGGACGTTACCGGGGGCAGTAATGAGCTCATCTTAGAAAACTTAAAAAGACTCAGGACGGCCGGTAAAGAGGTTATTATGCGTTTAGTTATTGTTCCGGGAAAAAATGATGACTTAGCTGATGTGAAAAAACGTTTGGATTTAGCTGCAGAATTGAAAATAGACAGAGTTGATGCTTTATTGTTTCATCGTTTAGGAGCCGGGAAATACCTGGCTTTAGGCTATAACAATCCCTTGCAGGATATCGCGATGGTTAATGCGACTTATGTAGGGGCATTAAAAAGCTTATTAGAAAACTACAGTTTCCAAAGCACAATCAGTGAGTAGCGATGAATGCCATAAAACGAAGATCAGAGATTTACAATCAAATACTAAAAAAAGGAGCGGCAGAAGTTAAGGACTTAGCTTGTGATTTTGCCTGTAGCACCCAAACCATTCGCCGGGACCTGCAAGAGTTGGCGCGACAAAATTTGGTAAGCGTCAGTTACGGAGGAGCAGAGCTAAAAAACCGGGAAAGCACAGAGCTGCACTTCAGCTACAAAGAAACCCAACAGATTCAATTCAAAGAACGTATCTGTCAAAAAGCCGCCAGTTTAGTTAAAGACGGGGCGGTAGTCGCTATTGATACCGGAACCACAACTTCGGCTTTGTTTAAATACTTGCTTGATAAGAAAATCACGATAATTACCAACAACCTGCCGCCATTGAGCAGTATTGATTATCGCTGCAAAGCGCAAATCATTGTCGCCGGTGGGGTTTATGATGCCGTCTCTGCCGGGACCATGGGTAGTTTGGCAACCGAGTTTTTTCATCAGTATAGTGTCGATATAGCTTTCTTAACAACTATGGGCCTTGATTACAACGGTGCCATTTCCGTAGTGAAACCGGAAGATGCCGCCGTAAAAAGGGCGATATTTAATGCGGCTAATAAGAAAGTACTTTTAGTCGATGAAAATAAATTTGGTTTGAGTTTTCTTTGTCACTACCAAAATGTGAGCGATTTTGATTTATTAGTATCCAACAGTGATGAGTTGCCGGAGTTTTTAAGTGCTTTTAAGCTTGATTATCTGTAGCGCCATCAGCGGAATTTGCGAGTTTAGCTAAAGCGGCACCACTCAAACGGAAACTCAGCCACTCATCCCTACTTTCAGCGGCTATACTCAAGTAAAAGCCGATACTGTCTTTATTCCAGTTTAAACAACTCCATTCCAAACGTCCTAAGTCTTTTTTCTGAGTTTCTTGAGCTAAATAAACCATAATGCTCTTACCAATTCCTTGCTTGCGATACGGTGGTAAAACATATAAGTCTTCCAAGTAGATACCGGGTTTGCCGAGAAATGTCGAGAAATTGTAGAAGTATAAAGCGAAAGCTACTACTTCTTTTTTTGTGTCTTCAACTAACAATACTTTAGCCGCTTGTTTTTTAAAGAGCCAATAGGCTAAAGTTTCCTCATTTAAACTGACTTGGGCTGACAGCTTTTCGTACTCTGCCAATTTTCTTATCAAGTCGCTGATGATGCACACATCGCTTTCTGCGGCGGGGCGAATAATGTAGTTAGCGTTATTTTTTGTCGGTGTTTTCATTTTCTGTATCATTATATATTCATTGCCTGCTTTCGACAATGCCGAGGTAATAATCTATAAAAGCCATCCTGTGCTATAATGATAGCATGAAAAAAATAATTATTCTTTTATCGGTGGGACTTTGTTTATTGGCTTGCCAAGGCAACAAAGAGAAGAAGCCCGCGTCAATTAAAGTCAGCTTAGAAGGGAATCCTACTACCGGGTATGGCTGGTATTATGAGTTATCAACAGCTGATATCATGGAACTGGTAAGTGAAGACTATGTCAGTGACGCTGGTGATGACGAAGAAATCGTCGGTATCGGCGGAACTTTCTACTTTGTGTTTACTGCCAAAAAAGCGGGAGAAGTGCAGATTACTTTCTCTTATAAGCGGATTTGGGAAGAAGATGATCCTTTAGAAAGCTTGGTTGTAAGGCTTAAAGTCAATAAAGATTTGAGCATCCAAATACTCGGCAATCAAAGCGAAAATGTCGAAATACTTCCTTAAACCAAGTTATGCGAAAAATCATCATTGACGGCGCGTCTTTAACTATCGAAGAGGTCAGAGCGGTAGCGACTGAAGATGTTTTTGTTGAGTTGGCTGATAAAGTTATTCCCCAAATAATAAAAGCGGAAGTTATGGTTGCCGACTACCTAAAACAAGGTAAAGTAGCTTATGGTATCAATACCGGTTTCGGCCGGCTTTCTGAGACGATAATTGCCACAGAAGACAGCGCTCAGCTTCAAGAAAACCTTATAATGTCACACGCCTGTGGTGTTGGTGAGGCGCTGGATGAAGAAGTGGTACGAGCGATGATGTTGCTAAGAATCAATTCCTTAGTCAAAGGACACTCGGGCATTCGTTTGAGTACTTTGGCGAGTCTTTTGGCCATGCTGAATAAAAGGGTTTACCCCCTGGTGTTTGAAAAAGGTAGCTTAGGGGCCTCCGGTGACCTTTGTCCTTTAGCGCATTTAGCTTTGGTGTTGATTGGTAAAGGGGAAGCTTGGTATCAAGGTGAAAGAATAGCCGGAGCCAAGGCGCTGCAACTAGCCGGTATTACCCCGGTACAGTTAAGTGCCAAAGAAGGTTTAGCTTTGATCAACGGCACCCAATTGATGAGCGCCATCGCTTGTTTATTGGTCAGCGCCAGTCGGAAGTTGGCAGATTACTGTGATTTATCACTGAGTTTGACCATGGAAGCTCTGGGGGGGATAATTGAGGCTTACAACTTAGAAGTTCACAAACTTCGTCCTCATCGCGGTCAACTTATCAGTGCCAACAATGTCCGCACTAACTTAAGCGGTAGTGAATACCTCAGTCATCAAGGGCAATTGCGCTTGCAGGATGCTTACTCTTTGCGTTGCGGGGCCCAGGTCCACGGTAGTTGTCGTGACGCCATCGAGCATTTAGCCGATAAATTGAATATCGAAATCAATGCGGTAAGCGATAATCCCTTACTGTTTCCCGATAGTGATCAGATTATCTCCGGCGGTAACTTTCATGGTGAAAGCTTAGCTTTAGCTTTGGACTATCTGGGGCTGGCTTTAGCGGAATTGGCTAATATTTCCGAAAGACGGATTGAAAGATTGGTAAATCCCCAGCTCAATAATAGCTTGCCGCCGTTTTTGGCGCCGGATAGCGGGCTTAACTCCGGGTTTATGATTGCCCAATACAGTGCGGCAGCCTTAGTTTCGGAAAACAAAGTGTTAGCCCATCCGGCCAGTGTCGATTCGATACCTTCCAGTGGTAATCAGGAAGATCATGTTTCTATGGGGACAATTGCCGCCAACAAGGCCAGAACTATTTTGAAAAACAGCCAAACTGTAATAGCTATTGAACTGCTGAGTGCTTGTCAGGCTCTAGATTTTTTACCAAAAAGAAAAATGGGAAAAGCTACCCAAAAGGTCTACGAAAATATCAGAGCGCTCAGTGAATTTGTCAGCAGCGACAGAGAATTATATTTAGATATTGAAAAGGTCAGAGAATTGATTGAAAGAGGAAAGTTATGCGACTGAAAGAAATACCCCGGCTGGTACCGGAATTTGTTGTGGGCATTCGCCGCGCTGTAAAACGTGAATGTCAATTGAGCTTTGATGATAAAGTGCAAGCCTTAAATAATGCTTTGCGTTATATACCGGTAGAGTTTCATCAGGAATTAATACCGGAGTTTTGGCAGGAGCTTGATGAAAGAGGGCGGATCTATGCTTACCGTTTTCGGCCTGCCGGACCGATTTTCGCCAAAAGTATCGATGAATACCCCGGTAAGTGCATCGAGGGTAAAGCTTTTCAACTGATGATTGACAATAACCTGGATTTTGCGACGG
>CAZUQA010000085.1:0-5075 GCA_964622375.1 uncultured Erysipelotrichaceae bacterium | reverse complement strand
TTCGGGATTTGCCGCCCCTTGTCCAATTCTCAACTACCCTTTTTTGCCCGGGAAAACACAACAGTAGCAGCACCGTCACTATAAAAACAGCAAGCCCGGCGTAAACCAGATAGTGTTTTCTTTCTTTAGGCTTTTTAGCCGGCGTTAAATAATCTTTCACTTCACTTGCCGTTTCTTTGCAGTCTGTAGTTCCATAATTATTAATGGTTTCATCCGCCAAACTTTTCTCTGGTTTTCCTATTGCTTTTTCTATTGCTGAATCCTGTTCTGTTTGAGCTTGGTTTTTTCTTTCACTGCTTTTCTTACTATACGCTTTCATTAATTATCCCCTACTTAAAACTAACCCTAAAATAATTATAACAATAATTCTATAAGCCGTAACTTCAGTACACTTCTTTATAAAAAAGATGAGATC
The DNA here is from genome assembly GCA_964622375.1 of uncultured Erysipelotrichaceae bacterium. Taxonomy (GTDB): domain Bacteria; phylum Bacillota_I; class Bacilli_A; order Erysipelotrichales; family Erysipelotrichaceae; genus CAZUQA01. Next base: position 4,660 of record CAZUQA010000085.1, on the reverse strand, counting down.
TTTTTTTCCATCCTTAATAATATTTCTTTGGTTGTTTACCTGCAACTATAGTCTGATTTTTTCCTTAAAGATAGCGCTGTAACCAAAGTAGCTAAGGCAAACCACATAATCACAATGTTTGTTACATTGATTTGATCCCCGGTTTTAGGAGCTGTTGCCCATTGGGCGACATAAGTGACATCTTTGGTAACGGTTGGTGGTAAAGCCGCCGTATTGGGATAAAAATTTGTGCCATCACGCCAACCGGCAAAGACATAACCCGGATTATGGTCGGTTGACAAATTGCCGCTGAAAATCGGAGTGGGATCACCCAACCTGAAACCAACTCTGGTTTGACTCACTGCTAACCAGGTACCTTGGGTTCCTGGATCATAGATAACCGTATAATAAACCTCGCGGTCATCATAAATACCGGCATCTAAATTTGTCAGCGCTATGGCAGTGGAGTCAAACATGAAATAGACTACGGCCTGCCCCATATAGAGACTGAAATCACTATCTGTCATTGGTGTAGCTGCTGCACTACGGTAGACGGTGAGTCGATAATCCGGCGGTAAATCAAATTTAATCGACCAAGAGGAACTTGGCGCAAAATCACCATTGAATAGATAACTGCCATCAGCGGCTGTCAGCATCAAAGCTACTTCGGTCTCTGTGGCATCATATAAGCGCATTGCAATGCCGGGATAACCAGGTTCACCGGTTTCCTGAATGCCGTTTTTATTTAAGTCATTCCAGACTCGACCACTGATTGTAGTTAGGTTTTCTCCTAAACCAGTAAAACCGGATTTCAAACCTTCTCCGGGCACTAAATTAGTTGTGCCAATGCGTCCGCCACCGGCAACACTGTGCCAGTATCTATTAGTGCTAACAGAAGCCGGAGCTACAGCCTTAAGCACAAGCTCTAAAATATCTCCGACATAGAAACCTTCTTTTTCTACCATAATTGCTTTGGCACTGTTAGGAATAGTGCCGACAGTATCAGCTGTTACTAAGGTCCAATGGCTGGCTTTACTCGCGGAAACATCACAGAGTTCACTGCGATTAGAGATATGAGTTGCTGTGCTAGAGTAATATACGCTGATACCTTCCGCTGCTAATTCCGCAAAGCTTAAAAGCGTACCATTATAAATCGCCCCAACTACAATGTAATCAGTCAAAGGGTCAGTTGAAGCTTTGGTGGCGCTATTTACTGTCATGGTATCCCCGGTATTTGGCAACATATCAATCATCCGAATCCGACTTAAATTGCCATAGCTGTCCGCCGGCGGATTTTCAATACTCATTTTCAAGAAAACATCAACCGGATTGACGGAATTATTGAGAGTTAGTATTTGTTGATAGTTGAGATTATCTAAAGAAACGGAACTGGTAGTGATAAGTCCGTCAGAAAAATTTATCACGTAGGAAAATCCCCGCGAAGAAAGAAATGGTTGTCCGACAAAAGCTACGTCGTTGATAACCAAAAAATCGTCAGTTACCAAAACCGAACTGGCCAGCTGGTTAATATCACCCGAAGTGACAAAGAGTTGAATATTCCCGTAAACATCCGAATTTTGGGCTCCCGGAGAAAATTTGATCTTGATTGCCAGTTCATCATGGCGCGGCCAAAAGTGCCCCCAACCAAAACCATAGCCACCCGGATCGCCGGGTCCAAAAGCCGGCAGATAATTATCCCAGTCAGCAGTAGGATAGCTGACATCGGGATTCCCCGGAACAAAGTTTAGAGCATTTCGCACCCTAAACTTCACAATCGTGCCACCGGTGTCGACTTGGTAGAGTTCAATGTCGTAAGCTTGCAAAGAACTGCCTGTGGCGATATCCAATACCTTAATATTTGGATCTGGTATATAGAAGTACAGTATCGGATCATGGAAGAAACCACCCTCTATTAAAAACCGCTCTACTATCCAAGCATCATCATTGATAGCCACGGCCCCTTTTCCCCCACCGGCAGAATTGACGGCAGCCCAGTCACCGGTATGGGCTTCAACCGACCAACCGCTATAATCCGTTGCCCCGTTAGCGAAGAACCAATCATCAGGTTGCCAAGTCCAAAATAATTTTGGACGATTTAAATTCAATTCGGTATCCGCCGTAATTTTCACATCACTATCATCAAAAGCTATGCCCCCCGGGGCTTTACCCATGCTACCGTAAGCGGTAATGGTATTAGTAATTGTGTTATCATCAACAAAACTGTTGGAAATTGTCGTAGTAATGCCACTGGTTGATTTGGCATATAACCGGACTTGCACGATTCCGGATAGTTCCGCTATTTCTGTGGCTATGCCATCAATAGCGTAGAATTCGAATTTCAAGCGGGTTACATACTCACCGCTGCCTAAACCTAAATCTGTTGCCGAAAGACCAGAACCGCTCCAAGAGTAGATATTGCTTCCACTGGTGATTTCACTACTGCTCACTGCATACCAATTACCGAGATCGCCGCTATGCTCATAAAAAATCTTAGTCCTTACTTTACTGGTGGTCGGTCTGTCAACCAAGGGATCAAAAGCACTGACCTCTACTCTGTCTAAACGGAAGCCGGCAAAGAAATCTGCTTCCATTAAACTGGGATCTTCAATTATTACCACATTGCGGACATCAATCAAGGGGGTAAAGGTTATTATCCAACTCAGATTATTCGCGGCAACTTTAGTAAACTTCGGTAAAGCGGTTTTATTGAATAAATCTTTAGCCGGTCCGCCATCACTACGATACGCCACTTTCTCCTGAATGACTGCCGTTTCGCTAATAGCTGTCCCGTCTTCTCGTGTCGCTGTAAAGTTTATATTCAAATCATAACTGTCTTCGCCGATAGAAGTACGTGCCGGGTAATTATAGATTATTTCGATGTGATTTTCTTTAGCCAGATATTTGTCGACTTTAAACAAAGCATCAGCAAAATCCACGACATAGGATACCCGGCCGGTGCCGGGGGTATTTGCCAGTAAGGTATATGGCACAATGGTGCCATTGAGTTTAATAGCAGCGACATAAACCGCAGCATCATAATCAAGAGTCAGTTTGCCATTATGCAGATTCAAACCGCCGCTAAATTGTTCATTTTTTAGCTCGACGGTCGCCGTGTGCAACAAAGCAGCATAGATGTCTTGATACTCTGTTGTCATGTAGCTAATCGCGGTAATATTTTTTGGATTGACGCTACCTGCCGGTGAGCTGCCATCAGTGGCCAAAGCAACGGCACTTATACAGTTTTTAGCGCTCACCGTTATTACGGGATTTGTCCAGGCGTGAACGCCTTCTACCGTAGTTCCGGCATTCCAAGCCAAAACAAAACGCAAATACTGTTGGGCGCCCAGTGGCACGGCAATATTATAGTCAATACTAACATGGCTACCACTGATGGTAACCGTATAATCATTAGTTGGCGAATGTGGAGCTAAAACGATAGCCAGCTTGCTTGGTAAATCAAACTCGATATGTAGATTCTCTATCAAACCACTCAGACTGCCTAAACTGGCACTATTAATTCGCAATTCCATGAAGAAATTATCGCCACTCAGTGGCGTTTCCGTCGAAAATGCCACTGTTGCCCGCATTTCGGCTATTTCTCCGGCAGCTCGAATTTCAAGTTTATGATCTATCGAACACAATGAACTGAAACCCACTAAAAGTGTTAACAACAGCACGGAAATCTTCATTTGTACTTTTCTCATATAACTCTCACCACTCTCGAACACTCAAAATCAGTCATATACTCATGCTTGTTTTGTACTATTTTATCACAATTTCCACATTTTTTATGTTTTTATCTTTTTGCCCGCGAGAATTCTTAGATAATTAAACAAATAAACACATGAATATATACATTATTGTGTATTATCTACTTATTGTCTATTTTCGATATTTTTCTTTAAGAGCTTGGTTAACTTTAACGGTAACGTAGGCGCTGATATCGACATCATTTAAGACAAAGGTCTTCAACATTGAACTGGACAGGTATTTAAACTCTTCTGATGAGAACATTAAGAAAGTATCGACATTCGCTGAGAAACGCCGGTTATAGTAATCGTACTCTTCCTCAGCTTCCAAATCGCTGACCCCGCGAATACCGCGGACGATGGCGCAGGCTCCTACTTTCTTATAGTAGTCAACCGTTAAACCACAATAACTGGCTACCACAATATTTTCCATATGCGATAAAGCATCATTGACGAAATCCAGTTTCTCGCCAATAGAAAACAACGATTTCTTCTCATCATTGAAAGCAACTAAAACATGAATTTCATCAAATACTTTAGCGGCTCTTTCAATGACATCAATATGCCCTTTGGTTATAGGATCAAAACTCCCGGGTATTAAAGCTATTTTTTTCATAGTCTGCCCTTTGGTTAGTCTTCGTTGATGATGCCTAATACTTTGGCTTCTTTAATTAAGTCTTCACGGAACTTTGGATGAGCGATTGAGGCGATTAAATAAGCTCTTTCCTGAATTGAAGTACCCCGCAAATTGACAATACCGTATTCAGTTACCAAATAATCTAAGTCATTACGCGATAAAGAAACGGCAGCTCCGGGTTTTAGTTGACAGACGATTTTGGAAATCTCTTCTCTTTCTCCGGTTTCCGGATTTTTCACCATAGCCGTTGAGTATAAAGTGATAAAAGAACGTCCGTTTTTTGATCGTTGTGAAC
>CAZUQA010000084.1:0-8210 GCA_964622375.1 uncultured Erysipelotrichaceae bacterium | reverse complement strand
GTAAGTGAACCTTCCCCTTTTTCTTTACTCAGTTGTCCGGCTCTTTCCAATAAACGAGAATGCAGATAAAAAACATCACCGGGGTAAGCTTCCCGCCCCGGCGGCCGCCTTAGTAACAAGCTCAAAGTGCGATAAGCTACTGCGTGTTTTGATAAATCATCGTAGACAATCAAAACATCTTTTCCTTCTTCCATCCACTCTTCGGCAATAGCGCAACCGGTGTAAGGGGCGATGTATTGTAATGAAGCCGAATCGCTGGCAGTAGCCACTACCAAACAGGTATATTCCATAGCTCCGGCATCTTCTAAGGTCTTAGCTAAACGGGCAACGGTCGATGCTTTCTGACCAATTGCCACATAGACACAGATAACATCTTTGTCTTTTTGATTGATGATGGTATCGATACAAAGAGCGGTTTTGCCGGTTTGCCGATCGCCGATGATTAATTCCCTTTGCCCTTTACCAATCGGTACCAAGACATCAATCGCTTTGATGCCGGTTTGTAAAGGTTCATTGATCTCTTGGCGGTCAATGATTCCGGGAGCGTTGCGTTCAATCTTGCGTGTCGCCTCAAAAAAAATCTCACCCTTTTCATCGATAGGTTGACCAATGGCATTGACCATTCTGCCTAAAAGATCAGCGCCCACCGGGACTTCCGCGATACTCTTAGTTGCTCTTACCAAATCACCGGCTTTGACACCGGCATCACTGCCCAACAACACCGCCCCGATGCTAGCGGCATCGAGATTTAAGGCAATAGCAAAAACACCACAGGAAAGTTCCAAAAGCTCACCGCTCATGGCGTTCTTCAAACCGCTGATACGCACGATACCATCACCGACTTGAATGACCTGCCCGATTTCATCCACGCCCTTACTGGCTTGGAATTCGGCAATTCTTTTTTTGATATCCTTGGCGATTGCTCGAGCTTCAATGATCATTTTCTTTCTTTTCCTTCTAAAACCACCTTGAGATCGTGAAGTTGTTTTTTTAAGCTACGATCAATGACCCGGTCAGCAACTTGCAGGTAGAAGCCCCCTAGCAGGGTCGGATCCAACTTTTCGATAATCTCTACCGGTTTATTCAGTTTTTTCACTAACAGTTTATTCAACTCCAGCACTTGGCTACGTTGTAGTTTAGTTACTGAGCTGATATAGACTTTAGTTTTATTGCTTAAGTCAATCATAGCAGATCTTCCAACTCAGCCAAGGCTTCATCAATCAGGGCTTCCTGTTGCGCTTTATCTAAAGTTTTGGCAATCAGTTTTTCCGTCATCAAGGTCGCAATATCGATAATCTGTTGCCGCAGTTCCTCAGCCATCTCTTGCTTTTCTTCGGCAATTTCTTCTTTAGCCTCGGCAATCATCTTGGCGGCTTCGACCTTAGCATTTTCTATTATTTGTTTGCTCTGGCTGTTAGCTTCCGCCTTGGCCTGGGTTAAAAGCGCTTTTCTTTCCGCTTCAATCGCTTCCAGTTTCTTTTGGTATTGTTCTTTTAGATATTGAGCCGCAGCTTCATCTTTTGCGGCATTATCCAATTGTTTAGCAATTTTGTTCTGGCGTTTAGCAAGCATGTTACCCACCGGTTTATATAAAAGCCAAGTCATAATGCCGGCTAAAAAAGTAGCGTTAAAAAGTTGAATTGCTACGCTGATAAATGTCTGTTGGTCAAGTCCAAAAATCCGCCCCGGTTCTGCCGCCAGTATCAGTATTCTCAAGAGAAAACCCTCCCTTCTGTTGCTTGATCAGACTACTTAATATTCTGCAGATAAATCGTAATCAAGGGGTTAGCAAACAGTAGAATGATAGCAATCAACAAACCGTAAATACCGGAAGTCTCCGCCATCGCTAAACCGATGAACATTGTGGTTGTGACATTACCGGAGGATTCCGGTTGCCGGGCAATCGCTTCAATGGCTGCAATGGCAATTTTGGATTGGGTGATGGTGGTAATGAAACCGGCATACAATGCTACCACGGTACAGATGTGAGCAACGACAATAATAACGCCTAACGAATCTAACATAATATTTCCTCCTAAAGCTCTAAGCACCAAAGCTTACTGATCTTGATCGGTATTGGCTGCATTACCGATAAAGGTCAGAGATAAAACACAAAAAATGTAAGTTTGAATAATCCCACTGAACACATCAAAATAGACATGCAACACCGTCGGTAAAATAATCCGCAGGTAGTTCGGCGCCGTATAAACCAGCGAAGTCAATATCATGCCGGCTAAAACATTACCGAAAAGGCGAAAACTCAAGGCAACCGGACGGGATAACTCACCGATGACATTGAGCGGGAAAAACAGAAAAATCGGTTGAAAAAAACTCTTTAGGTACTGACCTTTACGATATTTAAAACCGACGATTTGAATAATAATCAGCGTAGCCAAAGCAAAGGCAAAAGTCGTTGCCCAATCGGCAGTCGGTGGTCGTAAACCGATGATGCCGCTGAGATTGGCTACCAAGATAAAGGCAAAAGCCATAAAAAACCAATAACCTAAAGCGGTAAATTTCTCTCCGGCTGACGATTTGACCATGCCATCAAAAGCTTCAACCACTAACTCTACAAAGTTCTGTGCGCCTTGCGGAATTTCCTGCCATTTTCTCATAGTAACACGGACCAAAAGACAGAGGACAATGAGAAAAGCCATAATGATCCAGGTGTTAACTATGGTTTGGGTAATCCAAATCTCGATGCCAAATATATTGATGATCCATAATACCCTGTTGGTAATATCCATAGTTATTTATTAACCTCACAACTTGTTTGAGCTTTCTCTTTAGAGCGCAGAAAATAAGTCGCCAAATTAAAAGATAAGACGCCAAGCGCTGCTCCTAACAAATCAATAAAGCTGAGTAGAGCCGCCAAAACCAAAACCCCGGCACTAATCAACAAACGCCATAATGCCTGCAACGCAAAAAAGTTGGCTGTCAGCCCGGTATTCTGTTTTACGGCTTTCTTCACTGTTTGATCTAACATCAAAACTTTAACAATGCTGCTGCCTTCCCCTAAAGCTAAACCCGTGACAAAAGGTAAGGCTTGCCAGCTGCGATAGTACAAAACACCGACCAGTAAAAACAAAGCGGTAATTATTAGTGTTACTTTGATCATGCTTTTTGCTAAATTTGACAATCTTTTATCCTAACTCTTTCGCTAAACTAAATATAACTTGAAAAGCCGCAATTACCCCTAAACCCGAGAAAAGCAACAAAAACCAAGGTTTGCTGTTGCATAGTGTGTCTAAATACTTACCGCTGAAAACCCCGATGATGATACAAGCAGCTATCCGCAAACCTAATTGGGAAACTAGAGAAAGCGCAACGAAAAATTTGCGGCTAGTCCCGGTCTTAGTTTCCTTTTTTTTCTTGGTTTCTCTCATACTGTCATCACTATACATAATGTTTCAAAGTAATAATTCCTCATTTATTTTAACATAAATCGTGATGACCCTCAATAAACCAGCCTGCCCTTCCTTTCCCTTCTGCCGGCAACCCGCTAGGGCTGCTCACCACTAACAAGTAATCCTTAAAAAGGCACAATTCGTTAGTATACGCTGCTTCTGGTAGATACTCTAGACAAAACAATGCTTTTGTACAATGTTGTACTTTTGCCTGTGAAAATTCTCCAAATAATGCTAAGATATTTAGAACAAACTAATAATTTAGCAAGGGAGGCAAACTATGTCCGAACGTTATCGAAAATTAACAATTTTACATTCCAATGACTTACACGGTGATTTTTTAGCAGAAAGCATCGACAAAAAGTTGGTTGGTGGTCTCGTCTATTTATCCGGTTATATTGACAAGGTTAGAAACGAAAACCCCAACACCATCTATACTATCTCCGGGGATATGTTGCAAGGTTCACTGATTGACACTGAATTCAAGGGATTGTCGACTATCGATTTGATGAATCTTTTAGGTCCGGATGTCGTATCACTGGGTAACCATGAAATTGACTATGGACTAGCGCATTTGTTGTTCCTGGAACGTTGCGCCAAATTCCCTATCGTCAATGCCAATCTCTTTATTAAAAACCCTTATACGCGTTTGTTTAATTCCCACAAAATCTTCAAGATCAATGACATGCGCATTCTCTTTATCGGTATCATTACCGAAGAAGTGATGAATGGTATCAAACTGGATCCTTTGTTGGGGACCTTGGTCGATGTTGAAGACGCGGCGGCTGAAGTCGGTAATATCTGTAATAATTACCGGACAATCGATATTGACTTTACTGTTTTATTAACCCATATCGGCTTTGAAGAAGATAAACATCTAGCTAGCTTGCTTGACCCACAATGGGGTGTGGACTTAATTATCGGTGGTCACAGTCACACAATTTTAGAAAAACCGGAGATCGTCAATGACATCATGATTGTCCAAGCCGGAATTGGTACCGATCAGATCGGTCATCTGGATTTGACTATCGACACTGAACACAACACTTTCTCCGATTACCAATGGAAACTTGTGGAAATCAACACCAAGAATTGTCCGAAGGATGAAGCCATGGAAGGTGCCATCATGCGTTATAAACAAAAGACCGATCAGAAATTCGGTCGTATTCTCTGTAAGTTTCACCACCTCTTAACCCATCCCACCCGCTATCAGGAAACCGAGTTGGGCAATCTATTCTCCGATGCCCTAAAAGAAACCTTGAGCATCGATCTGATGTTGTTGGGGTCCGGTTCCATCCGCAAAAAACAGTTGGGACCGATATTGACCTATGGTGATTTAGCTGAATGTATGCCCTATGATGATAAAATCTATCTGGTGAAAGTCAGCGGTGCACAATTGAAAACCATGGTTAAGACTTTCATTGAAGCCACTAAAGACGGTGAACACGGTGAATTCTATCAGTTCTCCCGCGGTATCAATGTTGTTTATGACCTAAGCAGTCAAAATTTCACACGCTTTGACTTCAATTCCCTCCCTTTAAATGATGAACAAGGCATCAACATCGGTTTACAGAAATTCCACTATGAAAACTTTGAAGAATTCCTTGGCGTCAAGATGGAAGAAACTCTGAGCGGTAAAGGCGTGGTTATCTGCACCTCGATGAACGATATCTTGGAAGAGTACTTCGCTATCGCCAATCGACCAAATGCCGTCATTGAAGAACGATTGGTTATTAAATAAGTAGACAAGCAGGAAAAAGGTTCGAATTAATGAACCTTTTTTATTGTTTATTTTCTTGGAGGCTTTGCCACAAATCAATTGTGGCCTGATTAACCGTAGTGCGCAGAACATTGGAATAAACTACTAAAAACAGCGACAAAATAATAACGATGATCTGCAGTAAACGATAGTAAAACGACTTCATCCCAAAAGATACGGCAGCAGTTTAGAATCAGCCTGCAACAGTGATTCTTCCTCTTGGTGATAATTAGCATTGACCGGAAAGAGTTCCACCGTTCCTAGTTTAGTTGCGGCTTTCAGATATTTTACCAAGCTTTCATCGATAGCCAGGGTGATGACATAGGGTATCTTGGCGCTGCCTTCAGTATTGATATCTACCCCATTTCTGTCTTTTATTGCGGTTATCCGCACCGCTTTGATTAAGCACTCCGTCAGGGGTAGTTGGTCTTTGATTGTTAAGCTGACATAGAGGTCGACTTTCTGACCGACAACCAGGGAGTTGCCTGAGCTCTTGATTACATCGCTGAGCAAGGAGTAAGCTACTTGATCTTTTTTCAGCAGTAAACTCGGGTAATCTGAAAGATTCTCCGGTTTTTCTAAAGTATCTTTGTAAAACAATGAATCTTTTGGCACCAAAGCATAGACCTGAGTATATTTGCCAAGTATATCTTCCTTTTTATATAAAACATTATCCTGCAACAGGCTGAGGGGTACTTTAACTACTCTGGTGTTGTTCTCCGTGATTTGACTACGCGGCAGTATGGTATCTTTAGCTACTAAAACTTCAACCATTTCAACTTTCTTCGTCGATAAGATCAAAAAACAAAGAACGCTCAAAGCCAACAGTAAGCTCACTAAAGCTGCTATCACCATCGTGATTTTCTTTTTGTTCATAGTAGTATATTGGCATATTTTGTCGTTTTTCCTAAAGCTTAACCAAGTTTAATCTTTTGCTCTTGCGCTAATTGCCGTTTTAAGCGGTAGTCCTGCAGTTTAGCTTCTTCCTCTGCTACCTTCTCTTGCGGGGCTTTAGCTAAGAAACCAGGGTTCTGTAGTAACGCTTCACTGCGTTTTATTTCTTGATTTAAAAACTCCAGCTCTTTGGTGTTTTTAGCGCGCTCATTGTCCCAATCTACCAAATCGTCTAGTAATACCGTTACCGTCAGACTACTGATGTTTTCACGGGCGCACTCACCACTAATTAGTTCTTTTACCCAAATTGCTGCCGTCATTTTCTTAACCATTGCTGCGATTATTTCATCAAACTCACTTAAATCGCCACTGGTTTCCAAAAGGTTAAAGCTCAAAGCCGTGCTTGGTTTTACTTGGTAAGTTGCTTTAATACTGCGTAAGGCTTTTATTATTTCAAGTGCTTTCTCCGTCTTTAAACAAGCTTCCCGATTTCTTTTGTCAATAATTGTCGGCCAAGAGCTGATACACAAAGCTGGCTCGGCGAGGTTTTCATAAATTTCTTCACTGACAAAAGGCATGAAAGGATGTAACAACTTACAGATTGCTTTTAAAACGTAAACTAAAGTGTTCAACGTTCCTTCTGCTAGCGCAGGATTTTCACTGTTTAAAGTCGTCTTGGCTAACTCGATATAGGAACTACAGAAGTCATCCCAGACAAAACTCGCTAATTCGTTGCCGACCAGGGCAAATTCATATTTATCGAGGTTTTTGTTAACGCTTTTTATTACAGTGTTGAGTTTGTCGATAATCCAATAGTCGGGAAACGCTAACTGTAAAGACGGCAAAGCTTTTTCTTGATAGTTATCCGGAACATTCATCAGGACAAAACGGGCAGCATTCCAAAGCTTGTTGATAAAATTCCAGGCTGCTTCTACTTTTTCCGTGGAAAAGCGTAAATCCATCCCGGGGCTGGAATTTGTTGTTAAGAAGAAACGCAGAGCATCGACTCCGTATTTTTCAATAACATCCATCGGGTCAATACCGTTACCTAAAGACTTGCTCATCTTGCGACCTTTTTCATCACGAATTAAGCCGTGAATCAAACAATGATTGAATGGTAGCTTTCCGGTAAAATGTTCACCCTGGAAAGCCATACGAGCAACCCAGAAAAAGATAATATCGTAGGCGGTCACCAGTACCGAAGTCGGATAGTAGCGCTGTAAGTCTGCGGTATCCTGGGGCCAGCCCAAAGTTGAAAAAGGCCAAAGGGCACTGGAAAACCAGGTATCCAGCACGTCTTCATCTTGGTGATAGTTTTCGAAATCTTGGGGAGCCTCCCCGACTACTACCGCCGCGTTTTCATTGTGGTAGTATACCGGAATCCGATGCCCCCACCAAAGTTGACGGGAGATACACCAGTCTTCGATGTTTTCCAACCACTGACAGAAAATACGATTGAAGCGTTTAGGATAAAACTTTATCGCGTCCGCCGTTTGCTGCTTCTTAAGTACAGCATCAGCTAAGGGGCGCATCTTAACAAACCATTGTTTGGAAAGATAAGGCTCGACTAAAACATTGGTTCTTTCGGAGTGCCCGACTTGGTGGAGATATTTCTCCTGTTTAACTAAATTGCCGGCTTTCGCGATTTTCTCCACCAACGCTTGGCGACAGGCAAAACGATCCAAGCCGGCAAATTCACCAGCCAATTCGTTCATCGTCGCATCAGGATTGATACAGATGGGTTTAGCTAAATTATATTTCTCCCCTAAGATGAAATCATTGGGGTCATGGGCCGGAGTGCATTTCATAGCTCCGGTACCAAAACCGATTTCTACATAAGCGTCAGCGATTATCGGAAGCTCTTCCCCGTTTGCCGGATTGATGACCTTTTTACCAACAAAATCACGATACTTATCATCTTCGGGATTAACCACAACGCAAACATCGCCAAACATGGTTTCCGGTCGGGTGGTGGCAACTTCCAAATAGCCCGCTTGATCAACTAAGTGATATTTAAAAGTATAAAAAGTTCCTTCAACTTCTTTATGAATTACTTCAATGTTACTTAAAGCCGTCATTGCTTGAGGGTCCCAGTTGATAATGCGATAGTCTTGATAAATTAAACCTTCTTTATACAAATCACAGAACAC
>CAZUQA010000083.1:0-5352 GCA_964622375.1 uncultured Erysipelotrichaceae bacterium | reverse complement strand
GGGTTGTTTTTGCCAAAAACCGGGTTGATAGCGCAAAAGCTTGCCATCGGCTTCTACTTCATACTTACTGGGATAACGCACTTGACTTATCCGTTTGCATGGTTTGACATTCATATTCCTGTTTCCTTCCTTTTATTAATTTATTTATTGATTGTTAATGCCGGCTAACCAAGTCAGAAAATCCATTACCTGTTGTCTGATGGTTTCTTCGTCTTCATAATTATTCGGGGCGTAGAATATAGCAGCATCTTGATAAATAGCTTTTAACTGCAAAGCCAGAGATTGGGTAGGAAAGTGGTGATATTCATCGACTGTAGCTTCCGGGTACTTCAAGTTTTGATAATCGTTGTAAGAGACAAATTCCAAATTGATTTTCTTATCATCAACTATCAAAGCCCCGTCAAAATCAAAAGACTCATTCTCTTGCGCTGCCGTAAAACTATAACCGGCTTTTTCCAATTCTTCGGCGATGATTTTGAGCGCTTCTTCATCCGTGATTTGACTGATTTCTAAAGTATAGGTCATATCACCGGCTAAGTGTCCGTAGTTATTGCTGTCTTTGCAACCTATCAAAGCGCTACTTAACAGGCCGGTTAAGCTTAGTGCTAAGAGCGGTTCTTTGTGCCATGCTTTAGGATGGTTTTTTAGCAGATCACGATTTATCGCAATTTGATACTTATCGGGATACTTAGGCTTATTAGCCTGTTTTATAGGTTTTGTTTCCATAGCAGTTTCTCTTTCTTTCGTTATTGCAGTTGACCGGTGGCACAAAGCCAATCCAGAAAATCTTGTAGCTGCAAACCCAATTGTGATTCTTCAAGTTCTTCAATCAATACTGCTATCGCTTCTTTTTCAGTTAGTTTACCGGTAGCCGGCAGATAGCCGACCACTCCTTCAAGTTCGCCATAATTGTGACGGGAATCATTTTCCGGCTCTTCCGTTTTTTTACAAGCCAGTAAACCGCTGCTGAGCAATGCCATCAGACTTAGAGTTAACAAAGGTTGACGATACCAATATTGCGGTTGGTTTTTTAGTAATGTTGGATTTATAGCGACCTCGTCTTTTGTCGGATAGCGAGGAATCCCCGAATTTTTCCGCACTTGCTTTTTCATAATCCTCACTCACTTTCCATTATTTTTACAATGTAAGCTTTGACATCTTGCAGATTACCGGCAGTCTTAAGTCCGGGATAAGCAAAGCGGGCAAAGCTGAGGCCATGGGGGCTTTGCAGAAAAAGATACCGTACCCCATCCAAGAAGTAGTAATCGGCCATTTTATTGTAATAGAATCTGGCATTTCCATATTGCCAGCTATCCTGACTATCGTATTTTGCCAAAATGAAGATGCCGGACAAGCCGTTTTTCATCAGGGCTACTGTTTCATGATCTTCAACGTAGTAGTTATTTTGAAAATCCAATGGCGTACCCACTATCAATGATAAATGCTCACCTTTTTTGACATCACCGCGCAAAACTTCCGTTACTTCAATAGTGGCAACGGCATTGTATGTTTGATAACCCGCAAAATCGATGGCGAAATTGCGCACTTCGACAATTGTTGCCTCCACAATTATCGTTTTGGCATTTAGAAGCAACTCTTTCTCACTTAGCGGTTGCAAGTCAGTGGTCGTTGAACTGGCGGGTGCCCGATCAACATAATAGACCTTAGCTTCATTTTCTTCATCACAATAAAGGCACTCAGATACTTCAGCTTTGTTCAAGTCATCGGAGATATCTGCCTTTTTTGGCGCTGACAGCCCGGGATTAGCCAGTATTATTACAGCCATAGCCGCCATTGCGACTAATGATGCCAAGTGTAACCACTTGTTTCCATTAAGTAAGCCGTTTCTTACAGCTTTTGGTCTGTCAACTTTGTCAAGAACAGCTTCCAACATTTTTTGTTGCCTGGCTTCTGTGATTTCTATTTTATTGTACGCTTCAATAATCTTTTTATTTTTCATCGAACTCATCACCTATTTTCTCTTTTAGTATTTTTCGAGCTTCCGAAAGATGATTGCGAATGGTCGATTGTGGTTTTTGTAACATCTTGGCTATCTCTTCGCTGTTGTAACCTTCATAGTAGTAAAGATAGATTACCACCTTATACTTTTCGGGCAGTTGTAAGACCACTTCTAAAGTATCATCGGGTTTATAGTTTTGGCTTCCTTTGAAATCCTGATAATCAGCCAAGTCTTCATGTTTACCCCACCAATGTTTTAACTTGTTCTTACAGAGATTACTGGCTGTTCTGATTAGCCAAGCTTTCTCGTGTTCCGAGTTTTCAAAAGCTTTTTGGCTGATAATCATCTGATAGAAGGTATCTTGGACGATATCTTCGGTATCTGCCTGATTTTTCAGATAGGAAAAACAAACGCGATAGAGCATTTTATTATGACGTTTGAAAATCTCCACAATCTCTTTGTTCGTACGTAACAAAGTATTTGTCATAGTTTCAACCTCTTTCACTAATAATACAATTTTTAAACCATAAATGACGGAAGTTTTGTGTTTTTTTCTGCATCATCACAAACTCCCTTTTTTTTAAATAAATAGCTAGCTTATGTTATAGTGTTTGCTACCGTGGAAAAACGGGCTGCCACGATGAAAAACTCACTGCTAAAATTCCTCAGAAAAGCCAGTCGCTAAAAATATCAAGCTGCGTATTTTTTTAAATCAGAAATCTCAAAAAAACATCTTAGCAGCTGCTCTTTACGGTAATACTCTTTGATTATTTCTACTCTGCTACTTCCAAATCAGCAGCAGTCAACCAGCCATAATAGATAGCTTGTTTGCTTTCATTATAATATTCTATATAGTACCAGTCGCTGAAACCTGCCATAATACCGATAGCTGTCAGTCTTTCATCAAAAGCAATATCTGTGATTCTGTCATAATTTTCTTTGGGACCACGTCGTAATACTGTGCCGTTTTTAACTTTCACCAACAGTTCAAGAAAACAATATTCTTGCGGTTCAACAACTTTGTCAGTGGCCGGGCGCCCAACCAAATGCATACCCTTTTCATTATAGCTAACCAGCACTTTGATAGCTCCGATTTTCTCCGGGAGTTTGATTAATTCAAAGAATTGCTCACTCAACAAAGCCGACTGTTCAATTTTCTTGTCGATATTTAAAAAGTAAATAGTATCGTTATAGAAATCGCTTACCACACAGTTGTAGGGCTCACTCCAGCTTTCGTAATCATCCGGGTCAACAATTTCATCATCGGATAAAAAGTAAGCTTCGACTATTTGCAAACTGACAATAAATTCCTTGCCGCTTTCGCCAGCGGGTGAGGCGGCTACTACCCGATAGATTATCACACCGGGATCAAAGTCGGCACTACTGACAAAAACCCCCAGATTGCCCTTCAGCGAAGGAAAAAACAAAGAGTCATTAAAAGCCAACTCTTTTCTGATGTTGACAACGCCATCGCCCCACAAACTGTTTGCCAGTTTTTGCACACAGCTCAGCAAATACACCGCAGCTCCCGGCGTATCATAACCTTGCTCGGCTAAACTCAACAGCTGCCGCGCTTCATTTTCTGTAAAATACTGTCCGCAATCGGCAAGCGGTTTTTGTCCATTGAAGTATAGTGGTTGACAGTTGTCATTAATGAATAAATAGAATTCATAGGAATTCCTTAAATTATTTTGTAAATCGATGATATCAGTATTTAAAATTTGGGCGCCCCAGTACTGTGTCAGTTGGTTTTCCAGTAACCAAACAATATAATCTTTAGCGCCTTCCGGTGAACAATCAAAACTATTACTTTCTCCCTGTTCGGCAGCCACATCAATCAAGGGAATTTCTTCAATATCGTTTATCTTTCCGCAAGCTGATAAAAGCCCCATAAAAAGCCAGATAACAATAATCCCGCGGCCCTTTCTTTTATCTTTTTTTCCTTTAAGTTTCATAAAATGCTTCCCTACTGACTATACCACAAAAGTTGCTTTTTTCGCAGTTTGATTTTTTAATTACGGTTTGATTTTAGCTATAACCAAATCCATAATTTGAGCTTTTTCAACTTTGGCGGTTTCCAAAAGTTCTTCATGCTCTGCTAAAACTTTTTCATGCATTTCTCGGTTATTACTATTGAGATTGATCAAAACGTTCAATGATGCTCCTTCCGTCGCTGCAGCTAATAATAGGGCACCGACAGCGACATCACTGATGGCATTGTCATTGCCTTTACCAGCTATTATTTTTAACAAGCTTAAGGCCTTAACAGACAAGCGCATGATCGTTAACGGCGAGTCAATAGCGATTATGGTCGCATCAAATAGCGCTTTGTTGCGCCCCGCTATCTCTTCTTCACTCTCTTTAGCCAGTTTATAAGCGCTGATTACATGCTCGTAAGCTTCCGCATCTTTTTGGACATAGACCAATAAATCTTTTTGGATAGCAGCCAGTTCATCAAACACCCGAACAAATTCCGCTTTTGTCGCTTCGTTATTTGCTTCGTATTTTTTGCGATTAAAAGAAAGGTTTTGATACATCCGCGCTAAGGCACTGCCTAAAGCTCCGACTAAGGAACTGACGCTGCCACCGCCCGGTATCGGGCTGTCAGCCTCTACTTCTTCAATAAACTTGTAAACACTGCTATCCAACATCATATACTTTTTCTCCTTTTTTATAGACCTGATATATTGGATCAAAATCCATGCGGGCAATTACTTCATTGAAATCGGCGGCATCAAGCACCACGAAATCCGCTTGTTTACCTGCTTCCAATGACCCGATTCTATCTTCACAACCCAAGCTGGCAGCGGCATTAATGCTGGCCATAGCCAATATTTCCTCTGCCAGTAAACCATAGGCCCGGCTGGCTAAACGCATTATCAACAAGTAGTCATCACAGGGACAGGAGCCGGGATTATAATCACTGCCTAAAGCTAAAACAAGCCCCATATCCCGCATTTGCTTGGCCGGTGCATAGTTCTTATTCAAATTAAAAGAAGTCCCCGGCAGTAAAACTACCGGAATTTTATTGTCAGCCAGCGCCTGCAGTTCTCGCGGCCTAGTCTTGATGCAGTGTTCGACTGAAGTCGCTTGCAGTTTAACTGCCAAATTTGCACCGCCCAAGTTTTCCAGTTCATCAATGTGCATTTTGATTTTATAGCCTAAAGCCTGAGCTTCCCGTAAGAAAACTTCAGCTTCTTCCGCCTTAAAAGCTCCATCGTCAATAAAGATATCACAAAAATCAGCTAATTCTCTGGCTTGCGGTAAAACCTGTTGGCTGCAAAACTCTAAATATGTCGGATTATCTTGAAATTCTTTAGGTTTGGCGTGGGCTCCCAGATAAGTAGCGAACAATTCTATGGCTTGGGCCCCATTGAGCTCTTTGATCACCT
>CAZUQA010000082.1:0-4464 GCA_964622375.1 uncultured Erysipelotrichaceae bacterium | reverse complement strand
AAAAAATGTATAGCTATATGGATGATCTAGGGCAAGATATTGTGGAAACTGAAGTTCCCGCCGCTTACTTAGAAGCGGTGGCAGCCAAGCGCAAAGAGTTATTTCAGGAGATCGCCGATTATGATGATGAACTTCTGATGTTAGTACTGGAAGACAAAGAGCCAAACGTGGCTCTGGTAAAAAAGGCGTTGCGCGCCGGTGTCTGCCAAGGCGAGTTCTTCCCCTTGCTCTGTGGTTCGGCTTATAAAAATAAAGGTGTTAAATTGATGTTAGATGCGGTAATCGACTACTTACCCTCACCCTTAGATGTTCCCCCAATTAAGGGCATCCTGAGCAAAAATGGGGAAGAGGGCAGTCGAGAAGCCGATGACAGTAAACCCTTTGCCGCTTTAGCTTTTAAAATTATGTCTGATCCTTTTTCCGGGAAACTGACTTATTTCCGAGTTTACTCGGGCAGTGCTAAGAGCGGTTCTTACGTTTATAACTCAACTAAGGACAAAAAGGAACGTTTTGGCCGGCTAATTCAAATGCATGCTAACAATCGCACTGACATCAGTGAGATTCATGCCGGGGATATCGCCGTGGCGATTGGCTTAAAGGCTACGACCACCGGGGATACTCTCTGTGATGAGAAACATCCGATTATTCTGGAGTCGATGGTCTTCCCGGAACCGGTTATCAATGTCGCCATTGAACCGAAAACCAAGGGCGATCAAGATAAGATGACCTTGGCTTTAATTAAACTGGCTGAGGAAGATCCGACATTTAAAAGTTACACCGACAGTGAAAGCGGGCAGACTATCATTGCCGGCATGGGTGAGCTACATCTTGATATCATCGTCGAAAGAATGAAGCGTGAGTTCAAGGTCGATGCCAGTGTTGGAACCCCGCAAGTGGCTTATCGGGAAACCATTACCCAAACTGCCGACTGCAACGGGCGCTTTATCCGGCAAACCGGCGGGCATGGGCAGTATGGTGATGTCTGGATTCGTTTTAGTCCGAACCAGCGCGGTCAGGGCTTTACCTTCACCAGCGAAGTTGTGGGTGGTGTCCTACCAAAAGAGTACATTAAAGCTGCCCAGGAAGGCCTTGTCGCCGCTTTAGATAACGGTTTGATTGCCGGCTATCCGCTGATTGATATCCGGGCTACCATCTTTGACGGGTCCTACCATGAGGTGGATTCCAGCGATTTGGCTTTCAAGATAGCAGCTTCAATGGCTTTACGCCAAGCTGAAGAAAAGTGTAATCCGGTTTTACTGGAACCGGTGATGAATGTCGAAGTCACAGCCGCCGACGAGTATGTCGGTAACGTGATGAGTGATATCTCGGGTCGCCGCGGCCAGATTATCGGCCAGCAACAAAGAGGTAATGCCACGGTGGTAAAAGCTCACATCCCCTTAGCGGAAATGTTCGGCTATGCTACGGACTTGCGTTCCTGCACGCAAGGGCGCGGAACTTACACTATGCAGTTTGACCATTATGATGAAGTACCAAAAAACGTCAAGGAAAAGCTCGCTACAAAATTGCGTTACAATTAGATTGATTTTATACCCGATATCCTATAAAATGATATCTAGGTAAAAAATAGAAGGAAAAGTGAAAAACAAGGAGAATAAAAATGGCAAAAGCAAAATTTGACAGATCAAAAACCCACGTTAATATAGGCACCATTGGCCACGTTGACCATGGTAAGACTACATTGACCGCAGCAATCACTAAATATCTGGCCAAAAAAGGACAGGCAGATTTTATGGATTACGACAAAATTGATGGAGCACCGGAAGAAAAGGCCAGAGGAATCACCATCAATACCGCCCACGTTGAGTATTCAACCGAGGCCCGACATTATGCCCACGTTGACTGTCCGGGGCATGCTGACTACATCAAAAACATGATTACCGGAGCCGCCCAAATGGACGGAGCAATTCTGGTTGTAGCCGCAACCGATGGACCGATGCCGCAAACGCGGGAGCACGTTTTATTAGCTCGTCAAGTCGGCGTTCCGCATATCGTAGTTTACCTCAATAAATGCGATATGGTTGATGATGAAGAATTAATTGATTTAGTAGAAATGGAAATTCGCGAGTTGTTAACCAAAGAAGGTTTTGATGGTGACAATACGCCGATAGTTCGCGGTTCGGCTTTAAAGGCCCTGAACAGTGAACCTGAAGGGGAAGCCAGCATTCAAGAATTGATGGATGCTTGTGATTCGTACATTCCGGACCCGGTACGTGACATTGACAAACCGTTCTTGATGTCGGTCGAAGATGTTATGACGATTACCGGGCGGGGTACCGTAGTTACCGGTAGGGTAGAGCGCGGTATGTTAAAACCTTTAGAAGAAGTAGAAATCGTGGGTATCAAACCGACACGCAAAACCGTTGTTACCGGAATTGAAATGTTCCGTAAATCATTGGAATCGGCAGTTGCTGGTGACAATGCCGGATGCTTACTGCGGGGTGTTAACCGCGATGAAGTAGAACGTGGTCAAGTATTGTGTAAACCCGGTTCGGTTAAACCGCATAAGAAATTTAAAGCGCAAGTTTATGTATTGAGTAAAGAAGAAGGCGGAAGGCATACTCCTTTTGTATCAAACTATCGCCCGCAATTCTATTTCCGTACTACCGATGTTACCGGAGTTATCAAGCTGCCCGCTGGCGTTGAAATGGTTATGCCGGGGGATAATGTGGAAATGGAAGTTGAATTAATTTCGCCGATTGCCGTTGAACAAGGAACGACCTTCTCAATCCGTGAAGGTGGCAGAACGGTTGGTGCCGGCAACGTTACCGCGATCAGCGAATAACAACAAAAATCGAAAGAAGCAATCTCAGCAATGAAATTGCTTTTTTTTCGGACAGCTTGACAGTTAAGATTGTATTAGTAGTAAAGGAAAGGGATTTTGGGGGTAAAACCATGAAAAAAAGGCTGATGTTATTGTTAAGTAGTATACTGTTGTTAGTGAATATCTCAGGAGGCTGTCACGTGAAATATATCCAACCCTTAAAAACCGATTTCATAGACAACATAGAAACAAAAGTACCGGACTCGGAGTTCATCATGGCAACAAGCGATTACGCTTTGACTTTATTTAAAGCGGCGGTAGAACCAGAGCACAATGTGATGATTTCGCCTCTATCGCTTATGTGGGCTTTAGCTATGACGACTAACGGGGCTGTGGGCCAAACTAAAAAGGAATTAGAGGCTTTGTTGCGTTGTGGTGATATTAACGAACTTAATAAATACTTAGCTGGTCTGCTTGACGCTACTTTCGCTGAGCAACAGTTAAAAATTGCCAATTCTCTATGGATAATCGACAGAGCAGACATTGTCGTCATGCCGGATTTTTTACAGACCGTATTGAACTATTACAATGCTGAAATCTTTCAAGAGAAGTTTGATGAAGCAACGCTGCAAGCGGTAAATAAGTGGGTCAAAGATAAAACTAAAGGCATGATACCGCAGGTTCTTAATGAACTGGATCCGGAAACGGTGATGTTGTTGATCAATGCCGTGGCTTTTGAAGCCACTTGGGCAGTGGCTTACGATAAAAGCCAAATTGCCCCCGGTATTTTTCACAATATCAAGGGTGAAGAAGAAGATGTCGAGTATATGTACGCTACGGAGAATTACTTTATTGAAGACGGTCAGGCCACCGGTTTTATTAAACACTATCAAGATAATGATTATGCCTTTGTGGCTTTGTTGCCTAATGAAGGTGTTGCAATAAGCGACTACATTGCCCAGCTTCAAGGGACGGAACTGATCAAGATGTTAAGTAACAGAGAACAGGTTGATGTGCGTACTGTCATACCGAAATTCCAGTATGAGACAACGGTTGACATGACCAGCATATTGAAACAGCTTGGCGTAGAAACCGCTTTTGACCCGGATGCTGCTGATTTTTCTGGCTTACTTGATTGCAGTAAAAGCGATAATGCTTATATCAGTGAAGTGATTCACAAAACTTTTATCGCCGTTGATGAGTTAGGAACCAAAGCCGGAGCGGCTACTGTCGTGGTTATCAATACCAAAGCGGCCCTACCCCAAAAGGAATATGAAGTTGTCCTGAATCGACCATTTCTCTACCTGATTATTGATACGACAAGCAATCTACCGTTATTTATCGGTACCGTGCTGACTAGCGAGTGATTACTGGCTGTAGTCGCTACAAAAAACGATTTCCTATTAATTAAAGTTTTAGGCTTTTAAGAAACGAAAACTGTGATATTTTCTCAGCTTTAGATAAGAGCCAATTACGGATTATAATTCGCAAGTCATTGATGCCGAAGCTTGTTGCTGTAATAAGTGTTGTTGGGATAAGTTTTAATAACTACTTTTTATCTCCATCAAATAGTGTTATTATGATGGAGATAAATTTCTGATGAAGGAGATAATGATGAAGGTATTTGACTATATAGAAAGACCAGTGACCTTAATCACCCCGGATATCGTGAAACTGTTAAC
>CAZUQA010000081.1:0-2801 GCA_964622375.1 uncultured Erysipelotrichaceae bacterium | reverse complement strand
ACAATGGTTCCTAAGAAAGGTTCAGTGTTAAAGAAAGGTTCATGACGCATCAATAGCTCTTTTTGTTTTTCCCGATTACCGGGATACAGTTTGTCTTTTACTAAACCAACCATTCGAATCAGCGCCGGTGCTTGCATTCTTTCCATATTTTGCATAGAAAGATTCCACAATAACCAACTACGGCAACAGGCAAAGACATCTTTTCTGTTGAGCAGTCTTTCTGTCGCTGCACTGTCAGCGGTTCCGGTCACAACTTCATCAGTTTCTTTATTGTGATTATTGCTGTAACGATAATCGATATAGGCAAATAAAGCAGCAAATACCAATACCGGTACTATGGGAAACTTCAATACAGCAACCAGTACAAAGCCGACTAAGTAGTAGATCAGATCGACATTACGCTTGCAGATGAGTTTCAACAAAATCGCAAAACCAACCAGCGGTAAAACATTACCAAAACCGGCTAAAATCCCGATAACTTCAATAGGGATTGCTTCATAAAGTTTTAAAACCAAATCCTGGCCATAGAAGTTCAATAACAAAATTGGGAAAAAACGCACCACAAAGTTAGAAATCTGACCGATTATTGGTACCCGCATTGCCGCTTCCAACTTTCCTTGCCCAATCAAAGCATCTTGACGATGGACAAAGAGATTGTTTATCGTCACTGTTAATAAGGTAGCCAGAACCCCCAGAAAACTCAGCGGTGGCGATAAAGCCAAGGCAAAAGCCGAATCAGCCTTAGCTACCATGGCTAAAGGAATACCAATCCAGGCGACGTAGTTAACATCAGCCGGCATTGAACCTCCCGGTGTTACCAAACCGATGTACAAAGTTTGTACGGCACAACCTAATAATATTCCGGTAGTAACATCGCCTAAAATCAAACCAACGACAGTACCGGCAATCAAAGGCCGTCCCAAAGTCAGCCAGCCGGCATGCATGAGCCAGGGTGAGAAAAGCGCTGAAGCACTACCAAACAAAGCCAAGAGCAAACATTGAAATATATTCATCTTTTATTCCTCCCTATATTTATCTGTTATCCAGATTATTCCTTATCTTAAATTCTTTCTGATATCTGACCATTCTTCAGTTTTCTGGTCGATGACTTGATTAAAGTACACTCTGACTCCCAAATCACTGAGAGTATTCAAAGCTGTAATTTCTTCATCATTTAAGTAAGCATACATCGTCGCTTTCTTGGTGTCTTTGCGATTACTCATCGGACCGATGTTGAACTCCTTGGGTAAAGTTGTTATTTCTTGAAAAGCGACAACTGCCGATAAAGGATTTTTAAACAGGACCAAAGTCTGATCACTACTTTCTAATTGCTTCCTTATTTCTTCAATGGCTTGTCTTGTAGTGAAAACATCACCGCTGACTTCCGGTGGCATTGCCAATTTATAGATATTTTTCAACAAGTCATTACCGGCAGTGAAATCATCAACCCCGATAATCCGATTTATTTTAAAGTCGCCGATTACCCGGACAATACATTGACCATGAATCATGCGGTCATCACATCTTATCAGTTTAATCATACTTTCCTCCTTCTTTCTTTTACCTTGGCTCGCAAGCGCGCCGCCCAACAAATCAACTTAAAAGTTACCCCTTCCAGTTCCTTTTTAATTTTAGCTAACTCTTGCGGTATCTGAATATCCTGGGGGCAATGTTGCAGGCAAGCCTGGCAATTAGTACATTTCCCGGCACTACCCGGATTGGGTCCAAAAGCCCCAATGTTTTGAACATAGGTTATTAATGGTCCAAAACTTCTTAAAGCATCTTTTTCATTATAAGAGTTAAAACAAGCCGGAATATCAACCCCATGGGGACAAGGCAGACAGTAGCGACAACCGGTGCAGGGAATTGTGACATTTTTGTTTATTATTCTTTTCACTTCTTCAGTTAGTGCCAATTGGCTGGCGCTGAGTGAAGCTGCCGGATACTTGTCACTCACGGCAACATTTTCCAACAGCTGGGCTTCACTGTTCATCCCTGACAATACAACTGTCACCTCCGGCAGGTTAAACAACCATGATAAAGCCAGCTCAGCCGGGCTCAGTCCTTTTTCTTTAAGTAAACTTACTGCTTCTTGCGGTAAGTGATTGGCCAGTTTACCACCTCGTAACGGTTCCATGATGATAATTGGCAAGCCCTTGGCCGCTGCATACTTAAGACCGCTGGTGCCGGCTTGAATGGCGGTGTCAATATAGTTATATTGGATCTGACAAAAATCCCAAGGGTAAACATCTACCAGTTTTTCAAATTCCCGTAGCTGACCGTGAAAAGAAAATCCGATGTTGCGAATTTGCCTACTAGCCAATTTCTCTTTGATCCACTTTTCAATACCTAATCTTTGTAATACTTCCCAAGAGGTCATGTCGACTAAACGATGGATAAGATAGTAGTCAATATAATCAGTTTGCAGTTTTTCCAATTGCGTATTAAAAAGTTTATCAAAATCGCTGTAGCTAAACAACAAACCGCGTGGCATTTTAGTCGCAATTTTCACCTGCTGACGATAGCCACCAACTAGAGCTTTACCTAAAATGGTCTCGCTTTTTCCCCCGTGATAAACATAAGCCGTATCAAAGTAGTTTACCCCTTCATCTATGGCTTTACGCAATAAAGCAATCGTCGCTGTCTCATCGATGCTGCGCCCTTTTCTGATGTAACGCATACAACCGAAGCCCAATAAACTCAATTCATCATTGTTCTTTATATTTTTTCTGTATTGCATGATATCCACTCATCTAGTTCAACCTTAGTAATTCTACGGTTATTATAACTTCTTTACTTTT
>CAZUQA010000080.1:0-4779 GCA_964622375.1 uncultured Erysipelotrichaceae bacterium | reverse complement strand
TATACCAGCGGTTTATTAAGTTGCATTGCCAATCCGGAAGATGATGAAGATCGTGAATTAACCCCAATACCGGGCTCACCGCCTGATTTGTTGAAACCGCCTTTGGGTTGTCCTTTTGTTGATCGTTGTCAAAAGGCGATGAGAATATGTAAAGATGTCATGCCTCAGGAAAAAGAATTCTCCCCCAGCCACAAGTGCAGCTGTTGGTTACATAATATGAAAGGAGCAAAAGTATGAGTGAAGCTATTCTATCAGTCAAAGGGCTAAAGACATATTTTGATGTAACCAAAGGCCTATTCGCCAAGAAACAAATAGTCAAGGCGGTTGATGATGTCACTTTGGAAGTGCAGGCCAATGAAACTTTTGGTTTAGTGGGTGAATCCGGTTGTGGCAAGAGCACTTTAGGGCGCACTATCGTCAAGCTCTACGATCCGATTGCCGGGTCAATCTATTATCAAGGGCGCGATATCGCAAAACTAAAGGGCAAGGACTTGCGTACTTACCATAAAGATGTTCAAATGATCTTCCAAGATCCTTATGCTTCATTAAATCCGCGAATGACGGTCGGCGAAATCATCAAAGAACCGATGGTCATCCACAAAATCTACCAAGCTAATGAAAGGGAAGCTAAAGTTGCCGAATTATTGCGGATTGTCGGGCTCAACCCTGATCATATTCGTCGCTATCCTTATGAGTTTTCCGGTGGTCAACGTCAAAGAATCGGCATTGCCCGCTCGTTAGCCTTAAATCCTAAATTCATCGTCTGTGATGAACCAATTTCCGCTTTGGATGTCTCCATCCAAGCCCAAATAGTCAACCTCTTAGGTAGAATCCAAAAAGAGTTAGGCTTATCATTCTTGTTTATTGCCCATGATTTAAGCATGGTTAAGCATATTTCCGATCGTATCGGTGTTATGTATCTAGGTCATTTAGTCGAATGTGGGGATAGTGCCGAAGTCTATCATCGGCCACTGCATCCCTACACCACAGCCTTGTTATCGGCGATCCCTATACCGGATCCTGATATAGCCAAAGCCAAATCCCGAATTATGTTGGAGGGGGAAATTCCAAGCCCGATAAATCCACCTCCCGGTTGTGCTTTCTCTACCCGCTGTCCCAAAGCGACAGAGCGCTGCAGAAAAGAAACACCACAATTAATTCAGGTTGGCACCAGGCAAGTTTCATGTTTCTTGTATGAAAAATAAAAAAGGAGGAAAACAATGAAAAAATTGATTTTGGTGATGATGGCAGTATTAATGGCGTTGTCATTGGCCGGTTGCGGTAAAGAAGAAAAAAAGCCGGCTGTTGAAAAGGTTTTAAGAGTTGCACTAGGCGATGAACCGAATATTCCGGATCCGCCGATTGCGACTGACAACGTATCTTATGCTGTTTTGAATCAAATGTATCTTGGTTTATTTGAATTAGATAAAATAGGTAATCCACAGAATGCAGCCTGTGAATCCTATACCTTAAGTGACGATGGATTAGTGTACACCTTCAAGATCAAAGATATGAAGTGGAGTGACGGTCAAGCCGTTACCGCGGATGACTTTGTCTATGGTATGAAGCGCTCTCTGGGCTTGGGAGTTGCTGAAAGTTATTACTGCTATTACATCGGTAACTATTTGGTTGGACCAAAGAAAGAGTTTGAGATTGATGGCGAAGTAAGATTCTTAAGTGCCTACAACGGCGGTAATGTTGCCGACATGGTTGACTTAGGGGTAAAAGCGCTTGATGCCAAAACTTTAGAAATTACTTTGGAAAAACCGGTACCTTTCTTTACTTCATTGATGGCTAGTGCCGTCTTCTATCCGGCGCGTAAAGATTTTGCCAAAGAACACGACAGCACTTGGGCTTACAGTGTTGATGTTCCGGTTAACGGACCTTTCAAACCGGAAAAATTAGCTCTTAACGAAGAAATTGTTTTAGTTAAAAACCCGAACTTCATCTATGCCGACAAAGTTAGTTTGGATAAAGTTATCTTAATCCCGATGGCTGATGAAGATGCTCAAGTTATTGCTTTTGAAACCGGAGAAATTGACATGGCTACTCGTCCCAGTATGTCAGCGATTGCTGCTTACAAGGGCAGACCGGAACTGGTATGGCCAGGTTCAACTATTAACTATTACATGCAAATGAACGGGGCCAGCTTCACGACGGCCAAAGCTCTACAGAATAAAAATATTCGTCGGGCTATTCAATTGGCTATCGACCGTGAACAACTGACCGATGTGTTGGCGGTTGTAGGTAATCACTCTCCGTTGTACGGTTATGTTCCTGTGGGTATCCCGGGAGCTAAAGGTGACTTCCGTACTGAACAAGATGAAGTGAAAAAGCTGGTTTATTACGATCCGGAAGAAGCCGTTAGATTATTGACCGAAGCCGGTTATACCGTTAATAAACCTTTGAAACTGGAATACTACTATAACTCTTCAGCTCGTCATGACACGGTAGCAACCAACTTACAAGCTCAACTTAAGAAAGTTGGTGTGGAAATTCATTTCAAAACTGCGGACTTCCCGACTGTGCTGAGAGATCGTGACCAATTAGGTAAATATGAGTTAGCGCGTGGGGCTTTCTCCGCTGACTTTATTGACCCGACAACTTTCCTTGATATGTGGGCAAGTTGGTCGCAACAAAAAGCCGTTATCAATGATCCGATTTATGATGGTTTCCTAAAAGAAGCTGAAGTAGAATTGGATCCGGTAAAACGGATGGAAATCCTGCACAAGGCTGAGAATTATTTAGTTGATGAAATGGCTTATATCAATCCTTTATTCTACTATGACAATGCTTATTTCATCAGAGTAGGAATCACCGGTATCGGTATGGATCCGGCTGGCGGTACCAGATTTGCTTATGTAAAACTTCCTTAAACAAGAAGCAA
Source organism: uncultured Erysipelotrichaceae bacterium (assembly GCA_964622375.1). Taxonomy (GTDB): domain Bacteria; phylum Bacillota_I; class Bacilli_A; order Erysipelotrichales; family Erysipelotrichaceae; genus CAZUQA01. The sequence continues at coordinate 1,892 of CAZUQA010000080.1, read as the reverse complement.
GCAATTAAACAAACATTTTATGGTGTTTCCGGTTTTACCGGAAACACCATTCCTATAAGGAGGGAATTATGGAACTGAACAAAGAAAAACTGCCGTTGATCTATGAAACGATGGATCAATATAATATTGACGGCTGGTTGATTGTCGGCCGAGAAAGCATCATGAAAAGCGAACCGGTGTTACCGGTGCTGGGTGATATCGATTTTATTATTGCCACCGCTTTGTTGTTTTTGCGCAATAAAAAGTGTATTGCGATTGTTTCTCCTTTGGATGTCGAAGGATATAAATTGATTGCCGGAATTGATGAAGTTATTGAGTATCCTACGACCATTGAAGAAACAATAGCCGAAGTGCTAAAAAGAGAAAATCCCGCCCGTTTAGCTTTGAATTTCAGTTCTCAAGATGCCAGTAGTGATGGTTTGTCAGTAGGCTTGCATTTAATGTTAGAAAAAGTCTTTGCCACCATCGACTTTAAAGGTGAAGTCATCAGCGCTTTTGACATTATTCGGCGGGTACGCGGAATTAAAACCAACAGCCAAATTGCTTTGATCAAAGACTGTGCTATCAAAGCCGATGAATATTTACGGCGGGTACCGGAAATTTGTCAACAAGGGACGACTTCACTGGACATTTTCAACTTCTTACAGGAAGTAGCTTATCAAGACGGTTACCAAATGAGTTGGGCTGCTTCTCAATGCCCGGGAGTCAGTGTCGACCCCGCAGTTCCCTCTGGCCATATGGGCATCGTCGAAACCCCGATTGTCAAAGGCTATTTGATAAACATCGATTACGGGGTACGGAAAGCCGGTTATTGCAGTGACTTACAGCGCATGTACTATGTACTGCAAGATGATGAAGAAGATGCTCCATCTAGCGTTAAGCAAGCTTTCTATTTAGTGCGCGATGCCATCAAAGCAGCCAAAGAATTCTTGAAACCCGGGGTCACTGGTTTTCAAGTTGACCAAGTAGCCCGGCATATGATCGTCGATGAAGGCTATGATTCTTGGAATGCCGCCTTAGGTCATCAAGTCGGACACATGACCCATGACGGCGGTACAATCTTAGCTAACCGACGTCCGCGTTACAATCGCCCGCAACTGATCGATGCACCGCTGGAAGCCGGCAATGTTTTCACTATTGAACCGGGGGTCGTTGTGCCTCAAGGTCGTATCGGTATTGAAGAAAATGTCGTGATCACTACCACGGGTAGCGCATGGTTGGTAGAACCCCAACAGGAGTTGATATTAATCAGAATTTGATCGCGTGCCAGCACGCGATTTACTTAAAGAGAAAGTCCAATGGAAATAGCAAGCTTACGCCAACAGTACCAAATAAAAGATCAGATTCTTAAAGAAAGGCTGGATACTTTATTGCCGACTTTGCAACAGGAATGTGGTATCGACCTCTGGTTGGTACCCAGTAGGGAGTACAATGAAGATCCGGTGTTTACTGTTCTAACTCCCAGTAATTTTCCCACCGCGCGCAGAACCAGCCTCTTAGCTTTACACAAGTCGGGACAACGCTTTTGTGTCAACCTCAAGGATCCGGGTTTAGAAAGATTTTATACCCAGTGTTGGCAGTGGGAAAAACAAAGCCAATTGGCAGCTTTAGAAGAACTTTTGGAAAAATTGCAACCAAAAACTATCGGTCTTAATTTTTCTCATGATTTAGCCTTAGCTGATGGTTTATCTGTCGGCTTGTGGCAGTGGTTGCAAGAATTGCCGGAAAAATGGACGAGCCGCTTCGTTAGTGGCGAAAACTTAACCCGCCGTTATTTGGAAACCCGGACAAGCAAAGAAATTGACTATCTCAAAGAAGCAGCCGCTATTTCCACAGAGATTATCAATCAAACCTACAGCCGGCAAGTGCTACAGGTCGGTGTCAGCACGTGT
>CAZUQA010000079.1:0-3907 GCA_964622375.1 uncultured Erysipelotrichaceae bacterium | reverse complement strand
AATCCCGTCTTGCACAACATACTTGCCTGCCGCCAGCCAATGCGAAGAAGTATAAGAGCCGTCCTTGTTTAACGTTAAAGTATCGCTGTTCTCTTGATCGCTGTACCACGCGCCGGCGACATTATACCCGGTAGCAGGAGTTGTAACAGCCGGTTTATTATTTCCGGCATCGCTGCCAGCCTGCCTTTTGTTAGACTTGTGTACCACAAAAGCTATAATGGCCGTTATTAACAGTATAGCAGCAATTATAGCAATAATGATCATGGGTGTTTTGCCAAGGTTTTTCATGTTGTTGCTCCTTTCTTTTTTATAAAAATTTCGCCATAAGCGAAATTTTTTATAATCAATACTTTATACTGCTGAATTACCAACCTATTTACATATTTTGTCTAACCTATCATAATCCTGCATCAATATTGAATTTTTAAGCATTTTATCATAAAAAAGCCTCTCCGGCTGCCGTCGGCCATGGGCGTCCATCGCTCCGGATCCGGCTGCCGGCCGCACACAAAAAATCATAGTAGCACTTTATTTGTGATACCATACGCTAAATACTCAAATGAATGGTATTTCATACCTTGAGCATCAAGGTATGAAAATTCTTGACATCGCGCTTCTAAATCGCGGAAACAGTCAGCAAGGGACCAGTTAACTGATTGTCCTTTAATTTCCCCGCTGTGAACTATTTCAACGCCTTCAATATCTTTATCTTTTAACAGGTATTTCTCCCAATTAAAGCTAACTTCAAGATAATCTGCATACAACCGAATTTTCTTGATATGTTTTTGGACATCTTCAGCCTGTTCCATATTGTCAACGATAACAACGGGCAAAGTAATGTACAAAATAACCTCCTCGCAGTGTCCAGTAATTGATAAGTAGTTTTTCACACTTGCACCCTCCACTAACCATTATTAACCTTCTTTGTTTTCGATTCGAACTCAAAACCGGTTGTTCCGTCCGCTTTCATTACAATAAAAGCATCAAAATCTTTGCCGCTTTTATTGCTATGGAAGCCTTTTATCAGGTCTGTTTTACCCTTTTTCATTAACTTTTGAGCCTGCGCCTTACTTATAACCTTACCGGCTATCGACTTCCAAATTACAAACCCGCAGCCGCCTTTACCACTTTCGCAGGAGAACGATTTCTCCCACTCAACAACGTTTTTCTTGCACTTGGGACAAACACCTACGGCTTCTTTTGCCGGTCGGGCAAAAATACCGGCAGTTTTTTCTGGTGAGTGGTTTGACGTTTCTTCTTTAACCAGATCAAACAAAAAATCAGTTAGCTCCGCCATGAAATCGCTATCGCTATATTTACCTCCTTGGATTTCAGCAAGCTTGCTTTCCCAGTCGGCAGTTAGCTCCGGCTGTTTTATCTTTTCAGCAACCAATCCCATAAATATTTTTGCTTGCTCGGTCGCCAAGAGGCTTTTCTTATCCCGAACAACATAGCCTTTAGAAATGATATTTTCGATGATATCGGCTCTTGTCGCTGGGGTACCCAATCCCCGATCTTTCATAACTGCTTTTAAATCATCGTCTTCAATGTCCTTTCCTGCGTTCTCCATGGCGGCCAGAAGCGTATCCTCAGTATACGGCTTCGGTGGTTGTGTCTTTTCTTTCTCGGCTTTGATGCTGGCTACTGTAAATCTGTTACCTTCGGCCATTGGCGGCAAAGCTTTATCCTGTTTTTCTTTTTTCTCTTTGCCTTCTTTTTTTTGTGGAAGAGTCAATGCTGGTGCTAATTTGCTTTCGATGGCCTTGAAACCAATCTCAAGCACTTCCTTGCCGGCTGCCTCGAATACCGTACCTTCGATATCCAGTTCAGCCTTTGTTGCCGTGTAAATATGAGGCTTATCGGCTGCCGTTAAAAGCCGGTACATGAGCAAGGTGAGGATGTTTTTTTCCGCTGTTGACAAAGCATTATACTTCTCTGTGGTCACGGATGCAGTCGGTAAAATAGCATGGTGATCCGTAACCCTTCCGTCGTTTACTAACCGGCTGATTTCAGCGTTTTTGGGGTTATATTCTACTAAATTTGCATAAAGCCCTTGATTAATCAACTCATTAATTAGATTCATTGTGGAATCCGCCATGTCGGCGGTGATGTAACGGCTGTCGGTTCTTGGGTATGTTGCCAGCTTTGCGTCGTACAAAGTTTGCATCAACTCTAAGGTTTGCTTTGCTGAGTATCCCAACAACCGGTTAGCCTCTCGTTGCAAAGAAGTAAGATCATATAGAGCTTGGGGATTCTCTTTCTTTTCCTCTTTGGTTACTGTCGTTACAACGGCTTCTTTGCCGGTGCAGCGGCTGATTATTTCATCAGCTGTTGCTTTATCATCAACCCTTGTTCGGGCTTCAAAGGTGCTTAAACCAGCTATAATATTGTAATATGTTTGTGGTATAAAGCTGTCGATTTCAACTTGCCGCTTAACCACCAGGTTAACCGTTGGAGTCTGTACCCGACCGGCAGAAAGAGTTTTTTTATATTTTCTAGAATAGAGGCGCGTTACATTGATCCCGATTAGCCAGTCGGCCCGTTGCCGACAAAGAGCTGCTTTATAGAGATTGTCATATTCTTTACCATCTTTCATGGCTGCCAAACCGTCTCGGATGCTTTTTTCTTCCATAGAGCTAATCCAAAGCCTTTTGAATGGCTTTTGACAATTTGCTTCATGGTAGACCAAGCGGTATATTAATTCGCCCTCTCTTCCGGCGTCTGTTGCGCAGACTAGCTCCGTTACATCATCACGGCCCATGAGTTCTTTTAGGATTTTAAATTGGCCGGCTGTCCGGTCGGAAATCTGCATCTGATAAGCGTCAGGTATAATCGGCAGATCATCTAACCGCCATGTTTTATATGCCGGATCGTAAGCATCCGGCGGAGCTAGCTCTACCAGATGCCCAATGCACCAACTGACAATATAGCCATTGCCCTCTTTATAGCCCTGCCCGCCTTTAGTTGCGCCAACGATCTTTGCCAGTTCACCGGCTACGCTTGGTTTTTCCGCGATAATTAACACAGACATTTAGGTTACTCCTTTCCAATTAAATTGTCCTTTTTATTCTGTATCAACGGTTGCGGGAGGCTCGTCCTTTTGTTTCTGTTCTCCGTTGCCGACTTTAGCCGCCAGTTCCAGCAGTAAAGATTTTACTTGGTCAACTGGCAACTTTAAGCCATCAACTACAGCGATTATCTCGAAATTTTCCAGTTCTTTTACTTCCTTTTTTAGTCTTGATGCCTGCTCCTGTAATTTTGCTATACGTTCCTCAAGTTTTTTTAATTGCTCTCTCTTTTGTGCAAGTTTGTCTTTTGCTGCCATAAGTAAATTACTCCCCCCGTTCTATTAATTAATACGCCGGTGTCCCATATCCAACAATTAACGAACTAGATAAACTATATGTTTTCTTGAGGCATTGATCGCCGCAATTTCCTTCAATCGTAGATACTGCATCACCGCTACAATCTTCTACAATACCAACATGGTCGGGAGTCCCGTTGTTCTCCCGGTCAAAGAAGATAATATCTCCCGCCCTTGGTACATAACCATTGGCCGGCTGCCAAAGTCCTTCTTCCTGAAACCACGCTATACCAACCGGACAAGATGAAAATTTCGGGATAACACACGCATTTATATAGCCGCATTGATCAGCACACCAACTCACAAAACAGGCGCACCATGAAACTCGGTTATCGAAACCGTACCACGACCAGTAAGGTTCACCATTGTTGCCAACCTGTGACGCTGCAACTGTGATCATGGCGCAGGCTCGCTCATTACTAGCGGCACTAGCGGCGTTTCCGGACTGTTCAATTATCCCCACCATAAATATAGCAATAATGATAGCAATAATAATTACAGGGGTTTTAGGTTTTTTCATGTCAATACCTCTTTCTTTTTTTA
>CAZUQA010000078.1:0-11180 GCA_964622375.1 uncultured Erysipelotrichaceae bacterium | reverse complement strand
TTGATTCAAAAGTCACGGCCCCATTTATTCTCTAACGGTTTAGCGCCGGTGCTTTGTGGTATCGCTATTGCCGCCATTAACTATGTGGATAAAAATCCGCAAATTGTCAGCTCCTTGCAAGAAAAAACACGATATCTGCGTAACAAAATAAAGGAAGCCGGTTTAGAGCCTTTAGAGGGCGATGCGGCTATAATCCCGATAATTGTCAAAGAAACTGCTAAAGCTATCAAGGTTTCCCAAAAAATGATTGAACGGGGAGTTTTCGCCATCGGCTTTGGTTTCCCCGTGGTGCCGGAAGGCAGTGCGAGAATCCGTCTGCAGGTTTCCGATGCGCTAAGTTACCAAAACATCGATACAGCGCTCAGAGTAATTACCGAAGTAATGGCAGAGCAATAAATATCAGTATGGGCAAATACTTTGGCGAAGAATTAAGCCAGCAACATAAAGTCTTAAGTCAGATTATCCGCCAAGCTGATAAATGGCAACAAGCCCAAGCCCTCTTTCTTGACCTGCACGGTCAACTGCATTGTGGGATAGTCACAGGTAGTAGTGGTAATGCTGTTGATGCCTTGCTTGGCGATTTATCAGAGACAGAGTACTGTATAATGCCGGATAACAAAGCCGAAACTATAGCTTGGGTCTTGTGGCATATTAGTCGCATTGAAGATATGACAATGGCAGTTTTAGTGCAAGAAGAGCACCAACTGTTTGATGAAAAACTGCGAGTCAAGCTCAATAGTCCGATTTGTGACACTGCCAATTCCCTAAATGACGATGAAATAATGACACTTAGCAAAAGCTTAAGTATTAAGGACTTGCTCAACTATCGTAATGCGGTCGGCAAACAAACTCAAAGCATCGTAAAGCAGTTGAAAGCTGAAGATTTATTTCGCAAAGTCAGAGCAGCAGGGCTTGAGTTGTTGCGAGACAGTAAAGCCGTCAGTGAAGATGAAAATTCTATTTGGTTACTGGATTATTGGGGAAGCAAGGATGTAGCTGGGCTGCTGCTGATGCCGCCAACGCGCCATTTATTAATGCATCTCAATGATGCTTGTCGGTGGAAACAACAGATTCGTTCCGGGAAAAAACCTTTTCGCAGTAACTGAGAAGTATAACAGAAAAATAACATTAGTGTCTGGTTTTGTTATAATTAAGCTATGGCAGAACTGGTCAGTGCTTTAGTGAGTTGTTCTCAAATTTCCTATTTGCCGGCTGATATTTATTATGTCGGCTTAAAAGATTTAAGTTGGCGTTGTCCCACCTATTTCGACTATGAAGAAATTGCGAAACTAAACCACACTTTGCAACAACAAAACAAAAAGCTGTGGTTAGCTTTGAATTTAGCTTACGAAGAAAGTGATTTAGCACAGCTGAAAGATGCTGTGCTTTGGTGCAAAGAGCACAATATAACCGGCATACTTTACAGCTCTTTGGCGGTTTATCAAGTAGCCCAAACACTTAAGTATCCCGGAGCTTTAATCTATAGCGCCGATACCCTGATTACCAATCGTTATGATGCGGCTTTTTACGGCCAAAGAAACCAAACGATCATCTTGTCACCAGCTATTACATTAGCTGAGATAGTGGAGATTGCCAAATCCAATCCCGGCAAATGTGCCTTAAAAGTATTTGGCCACATAAGTCTTGCGCTAAGCAAAAGAAAGTTTCTAAGCAGCTACTTCGAATATATTGAAGATACTTATTGTCGACAGGAAAGCTATAGTATTCAGGAAACTACCAGAACCGGGAAAATGCCACTACTTCAGGAAACCCGGGGAAGCAGTATCTATTCAGCTGCGGTTTTAGAAAGCTTAGCTGAGCTGAAAATACTGGCGGAATATTGTTGTTGTCTGATTATCGACCCCTTGTTTATTAGCCGGGAAGTACAAGAGCAAGTGATTGAAATATATCGCTGTTATCTGTTGGGGGAAATTGATCTGAATCAGGCTCAGGAAAAACTACCCTTAGTAGCTAATAAAGCATACTACAACGGTTTTTACTACAAGAAGACAAGCAAAGCCAAAATCGAGGTCGGCGATGAATAAGATTGAACTTTTGATACCGGCCGGGGATTTAGCGCGTTGTAAAACAGCGATTGATTTTGGGGCGGATGCTGTCTATATTGGTGGGTTAGCTTATTCCTTACGTCATCGGGCTTCTAACTTCAGCTTGGACGATATTAAGGAAGCTGTTGATTATGCTCATCAGCGACAGCGGAAAATCTATGTTACCGTTAACATGCTTTTCCACGATGAAGATATGGACGGCCTTACTGATTATCTGAAACAACTGGATGCTAGCGCTTGTGATGCCGTCATTGTTGCCAGTCCTTATTTATTAAGTTTGAAAAAACGGTTGAACTTAAAATATCAGTTTCACATGAGTACCCAGTTATCTTTGTTGAATAGTTTGGATTGTGCTTACTTTCAAGATTTGGGAGCAGATCGTATCATTTTAGCTCGTGAACTGTCATTAGAGTCAATTAAGAATTTAAAACAGAATAGTTCTATCGATTTGGAGGTCTTTATTCATGGCGCTTTGTGCAGTAATTATTCCGGACGTTGCATCATGAGCAATGAAATGACAGGTCGTGATGCCAATCGTGGCGGTTGTGCTCAATCCTGTCGCTGGGATTACCATTTGTTTGCCGGTGAAAGAAAAGTTAGTCAGGATGACTGTTATTTCTCACTTAGCTCTAAAGATCTCTGCGGGTTAGCCTTTGTTCCGGAATTAATTGAAAGTGGTATCAGTAGCTTAAAAATCGAAGGACGCATGAAAAGCGCTTACTATATTGCGATTTTAACCAAAACCTATCGCGAGTTTATCGATTTGTATTATGAAAACCCGGATTTGGCAACAGCGCGTTTGCCTTACTATTTAAAAGAACTGGCTAAAGCGGAAAACCGCAGTACCGCCCTTGGTTTTTTAGCCGGGGAAATCAACAGTAGTGCTTATCTTTATCAAAAAGAGAGCAATTTCGTCAACAATCAGTATGTCGCCAATGTGTTGGACTATAACCAAGAAAAGAAAATGGTAAAAATCCAAGTACGCAATTTGATCAAAGTTAATGACTATCTAGAAGTGATAGAGGCAAATAAAGTTGAAGAAAAGCGCTATTTTAAAGTCGCGAAGATTTACGATGAAACTATGACTGAAATCGAGATTGCCAACAAGCCGATGATGCTGGCTTATTTACCGGTAGAATTTCCCTTGACGGTCGGGGCTTTCATCAGAAAGGAAAACAATGATGATATTTGAAGGGGCCATCAGTGTAAAGGCAGCCATACAAGGCAAAAAAAGAAAAGTGAATCGGGTTTTTATCAGTGAGAAAAAGCTGAAAGAAGACGCCAATTTTCGCTTTATTGAAAAACTCTGCAGACAAGAAAACATCGAAGTTGTTTTAACTACCAAAGATGCCATTGCGGAAATGTGTAGCGGTAAACAACATGGCGGAATCTGTAGTGAAGTCGAAGAATATCGGAGTTTAAACCATAAAGAGCTACTAAAAATCGAAAAGCCTTTTATTGCTTTGTTGGAAGGTATTGAAGATCCTTATAACTACGGCTATGCCTTACGTAGCCTTTATGCTGCCGGTTGTCAGGGGGTGATTAGCGCTAAGCGTGATTGGCAAAATGCCGAATTAGTGGTCTGTCGCAGCAGCGCCGGTGCCAGTGAATTTCTGCCGCAGTATCACCTTGATTGTCCGGATGAAATCTTAAAGGAATTAAAGTATAATGGTGTAGATATTCTCTGTTGTGCCCGTAAAGCTGCCAACAGTATCTATCAACAGGATTTCAATAGAGGAGTGGTTATCTGTTTAGGCGGGGAGAAGCGCGGTTTGTCGGCAGAGATAATGAGTTTAGCCCAACAGAATATTTACATTCCTTATCAAAACGATTTTCATAACGCGCTAAATAGCGCTTCCGCGGTAGCGGTAGTTGCTTTTGAGGTTTATCGACAAAGAAACAGTTAGGAGATTTATGAAGGAAGATATCTATCGTAGTCACAATCTGGTGATATTCAACTTTGCCCAAAGATATTTTAATGATGTCCAAGATTTAGCCAATTCCGGGTATTTTACGGCTTTTTTAAGCGACTATATTGAACACACAAAAAAACATCAGGATGAGTTCTATCAATTTCTGGTGGCTGATGGCAAGAAAGATACTGCTGCTAAAGAGCTGACTCGCTTATTTAAAATGCTTTATGTCTTTGAAATCAAGGATTGTGAACATCCTTATTTGCGCGATTTGGCAATAATGGATAGTATTGTCGAAGACATCTATAATTACTGGCGTAAATTTCAACGTTTCAGTTTGATTCATGCCGATAGCGGCAGTGATAATCAAAGCGCCCGCTTCATCGACAGTGATACCCGCTTCAACAATTTAGTCATCGGTTTTTATCGGGCTATTCAGGAAAAAATTCGGGGTTCAAAAAACCGGGTTTATCGCCAACTGCAAGCCGGGACCAATGCCGCAGTGGTCTTGCGGGATTTTAAAACCAAACTACCGGAAAGCTACTATGAAAAACTGAAGAAAATACCTTTTATTGATGCCATGATGCTACGTACGCCGCTGATACTCTATCCTAAAAGTAATAAAAGAGAAGGTAAGTTTATCGAGCTAAAAGAGAATCCTTTAAACACTTTCCGGTTTAACAAAGATGAGTGGATGATTTATCCGGCTAAGGTCGGCACTTTACTGGCGTTTATCTATTTTCACCGTGATTTTTTACCGAGTATTGTCGCTTTGAGCGGTTTGTTTGAATTGGCGGCTGATTTTGATTGTGCCAATCGCTGTCCTGATTTGATTTTGTTGTTTGGTAATCAAGATGATAAAGATGCAGTTTGTTATTATGATGATCGCCAGAATAATTTGGTCATCGGTTCGGTCTCTTATAATGCCGATAAGATCGACTATTTCGGTTATTTAAAGAAGACCACTTTAACTCTACATAATATCCGGGCAATAGCCGATGGCGATTTACCGATACACGGTGCCATGATCAATATCAGTTTTAAGTCCGGTATCAAAAAGGGCGTGGTGATTGTCGGTGATTCCGGAGCCGGGAAATCCGAATCAATTGAAGCTTTACAAAACTTAGCCAGTGACCGGATTGAAAAAATGGACATCATTTACGACGATATGGGAAAGATGTTTATCAAAGATGGTGAAGTTTATTGCAGCGGAACGGAAATCGGCGCCTTTATTCGTTTGGATGATTTGGAAAAAGGTTCACCCTATAAAGATATGGACCGTTCGATTTTCTTTAATCCGCATTTATCCAATGCCCGCTTGGTGCTACCGGTGAACTCCTATAAAGAAGTAATCAAAGCTCATCGGGTTGACATGATGTTGTACGCCAACAATTATACTGCGGACTTGGGTATCAAGCGTTTTAACAGCTTTGAAGAAGCAAAAGAAGTTTTTATTGCCGGTAAACGAATTGCCTTAGGCACCACCGATGAGAAAGGTTTAACGCAGACTTATTTTGCCAATCCTTTCGGTCCGATGCAAAGACAAAATCAATGTGATAAGATTTTTGACAAGACTTTTAAGCAACTCTTTAACAATGATATTTTTGTCGGAGAAATCTACAGTCATTTAGGCTTGTCGGACAATAATGTGGGATTAAACAAAGCTGCCGAAGAACTGTTGCGAGTCTTAGAGGGGACACAATGAAAATAGCAGTTGCGCAAATAGAAATCAGCAATGGCCAAGCTCTGGAGAATTTCCAACATCTGCGTCGTTTGATTGGTGAAGCTAAAGAAAAAGGACAAGAAATGATAGTCTTTCCTGAACTGTGTTTGAGCGGCCACTTGTTGAATGACTTGTGGTTTAATGCGGACTTTGTGGCGGAACTGGAGAGCTACAACGACAAAATCTGCGCTTTAAGTGAAGATATTACCATCATCTGGGGTAATGTAATCAGAAGCGATAATCAGCTCTACAATGTTGCTTTTATCGCACAAAACGGTAAATACCAAAGGGCGGTAGATAATAAAACTTACTATGTCTATGCTGCCGCTAATCAAGCTGATACTTTCAATGACCGTCGTTACTTCGCTAACTGGCTGCTTGTTCCGACAGCTGCCTGCTTTACTTTGGCTAAGGATACCAAAGTATGCTTAACTGCCGGAGAGTACTGGTTAAGTCAAAAGCAATTGCCATCAGCCGAAGTTATAGTCAACATCGTTAATTCACCTTATCGTTTGAATAAAAAAGAACAACGTGCTAAGGCACTTCAAAGCTGGAGTGTGAAAGCCACAGTTGTCTACTGCAATAATTTAGGTTTGGAAAATAACGGCAAAAACTTCTTTGTCTACGACGGTGATTGTCAGATTTATCGTCAGGGTCAATTGCTGGCCAGAGATAGCGGCGAGTATATTCCGGGCTTACTGCGTGAAAAAAGTGAAAAAACGGTAAGTTCAGAAGATGAATTAATTAAGGTGTTGTTATACGCTTTGCGCACTTTTGATCGCTTGTTGCTTAACGGACAAATGAAATGGATTGTCGGCTTATCCGGGGGCTTAGATAGCAGTATCTCGGCGGCTTTGCTGGTTTTAGCATTAGGCAAAGAAAAGGTTATTGCTTATAATTTACCGACGGCAAACAACAGTGAGAAGACGAAAAATAATGCCCGCAGCTTGGCTGCAACTTTGGGGATAGAGTATCATGAAGTCGCTATTGATGCTTTAGTTGAGGAAAGCTTAAAAGCTTTGCAGCTAACCACGAGAAACGAAATTGAAACTTTAACCCAAGAAAATATCCAAGCTCGTTTACGTGGCCATCTATTATCCGGTTATGCTGCCCACAACAAAGGCGTGGTTATCAACAACGGCAATAAACTGGAGGTAGCTTTGGGTTACTATACTTTGTATGGTGATTCCATCGGGGCTCTAGCCTTGTTGGGCGATTTATTGAAAGTCGAGTTGTTTGAACTAGCGAGCCAAATCAATCGCCACTGTAAAAAAACAGTGATTCCGGAAAACCTTATTCCTAAAAGGGAAAACTATAGCTACATCTTTAATGTTGCGCCATCTGCCGAACTCAAGAAAGAACAAGTCGACCCGATGAAGTGGGGTTATCATGACCTTTTACTCCAACAACTGTTATCTCCTAGTGGACTGCAATTGGAAAAACTGTTGCGTCAGTATCTAGAAAACAGCTGGCAGGGAAGCGAATTGGGTTGTTGGAAAGACAGTTATTTTGACAATGATGCCGACTTTATCGCGGATTTGCGTTGGTTTTTAAAGTCGATAAAGTCGACGGTCTTTAAAAGGGTACAGGCTATTCCTTTGCTTTCCTTAACAGAGACCAGCTTTGGCGGTGCTTATTGGGAAAACCAGGGTGGGAGACTTATTTCGGAAAGAGGCGAAGAATTGTTAGCTTTGATTGAAAAGCGAAAATAAACATCTTGTCAGTAAAATTGGATAAAATGACCACTAATCTTGAACCATAAGCGGTCATTTTATTTGAATAAAACCAGTAAATACAATACGATTAAGACCGGAAAGTGACTTTTGTGTAGTTTTACTCACGGAAAAGGAATTTATGAGAAAAATAATCGTAATCTTAACAATAGCCATATTAATTCTCGGTTGTAGGGTTGCCGGTGCCGAGCCGGAAACTCTTTTTGTTGCGTCTAAACAATCGGCTCTTTATAAATGCAGTATCAAAGATGCCGATAATAGCACTTTCCATATTTTTGTGAGCTATCAGGCTGATAGTGGTGAAGTTACGGCTTGGGATTTCTGGATGTTTTTAGAAATTGAAAGTGAGTTCGCCGCGATGATGATTGAATTTCTAAGCCGCAACAGTATCTTCCAACAAGATTATGCCGGAGTTTATACCTTTATCGGCTCATCAAAAGAACAGAAAAACCTGATAATGAAATATACTTTTATACTGCAAGAAATTGATTATGAAGCTTTAGCTAAAAGTGACGATAATTATGTGAAGATGATACTGACTACAGCCGGCTATAACAGTACAGCAGTGTTGCGCTTACTGCAAAATACCGGTTACAGCTGTAGTCATTCCGATGGTCAGAGTTTTATAAAAATGACCACTCTTGTTGAGTAGTGGCCACTTGTCAGATCCTGAGATTGTTTATTCAAATGATAACGGAGCCAGCTCGACGCCTTTTACGCCCGGGACTTCATCCATAACTAAGACTTCAATGCCCAGTTTCAAAGTTTCATCAATACCGATGCAATCTAAACAAGCGCCATGCATACGAATATAGACAATAGCACTTTCGCTGTCGAAACTGACGAATTCTAAATCTCCGCCGTCATTTTGTAGATAAGGGCGGATTTTTTCTAGTACGGCAATTATTTTCTCTTCCATAGATTTATTTGAAATATAGTAACACCAAAGCTACCAGTATTCCCCAAATACCTCCGGCAATAACTTCGATCCATTTGTGACCAAGTACTTCCTTGACCTTGATGGCATAGATCGGGTCATTAAATTCCAAGGCTGTTAAGTCCTGGATATCCTTTATCAGTTGGTGGGTAATCTGGATGTTTTGACCGGCATAATAGCGAACATTGGCAGCATCGTAAGCGATTATCAGCGAGATGATCAAGGTTACCGCAAAGATGGTGGAGTTAAAGTTTTCTTGGATGCCCACGGCTAAAGCTAAGGCAAAAACCGCGGCGGTATGCGAACTGGGGAAGCCGCCACTTTCGACAATAATGCGGGGATTCCATTCTTTTTTACGAACATATAGTATCAACGGTTTGACCAATTGGGCACTGACAATGGCGATTAAGCCCGACCAAAACGGATACATGAAATCGATCATATAAATACCTCATTCCCAATTATAACAAAACTGAGGCTAATGTGCTATAATATACCAAAGATTGAATACTGTTTAAGGGGACTAGAATGCTTAGTTTTGATTATCGTTATGCTTATATAAACGAAGAACTTGATAGTTGGCAAGACCGCGTTAGTGTGGCGCATCAACAGCTTCACGAAAAGACCGGTTTAGGTAACGATTATTTAGTTTGGCTTGACTACTCTGAGCACTATGACCGCTCAGAAGTAGAAAGAATAAAGGCTTTAGCCTCCTTAATTAATGAGCAAGCCGATGTTTTTTTGGTCTGCGGTATCGGCGGTTCTTATCTGGGCGCCCGTTCGGCTATTGAAATGCTACAGGGTTTGTTTCCGAAAAGGAAAGTGGAAATAATCTATTGTGGCCACAGTTTTTCAGCTGACTATATTAATCAGCTTTTGCCTTACTTAGCAAACAAAAGTGTTTATTTGAATGTCATCAGCAAAAGCGGAGCAACCACGGAAACTGCTGTCGCTTTTAGGATACTGCGCCAATACTTGGAAAAACGTTATGGACAGCAAGCTAAACAGCGGATTATTGCGACTACCGATGGTAAAAAAGGTACCTTGAAGAATTTGGCAGAGGCTGCCGGCTATCCGACTTTTGTGATTCCCGCTGACATCGGCGGTCGCTTCTCGGTGATGACACCGGTGGGTTTATTGCCTTTAGCTGTTGCCGGTTGCGACATTGATGAAATACTAAGAGGCTACAAAGTGGGGTATGAGCTATATGGCAAAGTCAAAATAGAAGAAAATCCCAGCTACCAGTATGCCGTTTGTCGGCGAATTCTGGATAAAATGGGGAAAACCGCAGAATTATTTGTCAGCTATGAACCCCAACTGGCGATGATGGCAGAATGGTGGAAACAGTTATTTGGTGAAAGTGAGGGCAAACAAGGCTTAGGTTTGTTGCCGGGTAGTGTCAACTATTCAACAGATTTACACTCTATGGGACAGTTTGTCCAAGATGGTAGAAAAATCTTCTTTGAGACTCTGTTGTTGGTAAAAGAACCGCAACAGGACTTGATTTTTCCCGCCGATGAGCGCAACGATGACCAAATGAACTATCTGGGTGGCAAATCTTTGGATTTTATCAATAAAATGGCAACTCAAGGGACTCTAGCAGCCCACTATGAAGATGGTAAAGTTCCTAATTTACTGATTACTATCGATAAAATTGCTGAATTTAACTACGGTTTACTGATATATTTCTTCTTTAAAGCCGTAGCGTTAAGTGTTTATCTTAATAATACCAATCCCTTTGATCAACCGGGGGTTGAGATTTATAAAAAAAGGATGTATAAATTACTGGGAAAAGAGTAATTGATATATAAAGGAGGACAGAATATGCAAAAGTACAAATTGAGGAAAATTAAGTTTGGCTCATTTGTGAAGCTCAATGTAATTGGTGGTATGTTTTTTGGAGTATTTGTTGGAATAATCATGGCGGTTGCGTTCTTTATGGGGGCTGAACCTGCAGTAAATGTGGATCTCTTTGGTTGGACACCGGATTTGTCAGGACCGATTGCCGCAGTTGCCGGTTTTATCATCTGTATAGTCAGTGGGGTTTTCATGGGCTTTTTCTTTGCCTTGTTCAACTACTTAGGTTTAGCTTTGTATCTGTTGGTATTCCGCAGTTTGAAAGTTAACATTAAAATCAGTGAAATCGCTGATAAAGTTGACAAGAAAGCCGGAAAAGTCACAAAGAAGGAAGAAGCTGAGACTTCGGTGGTAAAAGCTGAAGAAGAAACAACGGAATAAACAGCGAAAAACAGAAAGTTATTAAGAACGAAAAAAGCATTAGGAGAATGAAATCTTAGTGCTATTTTTAAAATTTATGTTGAAAGAATGGAGAAAAATCAATAGCTACTCAATTTTTAAGCCAATTTGACAAACTAAAAACAAAGAGTGGTCGAAAAAATTAAGAATTGGTTGTATTGATAACGAGAGCACACAGCGGTTGCATAGAATTTCATAACTGCTTAAAACGGTAAAGATGTTTGCTAACTCGAACACTTAGCACTTTCTATTTTGAAAATGACAAGGCAAAAACCTTTGATTCGCCAATTATGTGATTACATGATTTGCCTCACTATTCAAGGTAAGTTGGACAAAAAAGTGAAGGTGGAAAAAAGCGGAAAAAGAAAAGCTTGGTTGAGTTACCAACGGCGGCACTCCGTGACCGCCAAGCAGTTCGTAACTGATTTCCAGCGAAAAGCTGTTCACTACCGTTCACTTTAACGCTTTTTTGCTGGAAGGCTACGGCGCAAAAGCGTTTTATGCGCCTATACGCCTACTCCGTAGGCGTGAAAAAACAATAAGAAACACAGT
>CAZUQA010000077.1:0-8693 GCA_964622375.1 uncultured Erysipelotrichaceae bacterium | reverse complement strand
TATAGAACACTTCAGCAGTTGTCGGCCCAAAGAAATACCGCAACATGCTGAGCGCTTACAAGCTAGTTTATCGGACCATGCTAAAAAAGAAATACTTAATATTATAAATAGTCGAATAACAGAACTCAGTGCCTCCCAAGTGTTACGCCTGAAAAAAATTATCAGGAACTTTTAATTATTCTCTTACATCATTATTTTATAGAAAACTGCCAACCAAAACCTGGGTTTTCTTGACTTTATTAACGCCGCGTTATATCTTAAAACTGAAGAAAGAAATTTGCGGGTTTTAGCTATTTTCATTGTCAAGCTAAATAGCTTTAGGGGATAGAACATTGCTAATTATTTTAAGGAGATTTTTCTCAACTAAGTATATGGTTGCACCTAAGTATCTTCAAGGTGAAGTACCAAAGAGTAAAGAAGCTTACAGTCGACTGTTAAAACTTGCCATCCCGTCAATCATCGAAATGGTCTTTATGTCTTTGATCGGTTCTGTCGATGTTGTCATGGTCAGTCGCTTGGGTGTTGAGGCTATCGCTGCTGTTGGTTTAGCCGGACAACCGCGTTTCATCTTACTGGCTATGTTCTTTGCGCTAAATGTCGGGCTTACTGCCATTGTTGCCCGGCGCAAAGGAGAAAACCGGCCTAGTGAAGCTAATCGCGCTTTACGCAATGCTTTGCTTATCGCTTTAATGATAGTTGCTGTATTGGTTACTTTGGCTTTATTGTTTTCTCGGGAAATCATGTTAATTGCCGGAGCTAAACCGGAAACCAGTGAAATGGCTGCCACCTATTTTCAAATCATGATTTATTTTCTTCCGGTTGAAGTGATAACCATTTGCATTAATGCGGCCCAAAGAGGAGCCGGCAACACCAGAACGCCGTTGTTCGCAAATCTGACAGCTAATATCGTCAATATTATTTTTGACTACTGCTTCATCTACGGAAATTTTGGTTTCCCCAAATTAGGTGTCGCTGGTGATGCTTGGGCTAGCGGCATCGGTTTATGTGTCGGTTTGATCTTAAGTCTTTATGGTGTTTTGCGCAATAACAAAGAGCAGCAGTTTCTTCATCTTTCCTTTAGCGATGATTGGCGGCTCCACAAAGAAACCGTACAAGCCATTTTCAAAATTGGGGGGAATTCACTTATTGAACAAGTAGCTCAACGTCTCGGTTTGTTTGTTTATGCCATCGTGATAGCTAATCTCGGCACTAAGGTGTTCGCTGCCCATCAAGTGGGCATGCAGTTTCTTAGTTTTTCTTTTCAAGCCGGTAACGGCCTTTCCGCTGCCAGTACCTCTTTAGTGGGTCAGATGTTAGGCAAGAAACGACCGGACCATGCCATTATTTACGGCAAGTGCTCCCAACGCCTTGCTTTACTTATCAGTTTATTGATAGCCAGCAGTATTATTATCTTCAGATATCCTTTAGTCAGTATTTTTCTCAGCAGCAACGACCCCAATAATGCCGAATCGATAATCCTGGCAGTAAAGTTGCTTTATTTAGTAGCGGCTTTCCAACCTTTTCAAACCACCGCTGTCGTCTTGTCCGGTTGTTTACGTGGTGCCGGAGACAACTTCTTTGTGGCTATTGTTTTCATAGTCTGTGTCGCCATCATTCGCCCGCTCTTCAGCATCATTGCGGTAAACCTCCTTGGTTGGGGTTTAATGGGGGCTTGGGGTGCTTCAATTATTGACATCAGTTTACGGGTATTCTTGGTTCAACGGCGATTTGCCGGATCAAAATGGCATAATATTGCTGTTTAGTTAGCTTTGGTAACAAATTATTTTATATTCTTTGTTTGGCTGTTTGCGGGTTTTTCATATAAAACAACAATAACAAAGCCGCAAGAAGCGACATACAAGCGCCAAAGATGAAGGGAGTAACTACCCCGAAATTATCCCAAAGTAAGCCGGCAATAATGCTAGCCGGCAATAAAGCCAAACCGACAATCGTAGAATGTAAGCCTAACATCGTTCCCTTTAAGTCGCTGGGAGCAACTTCAGCGACAAATGCTCTTTCTACTCCGGAAATCATGGCAGTGTAAATACCGTAAATCACAAAGACCACAACCATCATCACTGCTGTACTGGCAAAAGCAAAGCCAAAGTAACATAGAGAAAAAGTAAGGTAACCTGGCACCAATAGTTTTTTTCTACCAACTTTATCTGACAGCCTGGACAGCGGAATTGACAATAAAGAGGCAATGATATTATAGATAAAATACAACAAGATAACCGATACCGTCGTAAAACCCGTAGATTTAGCGCGGAGAATCAAAAAAGAATTCGAGGAATTTCCTAAAGTAAACAGAAACACTACTAACAGATACAAACGTAATTGTCCATCCAACTTCCCGATATTACGCCAAAAAGCTTCTCTTGCTTTAACAACTCTGATCTGCTTTTTTTCTTTGATGAAGATGAACATCAATAAACCCATAATTGCCGGAATTATCGATAAAACAAACATTTTTTTAAAATCATAGTTATCTTTCATTCCTTTAAGAATAAAATAAGTCGCTAAGATTCCCAAAGCGGAGCCACCCATATCCAAAGCTTTGTGAATACCAAAAGCCTTGCCCATGTTTTCCTTGTCTGTGCTTTCACTGACTAAGACATCGCGTGGCGCTGTTCTGATGCCTTTTCCTATTTTATCAAGAATCCTGGCCCCAAGAATGCCCAGCCACGAACTGGCAAACAACAGAGTTACTTTATATAACATGCTGGGAAAGTAACCGGAAAAAGCCAAGGCTTTTTTCTTTTGGTAACGATCGGTTACATAACCGCTGAATACTTTCAGTAAGCTGGCAATACTTTCGGCTATACCTTCAATTACCCCCACTAAAGACGGAGTTGCACCAAAAACTGAAGTAAGGTAAAGCGGAATAAGCGGGTAAACCATTTCTGTACTTAAATCGGTAAAAAAGCTAACTAAACCCAACAATATAATATTTAACATGTCATTCCTCCATATTATTGTTCTTTACTCAACCAAAATATCTTAAAAGTCAGTTTTTCGATATCTCTTTGTTTTTTATAACTTGTGCGTAAAGTCGCTATAGCTGGTAGCGCGACATCTTCACTAATTTCCGGCAGTATAGCTTTAATGCTGTTGTGCCGGCTATTTAGTATTTCCAAAGAAGTCGCAATTCTCTTTAGCAGTAGTCCGATTTCTGCCTTTTCATCTTCAGCTACCCGATAAAGTTCGGCTTGGTTTAAATAATCTAAGGAATTACCACTTCCTAGCCATTGCAACAAAGCTGTTTTGCTGAAGCGCCATTCGCGCCCGATTTTTCTAGCCGGCAGTTTTTCTTCTCTCAACATTTTTATCAATGTTCGCTCACTGACCCCAAAGAATGCCATAGCTTGTTCTAAGTTTAAAATATCATCATTCATCACAATCCCCCACAATTCTGCTTAATAACTAAATATTAGCAATTAATAGTAATTTAATCAATATATAATCTATATTTAACTGTCTTTTAACGTAATTTAATAAATGTCATTCCTACTTTTTGTTAGAATTTACGGAATTTTGTGTTATCATTTTACTAAATACTCGGAGACTGAAGTGATGCTTGATGATTATGTGGTTTTTTCTAATGTAGTTCGTACTTATCACAGTGGCGAAGTCGACATCAAAGCCATTGACGGCCTTTCTTTCTCTTTGCAACAAGCTAAGTTTAGTGTGATTGTCGGGCCCTCCGGAGCCGGCAAAACCACGATACTCAACATTTTTGGGGGCATGGATACTGTTAGCTCCGGCAAAGTTGTAGTCGACGGAAAAGAGATTACTAATTTGTCCAATAAGCAACTTACCGCGTACCGCCGTAACGATATCGGCTTTGTTTTCCAGTTTTACAATCTAATCCCCAATCTGACAGCCTTAGAAAATGTGGAACTCTCATTGCACATTAAGCAAGACAACCTTGATCCCCGGCAGGTATTGCGCCAAGTTGGTTTGCAGGATCGCTTAGATCATTTCCCGGCGCAGCTGTCCGGTGGCGAACAACAAAGGGTGGCTATCGCTCGGGCACTGGCGAAAAAGCCCAAACTACTTTTATGTGATGAACCTACCGGAGCCCTTGATTATCAAACCGGGAAAGGTATTCTACAGCTACTACAAAACACCTGTCAGCAACATAACATTTCTATTGTCTTGATAACCCATAATAGCGCCATTGTCCCAATTGCCGATCGCGTGGTAAAAATAAAAAGTGGTAAAGTGGAAGCCATACTCGACAATCCCCAGCCCCAAGATGTCAGTAGTGTCGAATGGTAGAGTGATGAAAGCTTATTGGAAAGATGTCTTTAGGGAAATTAAACACTCCGCTACGCGCTTCTTTTCCCTACTGATAATAAGCACTTTAGGTGCTATGTCCATCGTCGGAATTTACGGAACAGCTATTGACATGCGTTTGCTGGCAAATGCCAGTTACCAACAACAGGCCCTTTATGACTTACATATTAAATCTACCGTCGGTTTTACTCAAGATGACATCACGGCTTTTAAACAAAACGTAGCCGTTAAAACAATGGAAGCCACTTACAGTTGCGATGTTTACCTTTACCACAACGAAAGAATGCTGACTTTGCGAACCCACGCTTTACCGGAAAACCTCAACAAAATTGACTTAGTACGCGGTAATTTACCACAATCTGCTGCTGAGTGTCTGGTCGACCAAAAGTTAATCGACTACGGCCATTATCAATTGGGTGACAAAATAAATTTAGGTTTAGACAAAATGGACGATTACTACAAGTTTTTCTCTTCCCCGACCTTCACTATTGTCGGAATAGTCGCTTCACCTTTGTACATCAACAGCCACGATCTCGGTAGTACACAATTAGGTGACGGGCGCCTTAATTTTTATTTGTATTTAGCCAAAGACGCCTATCAACTTGAGGTCTTTACTGATATTTATGTGACCCTAGAGGCTACAGCAAATATTGATAATTTGTCAGCTCGCTATTTCAGCACGGTCGCTGAACAAATAAAGTTCATCACCGACCTGGGCACCCAACTAGTAGACAGCAAAATAGCAGAATATCGTAGCCTGCAGGAAACTATTGATGAAGCTTGGCGGGAGTACGCTGCTGGGGAAAAACGCTTAAGTACAGAACTACATAAAGCACAAAATAAACTAAGGAAAACAAAGAAAAAATTGCAGTCCGCCAAGATGCTGTTGTTAGCTAGCCAAATCAATCGCGATAATATGGTACTTAGCTCACAACAGGAAATCGATCAGAATGCTGCTGAGCTGGCCAATGCGCAGGACAGCCTTGATGCTTACCGTAGCTTTCTGCAGAACAGTCAACATGAAATTGATTATAATCGGCAGGAACTTAATGCCGCTTTAGCTTTATTACAAGCTCAAGGTCCCTATGGAACTTCACCGGAACTTGACAGTCAATACGCTGCTATTTACCAGGGGTTGGATCATCTGGCGCTACTTCAAAGCGAGATTGACAACAGCTGGCTGGAGGTTGCCACTCAACAAAACACTATTGATCAAGCCAGGCAGCTGCTAGAGCTTGCTCAAGCAACTCTCAATGATATGGCGCAAGAGAGCCAAAATAAAATTGATGAAAACTGGTCACTCTATTATTCTGGTTTCGCTAAATACCGCCAGGGCTTGTCAGCATTAAAAAGCGAAGAAATAAAAAGCTACCGCGACTTACAGAAAGCCAGAGACCTCATTGAAGAAGCTCAAGATGCTCTGGACCAAGCTCCGCAACCGGAGTGGTTTTATTTTTCGCGGCAAGATGGAACAGCTTTCTACTCTTACTATCAAGACACCTATCGCCTCCAGAAAGTGGGAAGAGTATTGCCGCTGATGTTTTTAGCCGTCGCTTTGCTAATGAGCACGACTACTATGACCCGCATGGTACAGGAAAGGCGCCCCCAAATCGGCATCTATAAAGCTTTAGGTTACTCGGCTTTCAAGATAATGCTAAAATATTTGATTTATGCTTTTAGTGTCAGCTTTCTTGGTGGCATTTTAGGTGTCGTTTTAGGTAGCACGATTATTCCCCGGGTAATTTATGGTGCTTACTCCCATTTGTATGTTATGGCCCCCTTAGTTACCCCCATTCCATTATTCGTCAGTGCTGTTGCTGTTGTAAGTTCGATAACCGCTGTCTTATTGATGACCTGGCTGAGTTTTTCCCAAACCATACAAGAGGTTCCAGCTGAGCTAATGCGACCCAAAGCCCCGGCTAAAGGGAAAAGGATTATTCTTGAAAGATTATCCGGCTTTTGGTCAAAACTCGACTTTATCAGCAAAGTGACTATCCGTAATGTCTTTCGCTACAAAAAACGTGTGTTTATGACGCTAAGTGGTGTCGCCGGTTGTACTGCTCTTATCCTGACCGCCTTTGGTTTAAAGGACAGCATAAGTGCCATCGCAAGTCAACAATATGATCGTATCATTGCTTATAACAGTATCATCTACATCAAGGATAGTGCTACGCCCCAGGAAAAAGACAAACTGACAGAATTAATCAATGGTGAATATTTATTTGTGTACACAAAAGCTACCGATGTTCAAACAACTTCCGGTAATATGTCAGCGTTTGTTGTCGTCCCTCAAGACCCTGCCAAATTTTCCGGTTTCATTAAGCTCTATGACCGCTTCACTAAAGCGGTGATTCCCTTAAACAATGATGGTGCTGTAATAAGTGAAAAAATTGCCCGGGCCGCCAATTTAAAAGTAGGAGATACGCTTAGTTTTAGCTTAGGTGAAGGAAGAACCTACAATTTAGCGGTAAAAGCTATCGTGGAGAACTACGTTTTCCACTATATCTATCTGACGCCCCAGACTTATGAGAATTTGCTTGGTGAAGCGCCTCTCTTCAATAACCTTTATGTCAAAACCACGTCTATTGATGAAACAGCCAGCAACCTGCTGACTCAAGATTATGTCAGAGGAGTAATGAAAACCCCAGACATCAAAGATAACATCAACAATTCAACCGATGCCTTACAGGCCGTGACCTTAATTCTAATTATAATAGCTTGTGCATTGGCCCTCGTTGTTCTGTTTAACATCACTAATCTCAACATTACCGAAAGAAACAGAGAATTAGCTACTATCAAAGTTTTAGGTTTCTATGATACTGAGTTAGTGCGGTATATCTATCGGGAAACCATTGCTGTCACACTCAGTGGTATTATCTGCGGCTTAATTGCCGGTGTTTTTCTCCACCGTTATATTCTTAGCACCATAGAGATTGATATGTTAGTGTTTCCGGAGCTTATCAACCCTCCCAGTTATCTTTATGCGATAGTTCTATCAACTACTTTCGCAATGTTTGTGAATTTGATAATGAGTTTTAAGCTAAGAAGAATCGATATGGTCGCTTCTTTAAAGAGTATTGAGTAAGCATCATTTGACCACTACTGCTACCCCGTCCGGTATCACCACAATACCAGCCTGGGGATTATTTAGTAGCTGTCGCGCTTTCTTAAGTGCTTCTTCAATTGATGCTGCCGGTAACATATGTAAATCCCGTATGGTTTTTTCATCCAACTTTGAGACATAAATCACCTGAGCTTTTTTCAAAACGCGGGCAAATATTTGGGACTGCCATTGATCAACTCGGGTATTCTCTTTTGCCGTATTTGTGAAAGAAGTGATTATGACCGCTAAATCTTTTTCTTCGGCCAGGGTTTTGTAAAATTCTTCGCCACCGACTCCATCTTCAGAGGCAGCACACATAATAATTATCCCCCCGTCTTTCACGGTCGCTTCGGCTGCCGTCATACCTTTTACCGCTTGATAAACATTTTGGTCGAGAGGATAGCCGCCATTTGAAGTAATGACAATATCAGCCGGTATCGCCTTAACACTACACTGTTGAGCTAAGAAGTCACAACCCTGTTTGTGTGCCAAGTCGCACTTTCCGGCGACAGCATAAACAATCTCTTTTTTAGCATTGACAATCACATTACAGATAAAAGCTAACTTGGCTTTTTTGCCGGCATAATTTATATCCTCTTGTATCGGGTTGTTTAGCACAACCCCGGTTTTAGCTGCCGGATGCGCAATAAATTCCGCATTATGATTATACAGAACCGTTTTACGTGAAGCCACTCCGGTAACAATTGACTTATAGCCTCCGGAAAACCCGGCAAAAAAGTGGGGCTCAATTACTCCTTCAGCTACCAGAAGATCATTTTCCACAGCTAGATGATTAATGTAAACTTCACCGCCGGAAGGCGCTTTCCCCAAATAAGCCATTTCCGACTCATCACAATCATGTACCTCAATCTTTTCTCTCGCTACAATATCTTCGCCAAATTTCTCTATTAGCTCTTCTTTCGTGGTTTTTCTATGACAACCGGTGCCTACTAAAATTGTAATAGCCGCTTGGGGATTCCCCCGTCGTATTTCCCGCAATAGTAGCGGGGTAATTATTTTACTGGGGAGTGGCCTGGTGTGATCGCTGGTAATAATGACTATTCTCTTTTTATCCTTAGCTAACTCAGCCAAACCTGATACCCCAACGGGCTGAGCTAAAGCTTTTTTAACTAAGGCTTCTTGTGATAATTCGGCCCGATATTCATGTAAGTTTGAAGTTAGGCTACCAAGAAAACAACGATCATCGATTGTCACCTCCAACATCGTACGCCCATAAGGTATCTTAATATTTACCATTCCCTTCTTACCTTTCCTTTATTCTACCCAGCAA
>CAZUQA010000076.1:0-4741 GCA_964622375.1 uncultured Erysipelotrichaceae bacterium | reverse complement strand
AAATATTGATGGCGAAAAGATGAGTAAATCTTTAGGTAATGAATTGTTAGCTCAAGATGTCATCGATCGCTTAGGGGTAGCAAATACCCGCTGGATATTACTGGGAGCGCATTATCGGGCGCAACTGCAGTTAAGTGAAGAACTGATCACTCAAGCAGCGAGTGAGCTCTTTAAAATCAACCAAGCTTTAAAACAAGCGCACTTACAGCTTGCCCTACAAGACTATCAAAGTGCAGATTATGATGAAAGCTCTTATCTGGCTTTTCTGGATTGTCTGAATGATGATCTGAATACGCCCAATGCTTATGCCGTGATATTTGAGACGGTAAAAGAAATCAATCAAGATTTGCGGTTAAAAGATCTTAATATCAAGGTTCTAAGTGAAAAAGTCAGAGCTTTACAGCTGATGTTGAATTTGTTGGGTATTGAGGTTGCCAGTTTTGATTTGACAGTGGAAGATCGCAACTTATATAACATGTGGCAGCAAGCTAAAGCCGACAAAGATTTTACGACAGCCGATAAGTATAGAAAAGATTTAAGCGATAAAGGGCTAATTTGATGGTCAATGCTGGGGGAAACAACGGCCACATTTTAGCTTATATCGGTGATGCGGTGATGACCTTAAAAGTCCGTGAATTTTTGGTGAGCCAAGGATGGACAAAATCCCAAGACCTGCAACAAAGGGCCGCTGCTTTTATCAGTGCCAAAGGGCAAGCGCAGGTAGTTGCGGCAATGTTGGAAAGCGATTTTCTGAGTGGGGAAGAAATTGCGATCTATCATTGGGGAAGGAATTATAAAGGCAACTCCAAAGCTAAAAATGTCACAGTGCAAACTTATAAGATGGCTAGCGGTTTTGAAGCCTTGTGGGGTTATTACTACTTAAGTGGCAATGCTGAGCGTTTGGAACAAATTTGGAACAAGACGCGGATTATTGTGGAGCGTGACTTATGATAAGCTACCTTTACGGTAAGAATGTTGGATTGACTCTGATAGAAAATCACCGTGAAATCCATAAACTTTATTTGAGTAAGTCCGCCTATGACAGTAAGTGGCAGGCTTTGATTGCCCAACAGAATATCGCTTTTGAGCTGGTGGATAAACAGCGCTTAAGCGCTCTTTGCGGAAGTGACAAACACCAAGGGGTGGTAATTGCCGTTAAGGAGTATAGCACCTATAGCTTAGAAGAACTGCTGCAAGCGGTACCGGAAGATCAATTAGGTCTGTTGGTAATACTGGATGGCATTGAAGATCCGCACAATTTGGGCGCGATACTGCGCAATTGCGACGGGGCGGGAGCCCAGGGAGTAATTATCGCTAAAAGAAGAAGCGCGCCACTAAATGCCACAGTAGCTAAAGTTTCCAGTGGGGCGATTGACAGCGTAAAAGTGGCTGCCGTCAGCAATATCAACAACGCCATCAAATTTTTAAAAGCGCGGGGTTACTGGATTGTCGGCTGTAGTGGGGAAGGCCAGGATCTCTACAATTTCTCTTTTGACACTGCGGTGGCGATTGTCATCGGCGCTGAAGGGAAAGGGCTATCCCGCTTGGTCAAAGAAAACTGTGATTATCTGATTAGTATCCCCATGGCCGGGACAGTGCGTTCACTCAATGCGGCTTCAGCCAGTGCCGTAGTTCTCTATCAGATTCAACATCGACGTTCTTTTCCTAAATAAGGAAAGGATGGAATTATGAATAAACATGATGACGAATATGAGCTTTTGTATATGCTGCGACAAAAGGATACTATTGCCTGGGATATATTTCTCAACAAGTATCGCCACATTATTGACTATAAAATATCGGAGGTGGTCTTTGACAAACACCTCTATCATCGCCAGAAAGAAGAGTTACGCCAACATGGGTATATCTTATTATCGGAGTGCTTAGATACCTACAATAGCACCAAGAAAGCGAAATTCTCAACTTTCTTCAGTTTTTGTTTTGAAAGAAGAATTCGCAATCAAGTGCGCAGCTATTACAGCAACGGCGGTATCAATATCAATGCTCTTTCTTTAGATCAACCGATAGAAAGCGGCAGTGAATTGACAGTCGGCGATAATGTGGAGTCCCATTACAGTGATTTTCAGGCGGATGCCAGCGTCCGTTATGCCGGTCTGGTTATGGAAATTGAGAAAACAACGGCGCCCTTCAGCACTTTAGAACAGAACATCTGTCAATTAAAGCAGGAGGGGTACTCCTATCAGGAAATCATGGAAAAGCTCCAATGTAGCTATAAGAAAATCGATAATACGATGCAGAAATTTAGAAAAGCTTTAAGCAGTCAGCTTAAAGACTGTGGCTATTATTGAGGGCTTTTTGACAGTAGGGTGCAGATATGATAAAGTATTATGGCAAAAGGGAGTGATATTGTGAGTGACAAGATAATATTGACTTGTAGCCTCTGCCTATCCCGTAATTATGTTGTTAGAAGAAAAAGCAGTAAAACTAAGCGTTTGGAACTTAAGAAATACTGTAAGACCTGTAACAGTCATACAATACACAAGGAAACAAAGTAGGTGAGAATATGAAGTGGTTTAGTATCAGCGGAATTATCGAAGAAGCGAAAAGAGTCAGATGGCCAAAGCGGGAAGACTTAGTAAAAGATTTCATTATCGTTATCGTGTTTAGCGTGTTCTTTGGTTTATGTTTCTATGCTTCCGACTTTCTGGTAGCCGTATTATTGCGCTTATTTGGAATCACCCGTGGGGCTTAATGATGAGTGAAATTTTTGAAGAACTGGAAGTATTAGAAGAAACCCCAACAATTGAAGAAGGGGCCATAGAAGAAATAGCGGAAGAAACGCCAGAGGAAGTCACAGACGATTTGGTGGCAGCAACAGCTGAAGCTAAGGAGCCGGAAAAAACCACAGCTGATTTGAGCAATCAACCGACTTTGACCAGCGATTCCGATACCGAGTGGTATGTGGTTAATACCTATGCCGGCCATGAAAATCGCGTTAAAGATAATCTGTTGCGGCGGGTGGAGACCATGGGTTTACAGGATTATCTGTTTCAAATTTTAGTTGCCGAAGAAGTAGAAATTGAGTTTAAAAACGGGAAAAAAGTTGAAAAGACCAAGAATCTTTATCCCGGCTACTTATTTGTGGAAATGAAGATGACCGATGAAGCCTGGTATATTGTGCGTAATACTCCGGGGGTAACGGGATTTATCGGTTCCAGCGGTGGCGGGGCTAAGCCTTTTCCGGTTTCAGAAAAAGAAATAGATACCATCTTGCGGCGTATGGGTTTAAGCGACAAGAAGGTGGTCGTGGACTTTGGTATCGGTGATAAAGTCAAAGTGGAGAACGGACCTTTCATTGGTTTGGAAGGTGTTGTCGAAAGCATGAGTGACGAAGCGCAATCAGCGATTATCCTGACCGTACTGTTTGGCCGGGAAACCCCGACAGAAATCAGCTATAATGATATCGTCAAAGTTGCCACTTAAAGTACCGATAAAAATAAAACGCTAAATAACTCGGATAATCTTCGAGTTTTTTAATGTTTAAGCCGCAAGAATATTCTCTTGCGTTATTCTTTAGTCTATAATAGAAAAATAATTATGGGAAAAATGGGGGTAAATAAGTGATTAAAATAATCTGTGACAGCACCAGCGACTTTGAGTTAGCGGAAGTGGAAGCTTTGAATGTCGGGATAGTCAGCCTGTCGGTAACTTTTGGGGAAGAGAGTTTTATCGATAAAGTGACGATTAACAATACCGAGTTTTTTGATCGTTTGCGAACTTCTGAGGTTTTACCGGTTACAAGTTTACGTGGCCCGGAAGCTTTCATCGAAGAATTTGCCAAGTATCCGCAGGAGGAAATCATCGCTATTTTGGTTTCTTCTAAGGTCAGCGGGACCTTCAATGCCGCCAACATTGCCAAAAATGAATTGAAAAAACAAAAAATTCATTTAGTGGACAGCGGTAATGCCACCGGTGGTCTTAATCTGTTAGTGCGGCTGGCTTGTCAGTATCGCGATAGCGGAATGAGCGCTGAAGCGATTGTCGCCAGGTTGCAAGAACTCAGTGAGCGTTTGGTGTTATTTGCCTGTTTTGACACTTTGAAATACTTAGTGAAAGGTGGGCGTTTGTCTTCAACCAGTGGGGTAATCGGCGGGATGCTCGCCATTAAACCCTTGATTCACTTTGCTTGTGGGGTAATTGAAAACGTCGGCAAAGCGCGGGGGATGAAAGCCGGTATTCAGGCTATCGTGGAAAGAGTGGCAACAGAGCGGGATGAAAGCTTGCCAATGATTGCTATTTACTCCTATGATCGAGAAAATTTGACGGCTTTGTTAGCTGAGTTGGGCGAAGCAACACCGCTTTGTTCAGTGGGTAGTGTGATCGGTACCCATTGCGGTCCGGGAGCCGTTGGCGTCGCCTATTTTAAGAAGCTGAATTGACAGCCCCGAAGTAAAAAAGTTATAATACTAAGGCGCTTAGCGCAGTGGGAGGACGGCAACTAGTCCATGGCACCACAAACCCAAGGAGGAAATGTTGTGAGTAAAAAAGTTGCGAGGATGTGTAAACTACAATTTGTCGCCGGGCAAGCAAAACCCGGACCGGCTTTAGCATCAGCCGGGATCAATATGCCGCAATTCTGTTCGGCATTCAACGATGCTACCAAAGATCGGGGCAATGACATTGTACCGGTTATCATTACCGCCTATGAAGACAAGAGTTTTGACTTTATCTTAAAGACGACACCAGCTGCCGTCTTGTTGATGAAAGCTGCCGGCATTGA
>CAZUQA010000075.1:0-2404 GCA_964622375.1 uncultured Erysipelotrichaceae bacterium | reverse complement strand
TGCATCGTAGCTGTTAAAAAACGCTTTGTTGTACTTAATAAGCTTCGGCAATCGATCTTCGCTGTAAAAATCGCTTGTTTTTAATAAAAAACTGCTATTGCGGGGATAATAACAATTTTCTATGTGCGAATTATCAAGTTATTTCTTAACTAGTTCAACACTAATATCATAATCAGTTTTCCCAAAAGGGGCTTTAGGTTTGATAATGACTTTGGTTTCTTGCCAATTGTATTTGTCTTTTTCTTTACCCAAGCCATCAATGATATCTTGGACATTGATTTCATTGATCTTTTCAATTTGGTCCAAAGCAATCTTATACTCTTGTCCGGCTAAAGTCGCCGCTATTTCATCGGGTTTTTTTCCGCGGGTAATCATAGCGTAATAGAAATCCTGATAGAACTTATCGCCCAGCTTTTTCGCTGCTATTTCCGTTTTATTACTGAAAGGCCAAAAATCGGAAAACTTGACATTGTTGGTGGTCAACAAAATAGTGATTGTAGCGGTTATAACAACAGCTACCACAACTAAGATTATCGTAGTAAGTCGACTATTTTTCTTATTTTTCATAGTTTTCTCCTTTTAAATTCTGAGTTGGGGGTTGCGCTTTAAGCGTAACCCCCACAAGTCATTTTAACACAAGGAAGACTTAGTGCTGTCGTCTTTTGCGGGTTTTACCCACTAACAGCATGGCGCAACTGGAGAGACAAAGCGCCAACAGCACTACCCAGCTATACTCAACATCACCGGTCTTTGGACCTTCGCGGACGATGTCGTAGTAGAAATTATGAACATAGGGTACCTGACTGCCGCTATCGTAAACGAAATAGCGCAAATCGTTCAGTACAAAGTTTACGGTTTCCGGATTGCTGGGGGCAATCTTGAAGCGCCACAAACGGGATAGCGGAGCCGGCAAAGTCGGATAACGCGATACTTTGACCGTATCATAACCATAGAACGGGTTGGAAATTACATTGCCGTTGACATCTAAAGGTATACCGTAGTAAACCGGAGGTTGTACCGGTTTAACGGCTGCCGGATCAATTGAAGTCTTCACCACATTATCTAAGGTCGGAGCGTATAATTCAACTTCAATGACACCATCTTCGCCGATTCCCCGATGATTGATCAGTAGCGGGGTATAGAAATTATCCGCAAGATGCATGGCCGTCTTGAACACTGTGGTATAAGCTTCACCTTTGGCTAATACCCACAGTCTGCCGTTATTGAAGATATCAACTTCAAAGCTGTAATTACCGCTCGCGTAAGTTATTGCACTATCCAATAAACTGCCGGTATCATAGCTACCACTGGAGTAAGCGGTATTGAATTGCGATACCGTAAAGGCGGTATTAGTGAAATTATGGTCAGTTAAATCATAAGGAATAAAGACATAAAGCAATTCCAACAATTCAGAAGGCGTTTCCCCTACCCTCACATTGACAACTACCGTATCAATCGGCGTCGTCCGGGTACCCGGCACTAAATAGATTTTGTGCTTTGGTCCATCGATGCTTACTTGTAAAGCTTGGATTTCATGAGTCGGTATTTCAATCTCCGGCTCGCTCTCGCCAACTGTCGCTTTGTTGTAGAGTGAAGTAACGCTAGTGGTATCCAGATCTTCTTTGACAGTCACGCTGAATTGAATTGTCAATACTTTGCCACTGCTAAGTGCCGTAATGCTAAAGCCGCTGATTAAGTCACTTAAGGGCCGAGTACTGCTTGTGCCATCATTGTTGATGGTGATTGTTGTCGCTGTTGTATCAGCAACATAGGGTAGTAAAGTAGCCAAATCATCTTTAACCAAGAAGTTTTCCGCCACTACCGCTCCGACATTCTCTACCCGGATAGTATAAGTAAGTGTTTCACCCGGCGAAGCTTTGCCGTCACCGTTTTGATCAGTAGCCGTTTTTGTACTCCGCAGTTTAGGTTCGCCGGTGGGAATAATGACTTCCGGAGTCTCATCGCCCACCGTAGCGATGTTTCTGATCCGGGTTACTACCGTGACATCTAAATTCGGGTCAACAGTAATACTGAAAGTAAGGGTAAGGGTGGTTCCACCAACTATTTCATCGATGGTAATACCGTCAACTAAATCTTGAATAGTTAATTCGGTGCTTACACCGTCATTATCGACGACAACTTTATCGGCTAAGGTCGCACTAACGTTAGCTACTGCCGTTAAAACCTCAGTTAATTCGTCTT
Source organism: uncultured Erysipelotrichaceae bacterium (assembly GCA_964622375.1). Lineage (GTDB taxonomy): Bacteria > Bacillota_I > Bacilli_A > Erysipelotrichales > Erysipelotrichaceae > CAZUQA01. The sequence continues at coordinate 202 of CAZUQA010000075.1, read as the reverse complement.
GGATAAAGACCGCTTCGGCTGTCACCGTACCATGGTTAATAATTGTTATAGTATAAGTCAATACTTCATTGGGTGTGGCAATATTATCGCCACTGCCATCGCTGACTTCTTTGGTGATTTCCAAATCTACTTCACCGGTTTCAATGGTAATGGTCGGTGTTTCATCACCTACCGTCGCCGTATTGGCGATACTGGTTATTGC
>CAZUQA010000074.1:0-1819 GCA_964622375.1 uncultured Erysipelotrichaceae bacterium | reverse complement strand
TATAAAATGGTGGACAAAAGTGTTCACTTTTTTATTGGGAAATCATGAACAGTTTTCGGTATATAGTTATGAATACAAACTAAATGCAAACTAAATGCACTATTGCATTATTGATATTATAGTCCCATCTTTGACAGTTGTGAGAGAGAATAATAAAGAAAGTGGCATAAATAAAGGCTTATTTGATGTTTTCGAGAGAAAAAGAAAGGCGTACGTTAAATTACTTCTTAGTATTTTTAGTACCACTAGCTCCGGCAAATTGCTAATTACTCAGAGTTGATTTAAGTTATAATAAAAGATGGAGCGAATTATGAAAAAACCATATTATATTTCAACAGCGATAACTTATACTTCAGGGAAACCGCATATTGGCAATGTTTATGAGTTTGTTTTAGCCGATGCCATTGCCCGTTATCATCGTTTGATTGGTGATGATGTTTATTACCAAACCGGGACGGATGAACATGGCCAGAAAATTGAAAACAAAGCTTTAGAAGCCGGCATAGATCCCCAGACCTATGTCGATGGGATAACTGAGATTATCAAGCAACAACATGCAATTGTAAATTCCAGCTATGACAAGTTCATGCGGACAACCGATGAGTATCACCAGCGCCAGATTCAGAAGATGTTTAAAAAGCTTTATGACCAAGGCGATATCTATAAAGGCGAATACGAAGGTCTTTATTGTGTAGCTGATGAGGCATTTTATTCGGAAAGTCAATTGCTTGATGGTAAATGTCCGGATTGTGGTGGTCCGGTGGTAAAGGCTAAAGAAGAAGCTTATTTCTTTAAGATGAGCAAATACCAAGACCGCTTGATTCAACATATCAAAGATAACCCCCATTTTATTCAGCCGGAATCCCGCAAGAATGAGATGTTGAATAACTTCTTAATCCCCGGCTTACAGGATCTTTGCGTCTCCCGGACCTCTTTTAAATGGGGTATACCGGTAGATTTTGACGATAAACACGTGGTCTATGTTTGGATCGATGCTTTGAGTAACTACATTACCGGGATTGGCTATGATGTCGATGGCAATCACGATGAAATGTTCAAAAAGTATTGGCCAGTTGATGTTCATTTAATCGGCAAGGATATTCTGCGTTTTCACACCATTTATTGGCCTATCATGTTAATGGCCTTAAATATCGAATTGCCCAAACAGGTATTCGGTCATCCTTGGCTTTTGGTGGGTGAGGGGAAAATGTCAAAATCTAAAGGCAATGTGATTTACGCTGATGATTTGGTAGCCGTTTTTGGTGTTGATGGTGTTCGCTATTTTGTCTTACATGAAATGCCTTTCGCGAATGACGGGGCTTTGACTTACGAATTGATGATTGAAAGAATCAATGGCGATCTCGCCAATGTTTTAGGCAACTTGGTCAACCGCACTTTGACCATGGCTAATAAATACTTCCAGGGAACAATTACTAATACCAAAGTTAATGAAACCTTAGATAATGAAGTAAGTGATTTAGCACTAAAGACCAAAGATTTGGTGGCTAATGCCATGGCGGAGTTAAAAGTGGCTGATGCTATCTCGGCAATCTTTGAATTGTTACGACGCCTTAATAAATATATTGATGAAACTCAACCTTGGATACTAGGTAATGCGGCAGACAAGAAAGAACGCTTAAATACCGTTTTATACACTTTACTGGCCGGTCTTAGGTATGCTGCTGTTTTGCTTTCCCCGTTTATTCCGGATACGGCCACCAGTATCCTAGAACAACTAGGAACTGCCATGAGGGATTACGCTTCACTAAACGAATTTGCTATGTTAGAGTCACCACTTAAGGTCACGGATCGTCCTCTG
>CAZUQA010000073.1:0-3752 GCA_964622375.1 uncultured Erysipelotrichaceae bacterium | reverse complement strand
TCGGTCCTTTAGTGTCGCGACCATACACCGCCGACATACCGCCATCAGCTAAAGGTTGTAAAGCTTTACGACCATCGGGCGAAGCCCCGAGGTTTTGTCCCATCGGAACATGGGCGCTGACGGTATATAGACCGGTATGATAGATACCGCCGCGGATATTGGTGTATTTGGCTAAAGCATTATCGAAGAACTTGATCCATTTATCAGCCAATTGATCAACCCAAGCTACATCATTACCGTATTTCGGTACTTTGTTCAGGATATTTTGCCTTAATAATTCATCAGGATAATTGTCTTTTAAAGCCTTTAGATAATCTTCGGGACTAATCGTCTTTTCTTGATAAACCAGTTGTTTGATAGCCGCAAAACTGTCGGCTAAATTGGCAATTTGGACGGCTTGAATACCGGAAAGATTGTATTTAGCGCCGCCTAAAGCGATATCAACTCCGGTATCTATACAGCCCTCTACTACCGAAGATAAGAAGGGGCAGGGTAGAATTTCACCATGGAGTTTGTCAGTAATCTCACAGCCTTTAATCATCAAGTCGATAAAATAGCTTAATTGTCTTCCATAGGCATTTTCCAGCTCTTCAAAGCTTTGATAAGTAGTAAGATTACCCAAATCAAGACCGCTTTGTTTTCCGGTTAAAAGACAAACTCCGTTATTGAGGGTTAACTCCAATACTTTGACCATATTAAACATGGCGGCATCTGACCAACACAAGCTTTTACCGCTGGTACTTAGCTCGACGCAGCCGATAACCGAGTAATCAAAAGCGTCTTCTTCCGCTATTCCCCGAGCAATCAGAGCCGGGATGATGCTTTCATCGTTAAAGAATTGTGGCATGCCCCCGCCACCGGCCACTACTTTAGAGGCAGCTAACAGAAACTCTTGCGGGGTATTCTCGTGAAGCCTAACTGAAAGATTGGGTTGGGGTAGTCCTAGCCACTGTTCAGCTTTTAAACAAAGATAACTGAGCTGGTTAGTCATATCTTTACTGTCAATTCCTTTACCGGATAAAGCAATATTGAGTCCGGTAGGAAAACCGGCAAAGTAACGGGCACTGTCGCTATTGCGCATGTAGACCAGTTCGTTACACTTCAGCCAAAGAGCGCCGACTATTTCCGCTGCTTCCTGTAAACTCAGTCCTTTATCCCGGCTATTTTTGTAGTAAGGATAGAGATATTGGTCAAAGCGCCCCGGTGAAAAGCTGGTAGCATTAGATTCCATAAATAAGATCGTATGTAAAAACCAAATTGATTGTACAGCCGTATCGAAATCAGTGACATTATTTGTCAGTATCGCTTCACAGTTTTCTGCAATTCTTTTTAAGCCGGCTTGGTATTGCGGGTTTTCTTCTGCCATTTTCCGGGCTAAATCACGATAGCGCCCAATAAAAGCAAAAACACCTTCATAGATGATAATCAGAGCATCATAGAAGTCTTCTTGGCTCTTTTTGCAGGAAATTCTTCTTTCTTGGCATTGTTTTAGGATACCTTGAGGCCCTAAGCTCAACCAAGTGGCACTATCAGCCACACAGTGGCCTTGTGAGTGGTCTTTTTGGTTGATGCTGACTACTGAGCCGATATCTTCAGGAAGCGCCTGTAGCGCCTCTTTTACGCGGTTTTCCAGGGTTTTTCCCTGCCAGTAGGGTACAATTACTTCAAGAAAATATTGCTTATCTTCGGCTTTGACATTGAATTTATCTTGGACTCTGGTGGGCAAGGTGTCGATTTCTTTGGCAATCCAAGCAATAGCAGCTTCCGGAGATACCACACCGGAGCGGATATCCGCCGTACGATTACCGACGATTTTCTCCCGGGGGTCAATAGAAATAGGCAAATCAAGCAAGCACTGTTTCAGAGCGTAAGCTCTTTGTAGAATGCGAGGCTCGTTTTCGTGTTGTTGATAGCAAGCCGTCACAATTTTCGCTTGTTGTAGCGAGAGAAAACGAGGAGTCAAAATGACTTCTTCTTTTAAGCTTTTCAAGTATTCAGGAAAAACCAATCCTTCCAGTTCTTTACTGAAATCTTTATTGCTATCTGTGGTCATCAGCCCGTCCTTTTTATAATAAAAGTATAGGGGAGTAGGGCTTAACAGTCAAATTTCAGCGCGGAATACTTTTTCAAGGTAAATTCCCAAAGAAAGTTCCACAGTGGACGAGAAGTAGAATTTAGTCTGAAAAGGAAAACATAGTAGAATTAAGTCTGAGAAGGATTCTAAGAAAGGAAGAATCTATGAAAGACTTAAATGAATCAAAACACAAACATCTAACTAAGGATGATCGTCAAGAAATACAAAATCTTCTTGACCGCGGCTTTACTTTCAAGGCTATCGCTAAAGTAATTGGTAAAGATCAAACTACGATTTCTAAGGAAGTTAAGAAGCACATGGTAGTCCATCCTTACTCTGTTTCAATGAGTACTGGAGAAATCAAAGTTTGTTCTTCATTACTTAAAGCTCCCTTTGTTTGTAACCCCTGTAGAAAAAGAAATGGTTATTGTGGTTTCCCTAAACGCTTCTATAAATCTGATGCCGCTAATAAAGACTATAGAGCCTTACTAAGTGAAGCTAGAACCGGTATTCCCTTAAATAAACAGAAATTCTATGACATTAGTGAAATAATCACCAAAGGTATAGAAAAAGGTCAAAGAATATACCACATTATTAAAACCAATGACTTGGATATCTCTTCTTCTACGGTTTATCGTCATATCAACAGAGGTTATTTACCAGTACTTCCTATTGATCTACCAAGAGCTGTCAAGTTTAAACCAAGGAAAACGGGGCACACCACAACTGTACCCCGTGCTGCCAAATTAGGCAGATCCTATGACAATTTCCTCGCCTACATTCACGAAAATGACATCTATCATTGGGTGGAAATGGATACCCTGATTGGGCGTGTAGGCGGTAAAGTTATTATGACATTCCATTTTACTTCATGCAACTTTATGTTTGCCTTATTACTGGATAATAAAACAGCTTCTGAAGCTTCTTCTAAAATAAGAACACTAAAGAAACAACTTCTTGATCTTGGCTTTCCTTTTGGCTCTATTTTTCCGCTGCTGCTGACTGACAATGGTGGCGAATTTTCTAACGTTGATGTTTTTGAGAATAATCTCCTGGATGAGAAAGAATCGTTACTGTTTTTCTGTAACCCCAGTCACCCTTATGAAAAGCCTAATGTTGAAAAGAACCACACTTTATTTAGAGATATTGTTCCTAAAGGCAGTTCCTTTGACAATTTTTCTCAAGATTCTATTAATCTTATCTTTTCTCACGTCAATTCTATTAAGCGTAAAGTTCTTAATGGTAAATCGACTTTTGAAATCTTCTCTTTTATGTATGGCTCTTTTTTAGCTAACTCTTTAGGCATTTATGAAATCCCTGCCGTACAAGTGCTTCAATCACCGAAATTATTGAAACTGTTATAGTTATCGACTTATTTTTCTACTGAATCCTTCTCAAAGTAATTTCTTACTACATGGAACTTAATTTAGGAAATCGCTTCATAAATGCTTTTTAAGTCGCTTTCTTATCTTTTTTTGTGCCAATTTATCGGCTTTTTGTTGTGTCGTTCTTATTTTTTTTCTCTTATTCCCCTTTTGTTTCCACACTTATTTCTACACCTGAACACTGTGGAACTTTCTTTGGGAATTTACCTTATTCAAAGAACCTCTGGGGTATGAGTTGATATGCGAAAGAGCGGAGTCGATATCATCTTGAGTTCTTGAGTCAAAGGAATGCC
>CAZUQA010000072.1:0-2382 GCA_964622375.1 uncultured Erysipelotrichaceae bacterium | reverse complement strand
TGTGTTGATCTTTCGTTTCTTCCAGCAGGTGGACACCGATTGTTTTAGTGATGCCGCTGGTACCGAAATATTCAGTCATGCTTTGGAAAAAGTTACTACCGGTTACGGCCAAGGTTCCACAGTAACCATGTTGCAGTTGTTGCAGGGTTACACCGCCTTGTTGAACGGCGGACGCATGGTCAAGCCTTATTTTGTCAAACAGATTGTCGATTCTTCCGGCGACAAGGTGATTTATCAGGCTAAAACCGAAGTAGTCGGCTATCCGATAAAACCGGAAACTTCACAGACGATTGTCGCAGCTATGACTTTAGCTGCTTCTACCAGCAAATCCAGTCAATACCGTTACCGCATCGAAGAGGCCAACATTATGACCAAAACCGGAACAGCTGATGTTGTCGAAGGTGGTGAGTATAGCGGAACTGTCATCTCTTCCATCGTCATCGCTTTACCGGCGGAAGATCCTCAAGTTTTGTGCTATATCGCCATCAAGACCGAACAGCGTGGTTTTGGAAATTACTTTGAGTATTTTCGGGAACTGTTACGGAAAGTTGTTAAAACCCTGGATTTGAACGCACCGACTACCGGTGAGGAAGTACTTGATGAAAGCCGACCATACCAACAACTGGAAAAAATGCCGAACCTCAGCAATCATTCAATAAACTACGCCAAAGCTTATTTGAAAGCCATGGGGATTAACAGCTATATAATCGGAGCCGGGGATAGCGTCTTAAGACAGTATCCGATGCCGGGACAGAATGTCAATAAGCTGCAGAAAGTGTTTATTTTAAGCAATGATCTCAGCGATCCGCTACTGCCGGATATGAGCGGTTGGAGTCGCAAAGAAATTAACGGCTATTTCTCTCTTTTAGACGGTTTTTATGTTAATATCATAGGGAACGGTCGGGTTTACCTGCAAGATGTACCGGCTGGAACTCCTTTTAATAAAAATACGGAAATCAATCTGTATTTGAGGTAATAAATGAAATTACTAATTGTCGCTATTCTGTCTTTTACCAGTAGTTTTATTATCATCCCCCTGATAATTCCTTTATTGAAACGTCTGAACTTTGGGCAAATTATCCGGGAGGATGGGGTGCAAAGTCATATTTTACGTAAGAGCGGGACTCCGATATTGGGTGGTTTGGTTTTTGTATTGGTACCGGTAATCATCTACCTGTTTTTTGGCAACGAATACGGTTTTCTCAGCAATTGGCATGTTGTGGTGATGTTGGTTGCCTATATCGGTTACGGCTTAATCGGTTTATTGGATGATGTCATCTCGCTCAAGAAAAAACAGAGTGAAGGTCTAACCGTCGCCGGGAAGTTTATCTTACAGTCCATCCTGGCTATCGTTTTAATTTATGTCGCCCATCTCTATTTGGAATCTAAGGTCTTTATTCCTTTCACTAACATCCAATTGGATTTAGGGATTCTCTATCCGATTTTCGCTTTTATCATGTTTACCGCTACCAGCAACGGTACTAACTTGTCCGACGGGCTCGATGGTTTGTGCGCCGGTTTGAGCATCATCGCTTTTAGCGGTTTTGCGGTAATCTCTTATAAAATCGGTTTCTATGACGTGGCAATGTTTTTGGTGGCGGTCATAGCCTCCTTGTTAGCCTATCTGTACTACAATAAAACACCGGCGAAGATTTTTATGGGCGATGTCGGGGCTTTAGCTTTAGGTGGCTTATTAGCCGGGGTGGGTTTGGTCACTCACCATGAACTGATGGTAGCCATCTTGGGTTTTGTTTTTGTGATTGAAGTCATGTCGGTGGTAATTCAAGTCGGCTCTTATAAACTGCGCAAGGGTAAACGGGTTTTTCGAATGGCACCTCTACATCATCATTTTGAATTGGGGGGGATGAGCGAACAAGCCGTAGTATTGATGTTTTGGTGTGTCGGTCTGGTCTGTCTGGTAGCCGGCATGTTCTGGGAGTTTTTCTTCTGATGAAAAAAGTTTTGGTTTTTGGTGCAGCCCGTAGTGGTTGTGCCGTTGCTAGATTGTTAGCCCAACAGGGTTATCAGGTAACTATCAGCGATATCGCACTTATCCCAGAAGCCGACGAACTGGAAAAACAGGGAGTTACGGTCTTCAGTGCTTGCCATCCGGAGCAGCTAAAAGTGACAAACTGGGATTTTGTGGTCAAAAATCCGGGAATCAACTATCATCATCCCTTCATTCAGGCCTTTAGCGATCAGCACATTCCCATATTTAATGAAACAGAAATCGCTTTATGGTATAGCGATTTTACTATAGCTGCTGTTAGCGGGACTAATGGCAAGACAACGACGACGACGCTCTTAGGCGAAATCTTGAAGTTGCAATATGAAAACAGCTATACGGCGGGCAATATCGGCTTGCCCTTATCCGCCATAGTC
>CAZUQA010000071.1:0-5748 GCA_964622375.1 uncultured Erysipelotrichaceae bacterium | reverse complement strand
AATACCTGTTTATCGGTAAATCAGGATATTTCAGCGGATATGGCAGCGATGTTTGGGGCCTCTTTATCATTGTGTGTTTCCAATATTCCCTTTAATGGGCCGATTGCCGGAGTGACGGTCGGTCGGATAAATGAAAAATTTGTCATCAATCCCAGCCTGGAGCAAATGGAAGCCTCGGAAATCAACTTGATAGTAGCGGGGACAGCTGAAGCCGTTAATATGGTAGAAGCTGGATCCAAAGAAGTCAGTGAAGAAGTGATGTTGGAAGCCATTATGTTCGGCCATGAAAACATCAAGACCCTTTGTAAGTTTCAAATGGCAATCACCGAAGCTATCGGTAAAGAAAAGATGGAAGTGGTGCTTTATGAGCCAAAACCGGAAATAGTTGCGGAGATTAACGAGTTGGCAAAAACCCGTTTAGAACAAGCAGTATCTATAGAAGGTAAATTGGAGAGATATGGCAAGATTGATGATATTACCGCTGAGATGGTAGCCCACTTTGAGACCAAGAGCTACGAATCAGAAAAAGAAAAAGACAAGACCATCAAACAGGTCAAGGAAGTTTGTCATCACATTGTCTCCGATGAAGTGCGTCGCTTAATTAGTGTGGAGAAAATAAGGCCGGATGGTCGTGGTATCAATGAATTACGTCCATTGAACTCGCAAATCGACTTGTTGCCTCGCGTTCATGGCTCAGCGATGTTCACCCGTGGTGAAACCCAAGTGTTATCGGCTTGCACCTTAGGGGCGATGGGCGATAATCAAATAATCGATGATTTGACAGATATTGAATATAAGCGTTTCATGCACCAATATAATTTTCCGCCTTTCTCGGTAGGCGAGACCGGCAGGATGGGCAGTCCGGGTCGTCGGGAAATCGGACATGGGGCTTTGGGAGAAAGGGCTTTAGCACAAGTATTGCCCAGTGAAGAAGAATTCCCTTATGCCATCAGGCTAGTGGCCGAAGTTTTAGAATCCAACGGTTCCAGCTCGCAAGCTTCAATCTGCGCCGGAACTATGGCTTTGATGGCAGCCGGAGTGCCGATTAAAGCACCGGTTGCCGGGGTCGCTATGGGTTTGGTTACTTATGATGATTACTATACGGTTTTAACGGATATTCAAGGTATGGAAGATCATTTCGGCGATATGGACTTTAAGGTTGCCGGAACTAAAGCCGGGATAACCGCCTTACAGATGGACATCAAAATAGCCGGTTTATCAAAGACCATCTTAAATGAAGCTTTGATGCAAGCCAAAGAAGCGCGTTTTGAAATCATGGACAATATGTTGGCAGCGATTGCTGAACCGCGTCCGGAAGTCAGTCGTTATGCCCCGAAGATTATGCAGCTGCAAATCGATGTTGAACGGATTCGCGATGTTATCGGACCCAGCGGAAAGATGATCAACTCGATTATTGAAGCTTGTGACGATGTGAAGATTGACATCGAAGATGACGGTCGGGTGGTAATTTATCACCAAGATATCGAGGCTATTAAAAAAGCGGTGGCTATGATAGAAGCGATTGTTAAAGTGGCGAAAGTCGGTGATATTTTTGAAGGTAAAGTGGTACGGATTGAGAAGTTCGGAGCTTTTGTTAATCTCTTTGGCAATACCGACGGCTTACTTCATGTTTCAAAGATTGACTTCAAACGGGTGGAGAAGGTGGAAGATGTCTTGAAACTCGGAGATATAGTCAAAGTAAAAGTCACGGACATCGATGAAAAAGGTAGAGTTAACGTTTCCCGTAAAGATTTACTGGAAAGACCGAAGAAAGAGAAAGAGTAAAGCGCCGTCACGGCGCTTTTTTTATGAAAAGAGAAAAGAAAAGCGGGATCTACAAACTGTCTATGCTATTGGCTTCCCTTTTATGGGGTAGTGGTTTTTGGGCGGTGGAAGCAGCGATGAACAGCGGTTGGACTGTTTTTCCATTGTTATTTGCCCGCCAGTTAATTGCCGGGTTGCTAATGATGGCAGTTGCTAGCTACTACAAGTTTCCCTGGACTAAAAATAAGAAAATGCTGGGGCATTGCATCTTGGCGGGCTTCATTATGTGGCTGGGTTTTGCGACGCAGTTATATGGACAAAAATTTACCAATGTCAGTGAAACCGCAATCTATTCTTCCCTCTACGCTCTGTTTACTCCTTTTTTAGCCTACCTGATAAATAAATCAAAAATATCATGGCGCGTTTATTTGGCTTGTTTTGTAGCTTTTGTTGCCGTGGTTTTATTATCTTTCCAGGGGTCCACTTGCCGTTTTGGTTGGGGTGAATTCTTATTACTGCTCTGCGCCTTATTCTTTGCCTTGCATTTGGTCATTTTGGAAAACTTTGGTTATTTAGGAGCGGTATTTGCCATTAGTAGCATTCAAATGCTAACGATGGCATTTTGTTGTTTGGTGGCAACTTTTCTGCTAAAAGAAAGCCTACAGGTATCAGGGCTAATCTATGTTTTCTATCTGGCCATCTTTTGTTCCGGCTTGGCTTTTCTTCTTCAAATCGCAGCGCAAATTCATCTCACAGCAGCAACCGTCGGCTTGTTGCTTTCTTTTGAAAGCTTATGGGGGGTATTGGGAGCAGTTGTGTTTTTTGGGGAAGCTTTTACCTGGCAGATAGGCGGGGGCTGTTTGTTGATGCTATTGGCTATTTATATTCTGGAAGCCCCGAGTAAAAACAAAAACTGAGCGAAGCCGGCATTTTTGTGCTAAAATAACAAAGTAAAACAGAGAATAAGCGTAGTAGTAAGATCCGCGATTTACAGCGAGTCAACGTTAGGTGGAAGTTGATAATCACGACTTATGAATTTACTTAGGAGTTGGCAAGCGCCCGGTCATTCCCGTTATCGAATTAAAGTGCACGAAAGTGAATTAAGGTGGTACCACGTCAAAGCGTCCTTAGGGAAGCTTTTTGTTTTTTAGGAGGGAAGTATGTATAAACACAAAGAGATAGAGAAGAAATGGCAGAATTACTGGGACAAACAGGAAACTTTTAAAGCTGACGACAACAGTGAGAAACCAAAATATTATTATTTGATCGAGTTTCCTTATCCCTCAGGAGCCGGGCTTCATGTTGGTCATGTACGCAGTCATGTGGCTTTGGATATTATGGCTCGCAAAAAGCGTTTACAGGGTTTTAATGTGCTATATCCCATCGGCTGGGATGCTTTTGGAGCACCGGCAGAACAGTATGCTGTAGCTAATCACATTCATCCGAAAAAGGCCGTGGAAGAAAACATTGCGACTTTTAAAACCCAAGTAAAAAAGATGGGCACTTCCTTCGATTGGAGTCGTGAATTTTCGACGACCGATCCGGAATACTACAAGTGGACGCAGTGGCAGTTTCTCAAGTTTTTTGAACATGGCATGGCTTATAAGGCAAAAAAGAACATCAATTGGTGCCCGCATTGTAAGACCGGTTTGTCCAATGAAGATTCCGCCGGTGGGGTTTGTGAAAGATGCAATACCCCGGTTGAGCAAAGAGAAAAAGATCAGTGGTTATTAAGGATGAGTGACTATGCGGAACAGTTGTTAGAAGGACTAGAAGCCACCGATTTTCAAGAGAAAATAAAAACGGCGCAGATTAACTGGATTGGGAAATCTTATGGTGCCAATGTTACTTTCAATATCAAAGAGACGGAAGAAAAGTTGGAAGTTTTCACTACCCGGCCTGATACTTTATACGGCGCTACCTTTATGGTAGTTTCACCGGAGCATCCCCTAATAGCTAACAATGACACTATCATCGAAAATATCACGGAAGTAAAAGATTATTGTGAAAAAGCTAAACACAAAACCGAGTTTGAGCGGACACAAATGATCAAGGATAAAACCGGAGTGAGAATAAGTGGTCTTTCAGCCATAAATCCGGCTAATAACAAAGAACTACCAATTTTTGTGGCCGACTATGTCATGATGAATTATGGCACCGGGGCGATTATGGGGGTACCGGCTCATGATGAGAGAGACTACGATTTTGCCAAGAAGTTCAATATTGCTATCATTGCGGTTTTGGCAGGCGGTGATATTACGCAGGAGGCGTTTGTCGGTGATGGCATCCATATCAACTCTGATATCCTGAATGGTCTAAATAAAGAAGATGCTATCAGAAAGATGATTGATTATCTGGCTGCTAGAGGTTTAGCTAGTGAGAAGATTAATTATAAACTACAGGATTGGATTTTTTCCCGGCAAAGATTTTGGGGGGAACCGATTCCTTTGGTTTTTTGTGAAGACTGCGGCTGGGTCGCAGTTAAATCAGAAGATTTACCGGTGGTGTTACCGGATGTCGCGGAATATGAACCAACGGAAACCGGGGAGAGCCCTTTAGCTAATATTGCTTCCTGGGTGAACGCCCCTTGTCCTAATTGTGGCAAAATGGGCAAAAGAGAAACCGACACTATGCCCAACTGGGCTGGATCATCTTGGTATTTTGTCAGGTATATGGATGCCCACAACGACTCAGTGCTAGCAGCTAAAGAAAAACTGGAGTATTGGGGTCAGGTTGACTGGTATAACGGTGGTATGGAACATGCAACCCGGCACTTGTTGTATGCCAGGTTTTGGAACCAGTTTATGTATAATATCGGTTTATTACCCTATAAAGAGCCCTTTAAGGCCCGGGTAGCTCATGGCATGGTATTGGGAGCTAACGGAGTGAAGATGAGTAAGAGTTTGAACAATGTCATTAACCCCGATGATATTATCGATAGTTATGGGGCGGATACCTTAAGAGCATATATTATGTTTATCGGCGACTATGAAAAAGAGGTTACTTGGAGTGACAATGGGGTTAAGGGTTCAAGGCGTTTTATCGAAAAAATAATACGTTTAGGGGAAAGAGTTAAAACCGGGGAATACTATACTAGAGAGTTAGAAGGCATTATCAATAAAACCATCAAAAAGGTGACTAATGATATTGACGCCATGAAATTTAATACGGCTTTCTCGGCTTTAATGATTTTAAGTAATGAGTATGAAAAACTGGCAACCATCAGTCAAGCTGATTATCGGATCTTACTATTCTTGTTGCATCCTTTTATTCCCCATATTACCGAAGAGTTAAATGAAAACTATCAACTAGGTCCGGCATTCTGTGAAACAAAGTGGCCGGTATATGATCTGGAAAAGATACTGGAAGATGAAATAGAAATCGCTGTTCAGGTAAACGGGAAGTTGAGAGCAACTATCACGATTAGTAATGATGAAGATGAAGCAGTCGTCAAAGAACGGGCTTTGGCTGAAGAAAATGTTATCAGGACTATTGGCAGCCAACAAATAAAAAAAGTCATCGTTGTCAAAAATCGTGTGGTAAATATCGTAGTATAGACCGAGCTAAGGAGTGAGTTTATGGTAGACAAAGAGAGTGAGCTATATACTGATTTTCTTAAAGCTTTAAATGGTGGAGCGACCATCAATTTCACGATGGATGAACAGGGTCTGGTTGAAGAAGTCAGTGGGAACCATGATTTGTTGCTGATGTTGCTATCAATGATTGTCCAACGGTTAAATGATGAAATTGATGAGGCCTTGATAAATAAAGCTGTTGAGTTAGGTTTAGGCGGGGTTGATCTTTTTGAGGATTTTGAAGTAAAGGTTGATACTGACGCCTAACTTGCGTTATTATTGTAACGGACATAATAGTCCGTAAATGCGGATATGGCGGAATTGGCAGACGCGCTAGATTCAGGTTCTAGTGAAGTAAAATTCGTGCAGGTTCAAGTCCTGTTATCCGCACCAAAAGCTTAAAAACGAA
>CAZUQA010000070.1:0-8698 GCA_964622375.1 uncultured Erysipelotrichaceae bacterium | reverse complement strand
GCTTTGGGGAACAGTTCTCTACGCTTTTATCAAATTTTGTGTCAAAACGGTAAAATTGTCGCTCGCGCACAGTCGGTTCTGGTTTGTGTTGATAAAAATAGCGGGCGCTCTCAAGCTTTGAGCGATAAATTTAAGCAAGCATTAAGTAAATATTTAATTAAATGATCAACAGCTTGAAGTCAAGTGTTACTTGGTTAATTGTGTTATGATAAATGAGTAAGTTTTTAGTTAGCTTACTTTTAAGATGACAGAAATCCTCCTTCAGTTTCTCAGCTATCACAGTTTACATATGAGCGATTCTCCCCATACCAAAGCGGCGTACAAAAGAGATATCGGGCGTTTTATTGATTTTCTGATTGCCGCTAATATCACGGATTTCGCCGCCGTTGACATCAAAGTGGCTAGTCAGTATTTGGCTCTGTTAAAAGAAGGAACCGAGAATCGGCAAGCTTTGAGTAACAATTCTATTGCTCGTAATCTCAGCACTTTGCGAACATTTTACTTTTTTCTCATCGAATTTTACGGTTTGACGGCTAATCCTTTCACCCTAATTAAAATTAACAATCGGCAACGGCGTTTACCGGATTTCTTGTTGTTTGATGAGATGATGCGTTTGCTGAACGCGGTTGATTGTACTACAGCTTTAGGATTACGTAATCGGGCAATGCTGGAGTTGATGTATGCTTGCGGCTTGCGTTTGAGTGAAGTTTGCGAATTAACCATGGAAAATGTCAACCTAAAAGAACGTTTCCTTAAAGTGCGGGGCAAAGGAAAAAAAGAAAGATTAGTGCCTTTTTATCCGCTAGCCGGCAAGTTATTGGCAAATTACATCAACCAAGTACGCGATTTGTGGAAACAGCAGAGTAACCTTGTGTTCATTAAACAAAACGGACAGGGCCTCAGTCCCCGTTATATTCAGCTGATGTTACAAGAAATAGGTAAAGTAGCCGGGCTCAACAATAATATTCATCCGCATATGTTCCGGCATTCTTTTGCGACCCATCTTTTAGATAACGGTGCCGATTTGCGTATTGTGCAGGAACTTTTAGGTCATGAAAACCTGTCGACAACACAAATTTATACGCATTTGAGTGTGGATCGCTTACGTAAAACTTACTTAGATTCCCATCCCGGCGCAAAAATTAATTCAGCTAAGCAAGCTCGATTAAAGTATAATGAGAATGATGAAAATTAAATTATTGCCAGGAAAAAACGATGACCACACGGTTTATATTGCCACCCTAGTTTTATCGGCAGTCAGCCTGGTTATGGTGGCTTCAGCCAGCGTTGGTATTGCCAGTCAACAAAGTGATGCAGTTTCCTATAATATGATACGCCAAGTTGTCTACTTCCTTATCGGCTATGCTTTGATGATGTTTTTTTATTATAACTTCAGTGCGCGCTTGGTTCGCGGTTTGTTGCCGTTTGTCGTTGTGGCATTAACGGCACTATTAATATTGACCTTGATCTATGCTCCGGTTAACGGGGCTAAAGCCTGGTTGCATTTTTTTGGTTTTTCCCTACAACCAAGCGAGTTTGTTAAAGTCTATATTATCTTGTACCTGGCGATTAAGTTGACGAGAAAAGCGGAGCGTAACTTAGATTTTTGGACGACCTTTAAGTGGCCGACAATTGTTCTTGGTTTGTGGTTTGTAATTATTGCTTACCTACAGAGCGATTTGGGGACGGCAATAGTGATAGCTATGATTACCGCTATTTGTTTATTAGTGGTGCCGGGGAAAGCTTTACGACTGGTAAAATTGGCGATAAAACTAGGTTTTATAGCTGCCTGTTTGTTTGTGGGGTTTTTAGCGACCGCAACTGGGGTAGCTTTCATTGAATATCTGCCCATTGCCAACTATCAAAAACTGCGTTTCATCGGTTTTGTCAATCCTTTCTATGAAATCGATCGCGGAACCTATCAACTGTTTCAAAGTTTACGCACTTTTGCCCGAGGTAAGTTTTTTGGCGTTGGCTTTGGCAATTCCCAACAAAAATTCGGTTATTTACCGGAGGCGCGGACGGATTTTATTCTCCCGATTATCATAGAAGAATTAGGGCTATTCGGTTTAGCGTTGGTAGTGCTTCCTTATTGTGCAATACTCTACAATATATTTCACTATGCCGTAAAAACAGAAGTTCGTAGTGAAAAAGTAATATTGGTGGGGACTATTGCCTATCTCTTTGTGCACTTCTTATTGAACGTCGGGGGCGTAAGTGCCCTTATTCCGATGACTGGTGTCCCTTTGTTGTTGATTTCCAGCGGTGGTAGTAGCACCATGAGTGTGATGTTGCTGTTGGGTATTTGTCAAAATATTATCAATAAAATACGCTGGGAGGAAAATGCGAGTAACTAGCGGAAGCTATCGTTCCCGGCTTTTATCCAGCCTCAGGGGGGCGGCGAGCCGTCCGACCTTGGATAAAGTCAAACAAGCAGTCTTCAATCATTTAGCTGAAATGCAAGACCGAGTTTTTCTCGACTTGTTTGCCGGTAGTGGAGCCATCGGCATAGAAGCTTTATCGCGTGGGGCGGCAAAAACCGTTTTTAATGACAAGTTGCCGGAAGCGATTGAAGTAATAAAGGTCAATCTAACAAAATTGAAAGTTCCGGAAAGTGTTTTTGCCATCTATAACTTAGATTATGCCGTTCTATTGACTCAACTTAATGAAAAATTTGATTATATTTATTTGGACCCGCCTTTTGGGAGTACCGACCTAGATGATTGTTTGAAATTGATCGCGTCAAGACATTTACTGCAATCCAAGGGGACAATCATCGTAGAAAGTGCGATAATGACCAATATTAGTACGGAAAACTGGGAAATCTACAAACAAGCAAAATATGGAAGCATTAAGATTTCTTATCTGCAAAACCCCACAAAATAATACAATAACGGATGGAAGCTAAAAACAAAAAACCAGTTTATCTTCAGGTTTTTTTGTTTTATAATAGGGGCAGGAATTAAGACCGCTCAGTTTACTGACGGACAGTTGTGGCAAAGAAGACGAGTTACAAGTAGCGCTAGCTATTTGTTGCGTGGGGACTTTGTTTGAAACAGAGAAGAGGAGTGTATCATGGGATTAATTAAGGCAGTCGCAGCGGCGACATCTGGTGTATTGGCCGATCAATGGAAGGAGTATTTCTATTGTGATGCCATACCCAAAGAATATTTAGCAGTAAAAGCTAAGAAGAAAGTAGCACCAGGTTCCAGCAATACTAAAGGTGATGACAGCATCATATCTGCCGGTTCGGTTATTGCCGTAGCTGACGGGCAATGCATGTTGATTGTTGAGCAGGGTAAAGTTGTTGAACTTTGTGCGGAACCGGGAGAATTTGTCTACGATTCTTCAACCGAACCGAGCATTTTTTATGGAAAACTGGGACCAAATATCGGTAAAATTTTCAAAAATATCGGGAAACGTTTTACTTTTGGCGGTGGTGCTCCTAAAGATCAAAGGGTTTACTACATCAACACTAAAGAATTAGTCGGTAACAAGTACGGCACACAAAACCCGGTACCTTTTAGAGTAGTGGATAACAATATCGGTTTGGACATGGACATTGCCATCAAATGTTTTGGTGAGTATAGCTATAAAATCGCTAATCCGATAATTTTCTATACCAATATCATGGGCAACGATCCGGTGGCCTACCGACGTGAAGAATTGGACAGCCAGTTGAAATCAGAATTGATGACAGCTTTACAACCGGCTTTTGCGAAAATCTCAGCGACGGGGATTCGCTATTCAGCTTTGCCGGGACATACCGAGCAGATAGCTGAAGTATTGAATACTGTGTTAAGCGAAAAGTGGGGTGAACTACGCGGTATTGAGATCGTTTCTTTCGGTATCTCCAGCCTTAAAGCTGATGATGCTGATGAAGCGATGATTAAGGAACTGCAACGCAATGCCACTTTGCGTGATCCCAAAATGGCAGCTGCGCATTTGGTTGGTGCCCAAGCTGAAGCCATGCAGTCGGCAGCGGCTAACGAAAGTGCCGGACCGGCAATGGCTTTTATGGGTATGAATATGGCGGCAAATTCCGGGGGTATAAATGCCACTGAACTTTTCAAAATTGACGATGATAAAGCTAAAACGGAAGGTGGAGCCTGGACTTGTGCTTGTGGTGTTGCCAACAAAGGCAAATACTGTAGCGAATGTGGCTCACCAAAACCCGGTTTGACAATAATTTGTGATAAGTGCGGCTGGACTTTCGATGGCCAAGGCCGCGTGCCGAAGTATTGCCCGGAATGTGGTGATGTTATTGATGAGTTGGATAAAAAATAGTAAGTAAAGATAAAGGAGATAGTAAATATGGGTTTGTTTGATAAAAAGAACTGTTCTATTTGTGGTGGGACCATTAAGTTGTTGGGCAATCGTAAGCTAGCCGACGGCAATATGTGTAAAAACTGTGCCGCAAAGATGTCACCGTATATGTCATATCGTAAGGAGACAGTACAGGAGATTATCGATCACTTAGCTTACCGCGAAGAAAATAAAGAGTTGGTAAAACGCTTTAACCCCACTTTAGCAGTTGGTGACCGCACTAAAGTGTTGATTGATGAAGACAATGGGACTTTCATTGTGACAACGGCGAAAAATTGGCGCGATGAGAATCCTGATGTTATCAATTGTCAACAAGTTACCGGCTGTAATATTGACTTGCGAGAGAACAAAAGCGAAGAACGTTATAAAAACAGCGAAGGCCAAGAAGTGAGTTTTAATCCGCCACGCTACAAAATTAGCTATGATTTTTATATTACAATTTTGATCAATTCACCCTGGTTCAGTGAAATCAAGTTCCAATTGAATGATTACAGCGTTGATCAATCAAATGCTGTAAAATACGGTGAGTACAAAGCCAAGGCGGATGAAATGAAAGAAGCTTTGACGAAAAATCGGGCTATTGCCCGTGGGGAAGTTGATGTTAGAAAAGCCCGCGGACCGCTGATTTGCCCGCTATGTGGTGCTTCAACGACGCCTACTCCTAAAGGTCTTTGCGAGTACTGCGGTGGCGCTGTCCATTAATTTGAAAGCGGCAAAGCATAATAATAGAGTGAAGTTAAGAAAATTAATACTAAATTTACGATTTGCCCTTATCGTTCTTCTTTCATTATGCTTGTCGGCTTGCGGTTTTTTCTTTGGGAAGAAATCAAGCGCTACAACAAATGTCTGTAACATCAAAAAGAGTGACACTGTTGAGATCATTACTATTGAAGCGGAAGCCGGGATAATTACCAAGGTCAGCCTGCAACAGAGTATTGGCTTCACTCCGGAGTTGATTGATATGGTGCTCACGATGGGTGAGGAGACAATTGAGAAATTCAACAGTATTCCCGGCATCAGTGCCTCATTGACAACAAATGATGATATGACCATGGCTATATTGTCGCTTTGGTTGGACCTTACCACCTTGGACTTTAAACAGGTAGCCAGTCAGTTTGAATTACTGGATTTGGCGGCACTTGAACTACTAAATGAGAGTTTGGAGAAGGAGCTCTATCTCAATAAGTTAAAGGGCTGGGGTTATACTTGTGAAGAAATTGCTATTGAGAAATTCTTTCCTACTCTCTATCTTGCTAATTAATGTGCTTAAAAACAAAAACAGCCGAAGAAAACTCAGCTGTTTTTAATTAGATGTAGATCGCAGTAAGTTAATTATCGTAGCGCCAAGCGCGATAGCCGCTTACAGCACTGTCTAAAAGTAAAGCGAAGATAACCACTCCCAAGAAGAAGATATTCAAATGGTTAAACAGCAAATTGACAATTTCATTGGCGGAGCCATTATACAATGAATTAATATTGGCAATGAAATGGGGATTCATTACACGATTATCCGTAAGGAATATTAGGGCGATGCCAAGATTTATCATATTGGTAATAATTGTTATTAAAGCTAAACGTTTACTATAGTACCGACGGAAAAGACGATATAGTTCTTTACCAAAGCCGGCGGTAGCGGCAATAACAAATAAATACCACAGCGATTGAACATAAGCGGTATCAAAAACCGGGATCCAACCCTGGCTGCTGCTGTATATTCCAGCCATATAAGGGAAACAAATCATGACGATGGCTAAGGTTAGTAAGCCGAAAATATGCAAAATGGGATCGTGCGCTCTAATTTGAGCTGGTTTTGCCGGAACATTGGGCAAAGTGCTGATAAAGTCGACTTCCTCAATTTTGACTTTGCTTCGCTCCATAATAGCTAGGATAATCACCAGTATCGCCAAGCTGTGAATACCGGCAGATAAACCATTGGCGATAGTATTGGCGACGATAGTGGCGAAATACTGGGGAATCACCGGTGACATTTGCGGTAGGGGCCGGGTAAAGTTTTCTATTAAAGTAGCAAAGGCCGCTCCGCTTGTTGCGATAGGAAGCACTAATTTTACTAAGCGTTTGAACCAAAGATAGTAGATACCACTGATTAAGGCGGGTTTTTCTTCGCCGCTATACTGAACAGCTAACTCTTCCGGTCGGCCCAGCTCAGTCAACAAGGCCTTGATTTCTTCTTCATTGGCTGGCTTACCGGGATAACGGGCTTCCAACATTTCGTAAATCATATTTTCCACTTCTTTGGTAATATCAGCTTGATCTTTATGAGGAAAATGCAAGCTAACGGCATAAACATACCTACTTATTAAATCGTTTTTCATTCTTTTCTCTCCTGTAACATAGCATCCATGCTATGGGCAGTGTTGTACCACTGCTCTTTCAAATCCTGCAGCACCTCTTTACCATAAACTGTCAATTCGTAGTATTTGCGCGGTTTAGCGCCATCGGTGTTCCAGGTGCTGGCCAGCAATTTCTGGGTTTCCAAACGACGAAGTAAAGGGTATAAAGTGTTGGCTTCGATAGCTATTCCGGTTTTTGATAATTCTTCAATTAAACTGTAACCGTAAGTAGCTTCTTTGAGGTTAGCCAGAACACAGAGTATCAAGCTGCCGCGGCGCAACTCCTGTGTAAAGTTGGCTAAGATTTCATTTTTATCCAAATATTATCACCTCTCTTAATTGTGCAAGGTAATTATATAGTGTGATACACAATATGTCAATACATAAAATAAATTAATTTTTAAGAAAATTTAAAAGAAAACTCGGAAAGAAATCCACATAAACATAAGTGCGAAATTAGCACTTTTAGCTTGACAGTGCTAACCGGCGTGGTATAATGTTAGCAGTAGCATTTTTATAGTGCTAAAAGGAGAGACTAAGGTGCTCAGTGAACGCCAGTTGCTGATATTAAAAGCTATCGTTGAAGATTTTATTCAAAGTGCCGAACCGGTAGGCTCCAAAACTCTACTTGCTAAGTATGACCTGCCGTATTCTTCAGCGACCATTCGTAATGACATGATGGATTTAGAAGCTGAAGGTTTGTTAGAAAAAACCCATACTTCCAGCGGGAGAATACCTTCGATAGCCGGTTATCGCTTCTATGTTGAGAATTTAATGGACAAGAAGGAAGAGATTGATCTGGAGTATGAAATTGCGTCTTTGTTTGATGTCAACTTCAATTTCCAGGAGGTGATTAAACGAAGTTGCGAAGTGCTCTCCAAAATGACATCTTTAACTTCGGTGGTGTTGGGACCAGACTGTCAAAATCAAAGATTGGAGCATATCAAGCTCTTTCCGATAAATGAACAATCAGCGGTGGCAGTCTTCATCACAAATGTCGGTCATACCGAAAATCGCGTTTTCAATTTTGAAAGTAGTGTCAGTCTCAAAGACTTGGAAGTTTGTACGGGAATACTTAATGATCGCTTGAAAGGAACACTAATATCGGAAGTAGTAGATAAACTGGAAGCGATAAAACCCTTATTAGCGCAAAGTATTGCCCGCTATGAGGTTCTGTTTAAAGCTTTTCTCAATGCTTTCAATCAGTTTGCCGGGGAATATGTCTATCTCAGCGGACAAAACAATCTTTTGTATCATCCGGAGTTTGCCAACATTGACAGATTGCGCTCCATGATGAGTATGTTAGAAGACAATCAATGGTTCAATTTGATCAACAGTGAAAACTCGATGATGATTAAAATGAATGAAAGGACAGATTTGATTTGGCACAACGACATGGCAGTAGTGACCAGTAAATTCAAAGTTTCCGATCAAGAAGAAGGTGAGATGATTGTGGTCGGCCCTAACCGTATGCAATACGATCGCATTGTAAGTCTGATAAACGCTATGGCTGAAGCTATCGAAGGTATGTACAGAAGGAGGCAGTAATGGAAAAAGAAGAAATAGTAAATAACAATCTGGATGAGATAAAAAAAGAAAAAAAGAAAAGTACAACTGTGCGTTTAGCTGAAGAGGTAGCCGCTCTGAAACAGGAACTGGAGATAGCGAAAAATGACTATTATAAGGCTTATGCCGATGTGGAGAATATCAAGAAACGTTTGAATGCCGAGCAGGCGATAATCTTAAAATATCGCGCCCAAAATCTAGCGACGGCTATACTACCGAGTATCGATAATCTGGAAAGGGCATTAGCGACAGCCACAGTTGATGATCCCTTAGTGGTGGGGGTGAAAATGGTTTATGAACAGTTATTGAGTAGTTTGGCTGCTGAGGGCATTACAGCAATAGCGGCCTTGGGACAAGCATTCAATCCCGAATTACACCACGCCTTGATAAGTGAGAAAGTAAAAGGAAAAGCTCCGGGAATAGTTGTCGAAGAACTACAAAAGGGCTATATGATA
>CAZUQA010000069.1:0-2924 GCA_964622375.1 uncultured Erysipelotrichaceae bacterium | reverse complement strand
AAACCGACCGGAATAGTATCAATTATCTTGCCCTTGCTTGCACCACCACCGCTTGATGGTGTAGCCACAACAAACTGCGCAGCCGTATTGCAATTTAGAGTAGTTGGTGGCCAGCTCACCATAGCTGAATTTTTAACAGAGACAACCAACGGCGCTAAGGTCGTCGACCGTCCGGTGGCAAACATGCGTCTGGCCAAAGCCGGATCATAAGCTGAAACATCAAAATTATCTAAACGCAACACCGTGAGATTACGACAACCGTTAAACATATCTTCCAGTGGTCCGGTAGGAGCTCCGGTAGTAGCTATGCTGTCAGCTGTGAAACCGCTTAAGTCTAGTTGGCTTAGGGCGCTACAACCGGCAAACATTTGGGTCATTCTTCTGACATTTGATGTATCGAAGTCAGCTAAGCCGCTTATTGAAGTTAAACTGGTACAGCTGGTAAACATGTTTTCTAAAGAAACCGCTTTATCGGCATAAAGCTGGGTGGCATCAACTCTGACTAAACCTGTAAATTCAAAGAATACAGCTCCGGGGTAGTAGTGGCCCCGCGCCGGATTTGCCTCCATGGCAACCCGGCTGCTGAGATACACACCGCCGTAGCCGCCGATGTACAAATCATATCTTCCGGCAATGTCGGTCAGTGTCGTCCAAGCAATAACGCGACTTTTATTGTAGTCAGGATTCAGTGTCGTATTGTGTTCAGTCGCATCCCAAGCATTGTATATCTCTCTACCGTTGTAACACGGTTTGCCAGAAACATCCTGTGCTTGGTCGGCGATAAACTGTAACACAACATCACCGGCAGAGGGATCATACAGTTTATCCAAATCAACAAAGGTCGCGGAAACTACAAATCTTTTTTGAACAAGAGCTTTGTCACCACCATAAGCCGGAAAGGTGTTGATAAAGGGTGTTGTTGTTTTATCAACTAAAAATTGACTTAACCAATACATTACTCCTTCAGATCCGGTATCGGTTGTTCCGGATACCAGCATGGCAATTGGCTTAATCGGGTTATATACTGTGATATTATATTCAATTTCACTGCCGGCCACTACCGGTACCGGTGTGTCACTAGCTTCGCTATACCAACTGCCATCGCTCAGTTGAGCGTCCTTTACCGGGTCATGAGATTGGAAATCACTGTCTTTGCAATAGTAAAACTCGGTAACATTGTTAGTCGCGTTACTTTGATAAACCAAAGTGAATTTATTTAAGCGTGGGCCTTGCCGATTATTGCCGATGAGATAATAAATGTCACCGCCAGAGACTAAGGTCGAGGGCGCGATAATATCATATTGTTGTCCGATTTTACCGCCAGCCGTCTCCGGAGTCCGCAAACTGCCACCGTTTTGGTCTAAGTATTTGAAGCGTACTTCAGCCGTGGCTGTTTGATTGGCTTGTGGGGTTAATTTTAACGAAATGTTTTGATAACGAATAACTGCTAATTTGTCGCAGAAATGGGTGAAATACCCCGTAAAGAAGCCAAAGCCGTTAGGACCTGAAGCCCCACCGACAATGTTAGCAGCACTTACTGTAGTCTTAGCTACACCATCCAAATAGACGGTAAAAGCCCGGGTAGCGGGATTGATGTCAATTTCAATGAGATATTGGGTAGTATCAAGATTGGAAATATTGGTCTTAATGGTCGCAATCAAGGTACGGGTGTTAATCACACTGCCGGGAAAGAAAATATCATCCGGATTATCCCATTTCTCGTGGTTAATATAGTACAGACGTAAATTAGCGACATTAGGAGCTGAGGGATCATTTTCCATCATACCCAAAGGGTTAGCGCTGGCCAGAACCAAGGCATAGCCGGTGTAGTAGCCACCGACCATTTCGCCGTTGAACAGATAACCGCTTTCCAAAAATGAATGGAAGTTCATCGCCAAAGGATTCATGGTAAAACTGATGCCGGCATTGCTAGCATAAACATTGTTATCAACAAACACATAATCGAGATAACCGGGACTGTAATAACCGTAAAAACTGACCCTATTATTGTCAATCACTACGTGATTAGCCGTTGCGCTACCATTATTTGCCAGCGAAAAAGCCGAAGTGTAAGCCCCATCAAAACCGGGATGGTCAACACGCCGCCAAGTAACATCCTGGGCAGTCACTGGAGCTGCGGCATTGTAGGGGCGATTAAAAATCACATCGCCAACCGGTCCCCCATCAGCTTTAATTGTTGCAAAATCCATACTTCGCTGTGGTAAAACCATTAACGCCATTAAAATCGCCACCAAAAGCTGTGTGATTTTTAGCCAAAATGGCTTATATCTCTTGTCCATGTACTATCCTCCTTATGTGAAGAAGCAAAATGTCAATAATCAATGTTTCCCTAAAGTCAAATACATAAAAAACGTCTATTCCCGTGCCTTTCACTTTATTGGTGTGTTGTACGGCACCCCAAAACGAAAATGCATACAATCAGCCTTGATGTTATTATAACACTATCAAAAAATAATACAATATATCGAATAACTGCAAATAATGTAAGAATTCCTCATTATTTAATCATCCTAATTTTCGGAATTATTAGTAAAGTTTGTTACACAAAAAATTCAGGTTGAGCATCAATAATTTTTACACCGATAGAATTTATTAATTAGCTTGAATGTGATTTAAAACAGCACGAATTTTATCTTCCGTGTCCTTTCCGTCAAAACTTGGAAGTCGGACAGCGTTTTTTCCTTGGTTTTGGGTAAAGCCACTGCAGGCAACTTCAAAATCTATGGGTGCCGCTTCCATTCTTTTACCGGCAAAATCTATTTTCTCGATTATATCCAACGCCGATAAACCGTTGAATTGTTTAGTGCTCTGCAAGATCCCGGCAGATTGTCGCAGCTTATTCAGTTCAGTAATAACACCGGTTAATAAGCCGGTTTCAGCATGCAGCTTTACATTTTCTTTTA
>CAZUQA010000068.1:0-24740 GCA_964622375.1 uncultured Erysipelotrichaceae bacterium | reverse complement strand
CACTTTGAGCTTGTTACTAAGGCGGCCGCCAGGGCGGGAAGCCTACCCCGGTGATGTTTTTTATCTGCATTCTCGTTTACTGGAAAGAGCCGGACAACTGAGTAAAGAAAAAGGAGAAGGTTCACTTACAGCTTTACCGGTGATTGAGACGCTAGAAGGTGACATTTCTGCTTATATATCAACCAATGTCATTTCTATTACTGATGGCCAGATTTATTTGGAAAGCGAGCTTTTCAATAACGGTATTCGCCCGGCGATCAATCCCGGTTTTTCCGTATCACGGGTTGGCGGAGCAGCCCAAATCAAAGCCATGAAGAATTTAGCCGGACCTCTGCGTATTGAGTTGGCGCAATATCGGGAACTAGCGGCTTTTGTCCAGTTCGGTTCCGACCTGAGCCCCGACACTTTGGAAAGGCTGAGACATGGCGAAAGAATTGTAGAAATTCTTAAACAACCACAATACCAACCGCTGGCGGTTGAAAAGCAAGTACTCATACTTTACGCCTTAACTAATAAACACCTAAGTGATGTAAAAGTTCGATCTATCACCGCTTTCCAAGATAAATTCTTTGATTTTATTGACAACAACTATGAAGATATTCTCGAGGAATTGCAGGCAAAAAAGGAGATTTCTTTTGACCTACAAAACAGAATAGAAAAGGCGATAGCCGAATTTAAAGCAGCTAAAGAAGAGGGGCAGAACTGAGTATGGCTTCACTTAAAAGCACAAAACGTCGCATTGCCAGTGTCGGTACCACAAAAAAAATAATGCGAGCTATGAACTTAGTGGCAGCTTCCCGCCTGCAACGCGACAAACTTAAACTCCAGTCAGCGCAAGACTATATTGCATCCAGCTTACAGCTATTGGCGTTGATCGGAAAAACGGATTTTGCCGACAAGCTGGTGTACTTTAATGAACGGCAGATAGAGAATACGGCATATTTCATAATTACCAGTGATCGCGGTCTCTGCGGCAACTACAATAACAATCTCTGCAATCTGGTGTTGCAACACCTAGATACTCAAGAAAATGAATTATTAGTAATTAGCGGCTTAAGAGGCTATGAGTTCTTTAGGAAAAGAGGGAAGAATATCTACCAACAGTTTGAAGATGTCATGGAGACAGCCTATTACCATGATGCCAAACGTGTAGCAACTCTGTTAATGGAACTATATAGCAGCAGGCAAGCAGATGCTGTCTATATTGCCTACACTCGTTTTTCTTCGATTTTATCGCATCAACCGACAATTGAGAAAGTTTTACCATTGTCGGCTAACGGTAATTCTGCCGTGGACAAACAAGATACCATAGCTTATCTGGCTAGTGGTGATCTACCGAATGAAGTGATAAATCGCTATCTGATAGCTTTGATTTATCGGGCTTTGCTGGAAGCTTCCACTTGTGAACAAGCAGCCCGGATGTTGAGTATGGATGCTGCGGTCAATAATGCTGACGATATTATTGCTAAACTCAGCCGTAATTATAACCGACGTCGCCAAGCCGCTATCACCCAAGAAATCAGTGAGATCATCGGGTCAGCGAGCATCTAAAGGAGGACGCAGAGTGCTGGAAAACAACTTTGGTAAAGTCCTACAGATTGTAGGCGCTGTAATCGATATTGTCTTTAGTGAAGAACTGCCGGCGCTTTACAATGCTGTTGAAATAGAGAATCAGCAAGAGACTGTAGTTTTGGAAGTCGTTCAACATTTAGGGAACAATACAGTGCGTTGTATAGCTATGAGCCCGACGGAAGGTTTGATGCGGGGGATGCCGGCTAAAGATACCGGAGCACCGATTACCATACCGGTCGGTGAAGCAACTTTGGGTCGGATTCTCAATGTCTTAGGTAAGGCGATTGATGGCAAAGAAGAACCGCAGGGGCAAGAGTATTGGTCGATTCATCGACAGGTACCACAAGTAGCCCAACAGGCTACTGGCACCGAAATAATGGAGACTGGAATCAAAGCTATCGACTTACTATGTCCTTATTCCAAGGGTGGTAAAATCGGACTCTTTGGTGGAGCCGGCGTCGGCAAAACCGTCCTGATTATGGAACTAATTCGTAACATCGCCCAAGAACATGGCGGCTACTCGGTTTTTGCCGGAGTTGGGGAAAGAACCAGAGAAGGTAATGACTTGTATCACGACATGATTAGATCGGGAGTTATCGATAAGACAGCTTTGATCTTCGGACAAATGAACGAACCACCGGGCGCCAGGATGCGGGTCAGCGCTACCGGTTTGACCATAGCCGAGTATTTCCGCGACAAAACCAAACAGGATGTTTTACTCTTTATTGACAATATTTACCGTTTCGTCCAAGCCGGCTCTGAGGTTTCGGCACTGCTGGGTCGGGTGCCTAGTGCGGTGGGCTATCAACCGACTTTGGCTTCGGAAATCAGCAGTATTCAAGAACGCATAACTTCAACGAAACACGGGTCAATCACTTCAGTACAAGCCATTTATGTACCGGCTGATGATTTTACTGATCCGGCGATAGCCACGATCTTCGCTCATCTTGATGCCACTACCGTACTTTCCCGGGAGCTGGTGGAGTTGGGAATATATCCGGCGATTTCTCCTTTGGAATCGACATCGCGCATTCTCAGTCAGGAAATTTTAGGTAAAGAGCACTACCAAACAGCACGTTCCGTGCAATCGATACTACAACGTTATAAAGATCTACAGGATATCATCGCGATTTTAGGCATTGATGAACTACCGGAAAGCGATAAATTGATTGTGAACCGTGCTCGTAAAATTCAAAGGTTCTTATCACAGCCTTTCTTTGTAGCAGAGAAGTTTACCACAATACCCGGCAAATATGTGCCGATTAATGAAACGATACGCGGTTTTAAAGAGATTATTGCCGGGAAACACGATGAGATTCCGGAGTCGATGTTCTTAAATGCCGGCAGTATCGAAGATGTGATAACGCGTTATATGGGTT
Organism: uncultured Erysipelotrichaceae bacterium; assembly: GCA_964622375.1. Lineage (GTDB taxonomy): Bacteria > Bacillota_I > Bacilli_A > Erysipelotrichales > Erysipelotrichaceae > CAZUQA01. Next base: position 21,789 of record CAZUQA010000068.1, on the reverse strand, counting down.
AAACATGGCACCAAGAAAACTCCATTTTAAAATAATATTGCCGGATGAAGTTAAGGTCGATGAATGGGTCGACATGGTTATCATGCGCTGTCCTGACGGTGATTTAGGCATCATGGCTAAACATCAGGACTATTTGGCGGTTGTGGACTATGGCAAAGTCAGAATTATTAATAATGACAAAGAGCGTTGGATTGCCGTATACGGCGGCTTGGCGCTAATGGTTAACAATGTCTTGACTATTCTCAGCGATGAAGCACAGTGGCCGCAAGAGATTGATTTTGCCTCAGCCCAAGCTGAACGCGAATTGATTCAACAACGCTTGTTGGAAGAAAGCGATGATCGCGAAATACAAAACGACCAAATACTGTTACGTCGGGCTTTAGTACAAATGGAAGTCAGTAACGCCGCCTTTAGTGAAGTTGCGGTGGATGAAGGATTAAGTTAGTTGGCTGCTTAAAAATAGAATAGAGCCTTTTGTATCAGCGAATAAAAAACAATTTTAGGCGCAGCTAAACGATGTTTTCACCTAAAATAATTTTTGGCATCGCTGTCAAACAACGCGTCCAGCGTTTGTAGAATTTTTCAAAAGCTGCAGGATAGATGGCAGCATGAGCCTCCTTGCTTTCTAACACCCAATACAATACATAAGTGACCTTATCGACATAACGGGTTAAGGCCACAGGGACTTCACCATTTTTTACGGCATTGAAGTCTTTTTGGCGATGGGTTCTCTTAATATACTTAACCTCGACCACTCCAGGCTGGGCTCGATAAAACTCAGCAACTTCTTTCATCAACTCTTCGATTTCATCCTGTTTATTTAGCTTGGCTTCGTAAATGCAAATTTCGTTAAACATAAGTGTGCCCTCCATTATAATTGTTTAGCTAAATGGGAAATGATGCTTTTTCTCTTTATACTATACACCCGATGATTTTTCAATCAAATAATTATTTGAGATTGCAACTTACAGTATCGGCTAAGCGATGTTTGGGGTATACATCAACAAGACGGCATTTGCATAAAACGCATCATATTTGTTACCATTTTGTTACCACTTTGATTTTTACACAAAAAAATGGCTTATCTAAGCCATTTATGAGCATATGGGGCGATTGACGGGACTTGAACCCGCGAATGCCAGAGCCACAATCTGGTGTGTTAACCAGCTTCACCACAACCGCCGTGTTACTAGATTCTACTATACAATCAGTCAAAAGTAAAGAACGACAAAAGGCAGCCGCTGAGGATGGCAACAGTCAAAATAAAAGCGATTATTTTGATCTTTAGCGAAAACTTCAGTGAACTTTGAAACAGTAAAATGTAGCTGGTACCGCTACTGGCTAATAATCCGGAGATCAAACTGCCAAAGCTGATTAGTGAGTGAAAATAAAGATTGGCAAACAACACGCTGAGGGCACAGTTAGGAATCAAAGCGATTAAAGCTGTGAATGCCGGTTGCAGAAAGCGTTGGTTGAGAATACTGTTGCCAAGCAGTGAGAGATTAGCGCTGCTCAGTAAAAGATTGAACAGCGTATTGGTAACTAATAACAACAAAGCAATTTTTAAACAACGCTGTAAAGCGGTGATAAAGATGTTGTCATCACAATCCCGGTGTTCATTTTGTAGCTTGGTAGCCGGTGGGAATTCCGCCTTTAATAGAAAACCAGCTAAATAGCCACTGAACAAGGCGATAAGAAACATAATCGACAACACCATGATCAGCAGGCTGAATTTCCCGGCAGCTAAGAAATAGAGATAAGCTTCATCACAAGATACTAAATAAACCGCGACCAAAGTGGCAAAGCTGATGATATTGGCGGTAAACAGACCAGTAGCTGCCAAAGCGAAACCACAACCGGGGATAATGCCGGTCAAAGCACCAACTAAAGTTTGGGCTCTTTGTGATTTCTGCAACCACAGCAAAAGTTTCTTTTGGGAACGATGTTCAAACTGCTCGACAGCTAAATAAGCCAAATAGAGAAAAGGCAGGGTTTTTAAAGTATCGACTATGGCATCAAAGAAATATTCCATAGGAGAAATATAACAAATATGACAAGAGAATTCTATTCAAAACTGAAACTGTCGACATACTTAAAAATAAAATGATCTTGGTCGTAAATAGGGACCTCATCGATAGCGTCGCAAAAACCACTGAGAGCACAGGCTTGATTGTTGGGCGATTCATAGACTATCCAAGGTCCGGTACTGCTATATAAATCGCTGTACAAACCATTAATTTCATCGATGCTCCGGGCAAAAGTTCCCTCGCTGATTGTCACGCTCATGCCATCATGACTTTCATCCAAAAACTGACCTAAAGTCAGAGCTGTGGTTTCGTAGGGCCTTTTGTCAATTAAAGTAACACCGGCAATCTCATCAATTATAGTAACATAAATTGTCTTGGTACCATCTTCAACTTTTGGGCTCAAACTCTTGAGATAAAAATAGGAACTCAAAACAGCAACTAACAACAACAGGGCAATAACAATTTTCTTACGCATAAATGTCTCCTTTATTTAGAATTTTCTGTAAACTAGCCGCCAAAGGCTCATATAAAAACAAAACAGCCAAAAAAGCAATTCCTCCTTGAATCAAAGTGGTGCGAAAGCCCATCAGGACATAAAAGAGCGTGATTTCTTTGGAGAAAAGTAAAAATGGTAAATCAATAAGGTTACCGGCTAGCAAAGCCATCAAAAAGCCAAAAATAGCGATGAAGTAAACACTCTTACTTAATAGCGGTTTCAAGGCTTTTAGCAACAGAGTGAAGCCGGGATAAATAATTATGTACATGAAACTCCATAAAGAAAGACCATAGACTAACCAGACTAAGACAACAAAGGTGGTGACAATCCAAATACTGTTGTATTTGGGAATATTCAAGGCTAAAAGAATGATAGTCAAGGTAACAAATTCCAAATACAGAATTTGACTGAACATAAAAAAGACGGCAAACAACAAGGCAGCCAGCACGGCATTGGCGCACAGGCGCTTAATACTCATGCCGGTGAATTTGGTTTTCCATGTATTGAACCTCCAGTCTATAAAAAAGAAAACCCACTAGCCTGGGTCCGTCTACAGCAAACAATAAGCACGCGCTAAGTCGGATACTCTACCCAGGAGTGAACTTAATTGATTGTGGCAGGTCTACCGACTTAACTTCATCCTTTGTTTATCCTTCCCGCATTGCAGTGGTATTATAAACATCGTCCGTTTCACGGTTGCTGGGACAGTTTGGAAATCTCATCCAATTCCCTATTAAGTGTTAACACCTACAATCATTAACAATGATATACTATTTTAGTAAAAGACAATTGTCAATAAAATAGCGAAAGAAAGTAGAAAAAGTCGGCGATTTTAGAAACAAAGCGATCAATTCCAAAGAAAAACAGACAAAAAGTCGAGATTGTCTGTTTGCTAGAAATTGTCTAGGTTATGACTATTCCAGGATAAAGAGCAATTGAATTAATTTAACGGTCTCCGGGCTTAGGACATAAGTGAGAGGGACTTTCTCGCAACCGTTAGTCGGATAAATAGTGATATAACCGTCACTGTAGATAAAGAGCGCATCTCCGGCATCAAAGTTGAGTTCCAAAGCAGCTTTGGCTTTGTTAGTCACATTGGGTAAAGCATCCTGTTGTTCTTTGGTTAAAACCGTCAGATCTAAATCACGAAACAAACCTTTCAATACAGCAAAGTTAACATCTTCGCCGGGGTGGCTTATTTGATTGCCGGGATTGACCGGGTCCCAATACACCACCGCTGTGATTTGTTTAGCAGCCGGGTCGATAAAGACGACTTGTTGCGGGTCAATTTCTTTGGGTTGACAAACTTTCGGTGGGTCATTGTCGCAAGCTGCTGTAAACAGCAAGAGTACCAAAACCAGATAGCAAAGTTTTTTCATAGCTTCCTCCTGTAATTATAATAAATTGAAAACCTCATTAATGTCGATAAGTCGACTGTCAGTTTCCTGACGATTTTTAAACTCGACCTTGTTGTTAGCGGCGTCTTTGCCGACAACCACGCGGGTCGGTAGACCAATCAAATCCAGATCCTTAAATTTTACCCCGGGTCTTTCTGAGCGGTCATCTAATAGTACTTCAATGCCCCGCTTTTGACAATTATCATATAAATCGTTAGCCAATTTGACTTGGGTAGCATCTTCACTAGATATTAGAACGATAGCCAAACGGTAGGGGGCTAAATCTTGAGTCCAGATTAGTCCGGCATCATCATGATTTTGTTCAGCGTAAGCCGCCAAACAACGCCCTAAACCGATGCCATAAGAACCCATATAGACATCTTGAAATTGATTGTTATTGTCGAGATACTGTAAATCTAAAGCTTGAGCGTACTTGGTGCCAAGTTTAAAAGTGTTGCCGATTTCGATGCCTTTGCTGAAGTAAATCTTTCCGCCACAACGGGGACAGCTATCATTTTCTTGAATGTTGACAATGTCAGCTTGATAAGTGATGGCAAAATCTGACAGATTGACATTTTTATAATGATAATCGTTTTTATTAGCTCCGACAATGAAATTGCCCATAGTCGTGATATTTTGATCGGCGACAAGCGGGATGCTTAACCCGATAGGCCCGGCAAAGCCCAGCGGAGCACCACTGATTTTTTCCACGGCTTCAGCTTCTGCTAAAGCGACATCACTGGCGGCAAAGAGCTTACGAAGTTTGGTTTCGTTAACTTCTTGATCACCCCGTAACAAGCAGGCGTAGAGTTTACCATCAATGTTGTAGATTAAGGTTTTAACGAATTTAGTTGGCGACTCATCTAGGAAAGTTGCCACTTCTTCAATAGTTTTGGCATTGGGTGTAAAAACCAGTTCTTTTTCTAAGGGCTTTTCGCTTTTTGCTGCAATTTTCCAGCATTCCGCGACTTCGATATTGCTGGCAAAATCACAGCTGTCACACAGAACCAAAATGTCTTCACCGATTGGGGTCACAGCTTGAAATTCCTCCGACAACAAGCCACCCATAATGCCGGTATCGGCTGTTACAATCTTGTAGTCAATCTTCATCCTGTCGAAAGCGGCGCAGTAAGCGGCAAACATCTTTTGGTATGACAACTCTAAGCCGGCAAGGTCGGTGTCAAAACTGTAGGCATCTTTCATGATGAATTCTCGGACTCTAATTAAACCGAAACGGGGACGAGGTTCATCCCGAAATTTATTTTGAAACTGATATAGCGAAAAAGGTAAATCCTTATAAGACTTGATTTTCATTGAGGCGGCGATAGCGAATAACTCTTCATGGGTCGGACCCAAAACAAAAGGCTTACCAAAGCGATCTTTTAGGGCAAACATGCTGGAGCCGATTAACTTGCGGCGTCCGCTGGCTTCATAGATTTCTTCGGGTATTAATGAGGGCATCAAGACCTCTTGGGCTCCGGTTTTGTTCATTTCTTCGCGAATGATGTTTTCAATTTTCTTCAGAACTCTTAAGCCTAAGGGCAGGTACATATAGATGCCGGATGAACTCTTTTTAACATAGCCGGCTCGAACTAAAAGATTACCGCTTTGGGAATCTTCATCCTTAACATTTTCTCTTAATGTGAAAAAATAATCTCTGCTTAATCTCATATCTTCCCCTAAAATTTTCTGGATTCATTATAACACACAATTATCAGACTAGCATTCTCTGTGGTAATGACCATAAATCCCGTGAAATATAATGTTGATATTTACTAGAACAATAATATGTTTTATTATAAGCATGTATGGAAAATCAGGACATCAAAGAGATCTATCTGGCAGGAGGTTGTTTTTGGGGGATGCAGGCTTTTTTTAAACAACTTAACGGGGTTTTAGAGACCGCAGTCGGTTATGCTAACGGCAATCTGGAAAATCCCAGCTACCAACAAGTATGTAGCGACACTACGGGTTTTGCTGAGACTTTGTATATCAAATATGATAAAGAACTCCTCTGTCTGAATATCCTTTTAGATTATTTCTTTCATGTTATTGACCCGACTTCCCTTAACAAACAAGGAGAGGATGAAGGCAGCCAATATCGTAGCGGTATTTATTACAGCGATCCTGAAGATTACGTAGCGATTGCCGCCTATCTAGATGATGTCAAGCATCACTATGAAAAAGAGATTGTTACGGAAGTAAAACCGATACTTAACTTTTATTTAGCGGAAGAGTACCACCAAGATTACCTCGATAAAAACCCCCAGGGCTATTGTCATATCGATTTGAGCATTCTGGATTAGAATAGTTGGAGAACTATAGGAGAATAGGAAAATGAGAAAAATTGTTTTGACTTTATTGAGTTTAGTTTTACTTTTTACCCTGACCGCTTGTGGCGAGAATATTGACAAATTAGACGGTCCAGGCTTAAAAAAACGTATTGATCAAATACTCAGCAGTGAAAAAAGCGAGGCACAAAAGGGCATTGAGTTGTTACCATACCTGGTTTCCAAGGCAGTTACGGCGGAATCGGGTAGTGGTAACCTGCTTATCGCAGCTGATTTTACTGACTATATGCAGGATGCTGTCGATTTACTAAATGACATAGTCGCCAAGAAGAATATCGATGACGAGCAACTGAAAGAGTTTATCTCCGGTTTAAATGAGACGATAATCAAAGGCAAGGCGGATGAGAAACAACTCCATTTATATGGTTATTTATTGCTTAAAGCGCTAGGGAAACTGCCAAAAGCCGACTTGGACAAAAATCCGGATAAGAAAATCGGCAAATGGGACAAAGACTTGATTGCTGAGAAAAAAGCCAATGCAACAAACTATAAGAAAGTAATCGATAAGCTGGCCTTTGATGAAGTTTTACTGGAAAAAATACCGGCAGCTCTCGTCACTAAAGATCCCTTGACAGCTATGGCTTTAGTGATGTTGACTAAAGACAAAAATCCCAATCTTGTTTTTTCTAAAGAATTGATTAAGGAATTGGCGGCTAACCCCATCCATGTGCTAAGTTATCGTGAGTTTTTTGACAACCCAGACAAATTCTTTTCTTGCATACCTTTAGAAGCCGATTTAGCCATGACCTTATACCTCATGGATTTAAAAATGAATGATCAAGCGAAAAAGAATTTGTCCATCTACGCCAATGTTTTCCCTTTAGCTAAAACAATACTGGAAAGCGAATTTGCCGCTGAATTCAAGGAAGTATTCCTAGACTACCGCGCTTATTGTGAGAAAAATAATTTAGCACCGGAAGCCGCTGAAATTATTAAGAGTTTTCCGTCTATCAACTATTCCGGTATAAGTGTGGAGCAATTATTGGCGAAACCAATTGAGGTAAGCCCGGCGACTTATATTATGGCGGTAGCACCTAGTGGCAACAAGGATCTCAACCGTAAAGATGATAATTTTGAAATTTTAAAGAAGTATTTCAAAAGCCACAGTTCTTTGGAAGAAGCGCCATTGGAATATGCGAAATATCTGGTAGTAGTATCTTACAAAAAATCCAAAACTAATTCTTACTACAAGGACAACAGTAAGAATGCTCCGGATAAAAAGAAGTATACGATTTACAATTTTTCCGGCACTTTGACGATCTATGACCGTACCAGCGGCGAAAAAGTGAAGACCATCAACTTTGCCAAGGTCAAAGCGCCAAAAAAGGCGACATGGACCGAGGTCTTCGCCCATAACAGCCCGAACTTGAATATTGTCAAAGAGGAGTTCTATACGCAACTAAAATCTTACATCAGTGATTTACGTTAAGTTGATTACCGGTACTAGAGTTTTTTACAGCTTAAGACCGTTACGGCTTCTGTAACGACAGAGGGCGAAGTAAACAACCAATCATCCAATAGTGCCGGTGCGATTATCACCGGCATTCGGGGGTGGATAAAACTGAACTGGCTGGTACTTTCCCGGGTCACTATGGCAAAGCCCTGGTTTTCCTCACTGTAAAGGGCAGCTAAATAAAACAGGCTCTGATTTTCTAAATGGAAAATGTATGCAATCTTTTTGTTCTCCAGTTTTTGCCACTCATAATAGGCGGAAGCCGGAATCAAACAACGCTTGTTTTGCCAGGATGCTTTGAAAGACTTAAGCTTATTAGCGGTTTCGCTACGGATATTAATATGATCTTTAGCACCGGGAAAAGAAGCAGGGAAAGCCCACTTCATAAAAACCGGACCGGAAGCCGTAATAACAGGTACGACGCTTCCGGGGTAAATATCACCGCCTTTAAAACTGAGCTGTTGGTACTCCTTTTGTTTTTTCTCTAAAGCGGCTTGAACAATCTTTTTTATTTTAGGATCATCGGGATCAACATAGTAGCGGCCACACATGAAATTTTTCTCCACCAATAATAATACATGATTATTTAGCGATATTCCGTATAATTAATTCGGTGAGCAACTTGAACAAAATGGAAATAATAACTAAACGTTTAATAATCTGCGAACTGCAGGAAGATATGGCTTTTGCCATTTTTCAAAACTCACAAAATGAAGAACTACAAAGATATGTGAGTGATGAAGTTTTCGCCAGCAAGGAAGAAGCTTTAGAAATAATAAAAAAACTCCGGAGTTGTTACCAATGCCAAAGCGGCCCTTTTGTCTACGCTTTGTTATTAAAAGAGAGTCGAGTAAACATCGGCTATGTCCAATTGATCAAGCTGGATGAGCAGAATTGGGAAGTGGGGTATAGTATTGCTCCGGTGTACCGTAGCCATGGTTATGCCACTGAAGCTTTGTCGGCTTACCTTGGTTATATCAGGCAGAATCTCAATATCGTCAACCTTTGGGGTCTTTGTCATCCAGACAATATCGCTTCTCACAAAGTATTATTAAAAACCGGCTTTGTGCTACAAGAAACCGGGTTGATGAAATTTCAAGGCAAAATTCAAAAAGTGAAGAAGTTTCGTTGGTTTAAGGGATAAAGTGATTTTATTTTACTGGAATCTTTAGTAGGCTTCTACGAAAAAAGAGATATAAGAGAAGCGGACTACCGCTAAAAGAAGAAAAGCCCGGGTTGGGCTTTATGTCTGGTTGTTTAGTATCTTGTCAGCGACATAAAGACCATTAGCGCTGGCTTGGGAAAGGGAGCGAGTGACCCCGGCTCCATCCCCGATGGTATAGATGCCTCTGGTTTTATCCAGTTCAAAGTCCTGAAATTTGGGACGGGCTGAGTAGTACTTACACTCAATACCATAGAGCAAGGTATCAGTATTAGCGGTACCCGGAGCTATTTTATCTAAAGCGTAGATAGTTTCGATAATGTTGTCTAGTTGCCGCTTAGGTAAGCAGAGACTCAAATCTCCGGGAACAGCTTTTAAGGTCGGGGTTACCGTGGATTGGGCTAGGCGCTTATCGTCGGTCCGGCGACCGTTGATTAAATCACCGAATCTCTGGATGAGAATACCGCCACCACTGATCAAGTTAGCTAAATGAGCAACCTGACGAGCATATTCAATCGGTTGTTTAAAAGGGTTAGTAAAGCGATTGGTGGAAAGCAAGGCAAAGTTGGAGTTTTCCGATTTCATCTTTTCATCTTTATAGGCATGGCCGTTTACACTGATGATGCCGGAAGTGTTCTCGGTTACGACATAGCCGTTCTCATTGAAACAGAACATACGGGTGATATCACCATATTTCTGCGAGCGAAACCAAATTTTCGGTTCATAAATTTCCGTGCTGAACTTTTCCCAAATCAAAGCCGGTAGTTCTACCCGGACACCAATATCGACTTGGTTGTTTAACAGTTCAATGCCGTTTTTATCACACCAAGAGCTGAGAAAACCGCTGCCGCTCCGACCTATGGCCAAAACAATATACCGGGCGCTGACTTTGTGCTTTTCTTGATTTTGGTAGTAGGTAACTTCGTGATTGGTGATGTTGATGTCAACAACTTCACTTTCGGTTTGGATGTTGATTCTTTTTCTTAAAAAATCAATCAAATTCTTCATAGTTTTCAAATTGGCATCAGTGCCCAAGTGTTTGATCTTCGCTTGTTGCATATGCAAATCGTATTTCAAGCAGAGCGCTTTCAATTCATCGCTGGGTTGATAGATTTTGGTGTCAGCCCCTTGTGATACCAGTATTTCATCAGCTTGGTAAATATAATCCAACAGTTTCTCATTGCCGATAAAATCGTTAAGCCAGCCACCGTATTCGTGGGAGATGATATATTTACCGTCACTAAAAGCTCCGGCACCGGCTAAACCTTCCATGACGCTGCAGTATTTGCAGTTAATACAGTGATCAGTTTGTTTTTGGATGATTGGGCAATGCCGTTGGTCGATGTCAAGACCCTTTTCCAACAGGGTGATTTTCAAATTAGGATTAGAGGTAATTAAGCGATAGCTACACATCAAACCACCGATACCACCACCGACAATAAGAATATCTTCCATAACTTAACCTCCCTTTGTTACCCAATGACCAAAATATTATAGCATAAAACTACCAACAACAAGAGTTTCCCTGCTGGCCCAACTTGCGATATAATTAACCCATGAAGAAAATTAGAGCCTTGTTTAGCAATTATTTCTTCAATCTAGCATTAATACTGTTGTTTACCGGTATTGTGCTTTTTTTCACTTTATACCAGAACCTGGATAAAGTGCTATTCGAGCTGAAAAGTGTCAGTGTTTTTTGGATAGCTTTGGTGATTGGCTTAGCTTTAAGTTACCAAATAATCTTGGGTTGGATTCTAAAAGTCTTGGTCAACATCTTTAATCCCGATTACAGTCTGAAAAAAGGGGTGGTCAATGCTTTGGTTGGCACTTTATTCCGCGGCATTACCCCGGCCAGTGGCGGGGGTCAAGTCGCCCAAGTCTATCTTTTTCGCAAACAGGGAGTAAAGATGACGGACAGTTTATCCGTTTTATTGATGGATTTCGTTTTATATCAGATAGTCTGCGTTTTGTTTGGCTTAGTTTTGTTGCTGTTTAAATTCAACTATTTTCTCGATAATTATTCAGCGATCATCTGGTTGGTCATCTTAGGTTGGATTGATGATTCTGTCTTGATGTTCATACTTTTCTCTCTAAGTAAATCACCACGCTTACATAAATGGGTTTCCTCCCACGGCATCAGCATCCTGGCGAAATTGCGCATAGTCAAAGACCAAGAGAAAACCTTAGCTAAACTGGAAGGTAAACTCCAAGATTTTCAGGAAGCTTGGAAGAATATCCGCCAACACTACGATCAGGTAATTCAGGTAGTTTTTTTGAATTTCTTAAGGCTCATACTCTACTTTGCCATTCCGATTTTTATTATGGTTGCCTTGGATATTGAGTTGAGCAGCACCAGGGCAGTGAATATCTTTGTGTTGACAGCCTTTGTCACGATGATGAACTCTTTAGTGCCGATACCGGGTTCAGCCGGAACCACCGAAGCCGCTTTTATCTATTTTGTCAGTAATGAAGTCGGTTATATTGCGGCAGTCAGTGGCGCTTTGATCTGGCGCTTTGCGACCTTCCATTTGATTTTGGTGGTCGGCGCTTTGACATTTATGTTGACAAAAAGGTATTATTTGAAAAAAGGAGTAACGGAATAGATGCGCATCGGTTTATTTTCCGATACTTATGTCCCGGAAGTCAATGGGGTGGCGGTATCGATACTGACATTACAGGAAGAGTTGATGAAACATGGCCATGAGGTCTTTATAATTACGACCCATTCTTCGCTCTTTAACAAACAAAAAGATGGTAATATCTTGCGCTTGCCGGGCATTGAACTTAAAAAACTTTACGGTTATGTGATGAGCCAACCGCTCCAACTTTTTGCGCTAAACGATATCAAAGAAATGCAGTTAGATGTTATCCACGCCCACACGGAATTTGGTGTTGGCTTGTATGCGCGCTTGGTGGCTTTTTTGTTACATATACCGATTATAGCTACTTATCATACCACTTACGAAGAGTACACCCACTACCTGGTTCCTTTTAACAGTCAGACAATCGACAAAATGGCGAAAAAAACGGTTGAGAAATTTAGCAAATGGGTGAGTGATACCTGTTTAGAGATTATCGCCCCCAGTGAAAAAACTAAAGAATTGTTGGAAAAATACAAGATTAAAAAACCAATTAATATCATACCAACCGGCATCAATCTCCAACGTTTCAAAAAGACGCCAGAAGCCCAAAATGTTGCTACCGCTTTAAGAAAAGAACTAAAGCTCGTTGATAAATTTGTTCTATTGTTTGTCGGCCGGATAGCTACGGAGAAAAGTGTGGATTTGATTATTGAAGCTTTGCCGGCTATCAAAGAGAAAATCGCCAATGTGCATCTATTAGTGGTAGGCGACGGTCCGCAGTTCAATGACTATGTCAATCTGGCTAAAAATTTGAAAAGTGAAGCTGATATCACTTTTGTCGGCAAAGTAGCAACAGATGCCGTAGCGAAGTACTACCATGTGGCTGATGTTTTTATTTCAGCTTCAACGACGGAAACTCAAGGTTTGACTTTCATTGAAGCTTTGTCCAGCGGTTTGGTCGTTTTCGCTCGTGATCGTTTGGTTGTCGCTGACTTACTGCTGGAAGCAGAGACCGGCTACTTTTTTGATGACGGGCCCGGCTTGCTCGAAGTTCTGGTAAAATACCAGAAGAAAACAGCAGCTGACCAAGCCAAAATGCTCAATCAGGCGGTGGCTATAGCCAAAAGCTATGATTCTGAAGCGTTCTATGAAAAAGTGTTAGCGGTTTATACCCGAGTTATCCATAACTATCGCGAACTCTACAATATCGCCGAGATAGAAGCAGTTAAGGAATGTGTCAAGCTGACTTTGAAAAATCGGGTGGAGAAAATGAAAGTCTTGGTCAGTGTGGATACTTACTATGAGTTAGGAATTCGTAAAAGCCAGGTGTTGACTAATGAAATGGTCGAATACCTAAAAAAGGAAGAGCAACTGGTACTGGCTTACAATCGTTGTTTAAATAAAATCCGCTTTAAAGATCGTACTACTAAGGAAATCTACGACTTTTTAACGGCGAACTTTAAAATGGACATCAAGGATATTAATACTGTCGTTGAAAAATTGATTGAGCAGTCCTACATCGATGACTACCGTTATACTAAAGATTATATCGCTCGTAAATCTTCGCTGCTTTTAGGCGATCGGCGCATCATGCAGAACCTCAAGAGCAAAGGCATCAACATCGATACTATCAGGGACCTCTTGGCAGCGGCGGAAGAGGGCGAACAGGATATCGCTTTGGTTTATGCTCAAAAGATTGCCCCAAACATCAAGGGCCGTTCGCTTAAGGAAAAACAACTGTTAATCAGAAAAAGAATGCTCAGCCGCGGTTTCAGTAGTGAAAGCATTAACCGCAGTTTGAGCGCTCTTAATTATAAAAGCGATATGCGCGCCGAGATGAAAAATTTGGAAAAAGCCGCCGAGAAAGCGAAACAACGCTACCAGCGGCGCTACCAATCGACGCAATTGCGAAATCAGGTTTTTCGCTATTTGAGCAATAAAGGTTATCGTATGGAAGAAATTTATGTGGTCTTAGATAAAATGGAGTGGAACGATGAAGATTAAAGACTTGAAAGAAAGAGATGTATTTGAAATGCCTTTGTTGTTGGCGAAAAGTACCAGTGGGACAACCAATGCCGGTTCCCCATATTTGTCCTTAACATTACAAGATGCCAGCGGTAGCATTGAAGCCAAACTTTGGGATGTCAAACCGGAAATTGCCGAGCTCTGTGCCACCGGGAAGATCCTAAAATTCAAAGGACAGGTTAACTTATACCAGAACGCGTTACAGTTGAAAATTGTTGAGGTAAGCCCGGTTGATGAAGAGAAACTCGATGTTAGTGATTTCTTACCCGCTTCACCGATAGAAATCCCGGCTTTAAAGGCAGCGCTAAATTCCATTATCGCCCAAATCGCTTCACCGCTACTGAAAAAGACCGTAGTGAGTTTATATGAAAAATATCAAGAAAAGCTTTATGAGTATCCGGCGGCTAGTCGCAATCACCATGACTATTTTGGCGGTTTGGCTGTTCACATAAAAACCATGGCGGATTTAGCCCTGAAAGTTTGCGAAATCTATCCGGAAATCAACAGTGATCTTTTATTAAGCGGGGTTCTGTTGCATGATTTGGGTAAAATTGAGGAGCTCAGTGGTCCGATAGCTACCGAATATACCTTGCCGGGTAAGTTGTTAGGTCACATTTCGATAACTTATGGTGAGCTTTGTAAATATGCGGCGCAACAGGCGCTGGAAGATAATGAAGAGATTATCTTGTTAAAACACATGATTCTCTCCCATCATGGGGAGTATGAATTCGGTTCACCGGTCCTACCTTTAACTAAAGAAGCTGAAGTTCTGTCTTTTGTGGACAACCTGGATGCTAAGTTAAATATGATTGACAAGGCGGTGGAGTTGGTCAGACCCGGAGAATTCAGTCAAAGAAGCTTTAGTTTGGAAGGTCGCAGCTTCTACAAGGCTAAAGGGAAAAGCGATGAATAAATATCTGTTAGCCATCGACCAGGGTACTACCAGCAGTCGGGCGATTATCTTTGATAAGAATTCCCGCATTATCGCTTTAGCGCAAAAAGAATTTACACAGTATTTCCCGCAAGCCGGCTGGGTCCAACAGGACGCTCTGGAGATTTGGCAATCGGTCGTTGCTGTTATGACTGAAGTATTAGACAAAGCCGCTATTAAAGCCGAACAGATAGCTGCTATCGGTATTACTAACCAAAGGGAAACGACGATTGTCTGGGACAAAAAAAGCGGGCAACCGATCTATCAGGCGATAGTTTGGCAATCTCGGCAGAGTAAAAGCATCTGCGATGACTTAAAACAACGCGGCTACAGTGCTTTGATTAAAAGCAAGACGGGTTTAGTAATCGACTCTTATTTTTCCGCCAGCAAAATAAAGTGGATCTTCGATAATGTGCGCGGCAGTTATCAAAAAGCGGTAGCCGGTGACTTACTGTGCGGAACTATGGACACCTGGCTACTGTGGCAACTGACCAAAGGAGCCGTATTTGCCACCGATTACAGTAATGCTTCCAGAACGATGCTTTATAATATTTATGATAAATGTTGGGATAAGGAACTGCTGGCATTGTTTAATATCCCGGAAACGATGTTGGCAGAGGTCAAAGATAGCTCGACGATCTTTGGTTATACCGATCCGGCTTTATTTTTCGGAAAGAGCATACCGATTGCCGGAATAGCCGGGGACCAACAGGCTGCCCTGTTTGGTCAGACTTGTTGGCAAGCCGGACAGGCGAAAAACACTTACGGTACCGGTTGTTTCCTACTGATGAACACCAAAGATAAAGCCATTGCATCATCTAGTGGCTTACTGACAACTTTGGCTTGGGGCATCAACGGTCAAGTGGACTATGCTTTGGAAGGTTCGGTCTTTGTTGCCGGCAGTGCTGTACAGTGGTTACGTGATGGTTTGCAAGTGATTAAGGAAGCCGGGGAAACCGAAGAATTGGCATATAGCAGCAGCGATGACCAAGAAGTTGTCTTAGTACCGGCTTTTGTCGGTTTAGGAGCCCCGTATTGGAATGATGAGGTAGCCGGCGCTTTGTTCGGCTTAACCCGGGCGACCAGTCGCCAACACTTGGCGAAAGCGGTTTTGGAAGCCATCGCTTTTCAAACCAAAGATATCATTTTAGCCATGGAAAAAGATGCCAATCTTCGCCTGACTTATCTCGGTGTCGATGGCGGAGCTTGTGCCAATAACTATTTAATGCAATTTCAAAGCGATATCCTGCGCGTACCGGTTGAAAGAAAAGCGGTCCGCGAAACCACAGCTTTGGGAGCGGCTTATTTTGCCGGTTTAGCTACCGCTTATTTCTCTGATTTGGCTGCCATTAAAAACGCTATCGCCGTAGAAAAAGTATTTGAGCCGTTGATGAGTCAACAGGAAGCTGCGAAGAAATATGAGAAATGGCTGATGGCGGTAAAGGCTACTTGTCAGTTTAAAATCCGCTAGTTAATAAGTCGCCATTGTATTACCCTAAACAAATATAGTATATTAGTAATTGACAGTAGGAGGTCAAAATGATGTTACTTAAAAGAGAAAGAGCACAAGTAGTCGATTATTGTCGTAAGATGGTTAATTTTGGTTTGACCAAAGGCAGTAGCGGTAATATCAGTATTTTTAATCGCGATGAAGGTTTATTGGCTATCAGTCCCAGTAGTTTGGATTATTTTGTCATCAATCCTGTTGATGTGGTAGTAATGGATCTTGAAGGTAACATCGTCGAGGGCGATTGGGCACCATCCAGTGAATATGAAGTGCATGCGATTTTCTATCGTAATCGTCCGGAAATCGGAGCCATCTTACATTGCCACTCACCTTTTTGTACCACGCTGTCGGCTTTAGGCCAAGCGTTACTACCGGTACATTACAGTTTAGGTACTTGTGGTAAAGATCGCGTTGAATGCGCGCCTTATGCCACCTATGGTACCGCTGAATTAGCGAAAATCGCTTTTGACACCTGCGGTGACAATAAAGCTGTATTGTTAGCTAATCACGGATTGATCGCCTGTGGCGAAGATATCGATGAGGCTTTCACCATTGCCGAAAACATGGAGTTTACTGCGGAAATTCAAGTGCGTTGTCTAGCGGTCGGCCAAGCGACGGTCATCAGCGCCGAGAACATGAAAAAGTATTTTGAGAAAGCCGCCAGTTTCGGTCACCCCAATCAAAGATAGTAGAGAAACAAACCAAGTTCAAAGCTTGGTTTTTTTGACGGGAAAACAATATCTTAAGGCGCTGAGCGCCAGTCACCAAGCATTTTCGTTTTGCCTTTCAGGATGGTATAATATAACAGTGCAAGAAAAGAAAATTAAAGAAAAAATAGTATTTAATGGTCGGGTTTTTACAGTCTATGAAGACACAGTCGAGTTACCTGACGGTAAATTGTCGCGCCGGGAGATCATCAAACATCAAGGTGGGGTTTGTATCTACAGTGCTCTTGGCGATGAAGTGCTGATGGTGCGCCAGTATCGCTATGCTTTACAAAAAGAGTTTTTGGAGTTTCCGGCGGGAAAACTGGAACAAAATGAAGACCCCCAACAAGCAGCAGCCCGGGAATTGGAAGAAGAGACCGGCTATCGTCCCCAGCGTTTAGTTAGTCTAGGTCATTTTGTGCCGACTTGTGGTTACTCCAGCGAGGTTATTCATCTTTATCTGGCTGAGGATTTAGTTTATGTCGGTCAGCATCTAGATTCCACCGAGTTTTTAGCCGTGGAAAGAGTCAAAATCACTAAGTTACGACAAATGGTCAACTCCGGCGAAATAACGGACGGGAAGACTTTAGCTTTGTTGTTTAAGGTTGAGATTTATCAGGAAAATCACTAGTAATTTCCTGTGCTATAATTAGACAGATTGAGGAAAGACGATGGAAAAACAAGAGTTTAACTTAAAAAGTAATGACGGAATTAATACTTTAGCGGGATATCGCTATGAAGTCAGCGGTGATTTTCTAAAAGGGGTGGTAGTTATCATTCACGGGATGAATGACCATGCCAGCCGTTTTGCCGCTTTTATCACTTACCTAAACAGTAAAGGCTATGCGGTGGTAACTTATGACCAGCTAGGTCATGGTGCAACCGCCAAAAGCCCGGATGATTTTGGTTACTTTGGACCGGAAAAAGGTAATGAATACTTAGTTACCGATGCTAAACTGATGGTCGACCAGGCGAAAATTTGGTATAAAGAGGTGCCGCTTATTTTGTTAGGCCATTCTATGGGCTCTAATGTCGGACGTTACTTTATCTCTAAGTATCCCCAAGCCGTCTCCGGTTTTATTCAAATGGGCAGCATGGGGGGTGACAGCCCGCTCATGTACACAATCAACTCCTTACTGCTGAAAGTCTTGATGGCTTTTCAAGGCAAGAAAGGGCGGAGTAAATTTGTCGCCAAAATGGCTTTTGGCCCTTACATCAAACGAATTACCAACCCGGTAAATTCCAGCGCTTGGTTAAGCAAGGATGATGCGGTTTGTATCGCTTACCAAAAAGATAGATTCTGTGCTTTTATCACGACCTTGCAAGGTTTTAAAGATATCGTCGACTTGCGTCAAGAAGTTAACGCCCCGGCTTGGTTTGCAAGTCTCAATAAAGAACTACCCATCTTGCTAGTTTCAGGGGCGGAAGATCCTTGCGGCAATTATGGCCTAGCCATTAAAGAAATCTATGAAAAACTGAAAACGAAAATTAGCGACTTGACCTTGATTCTCTATGCCGGTGACCGTCACGAGATCCTCAACGAGCTGGACAAAGAAAAAGTTTATCAAGATATTGAAAACTGGTTAAATCAGCGTTGTAAGAAAAATATTTACCAAGTGGCCAAGTAACAAGAAAGAAGCGGAATAAGGAAACTATATGCCGACCAAGAAAATCGCCATTTTAGCCATGATTGCCGGATTATATGCCGGTATCAGTTTGTTATTGGCGCCTTTGTCCTTCGCCAATATCCAAGTTCGCTTGGCTGAGGCTTTGACCCTATTGCCGGTAATTATGCCCAGCAGTATTTTGGCTTTAGGTTTGGGTTGTTTTGTGACTAACCTGCTCGGGGTCATGAGTGGGGCTAATATTGCCGGGATGCTCGATGTTTTTGTCGGCACGGCTACGACAATAATCGCCGGCTATTGTAGCTACCGCTTGCGCCACTATTGCGTTAAGGGCTACCCGGTATTGGCTACCTTACCGCCAATCTTGCTAAATGCCGTAGTAATTGGTTTAGAGTTAACAGTAGTGCTGAGTCCATCCAGCAGCTTTAGTTGGCCATTTTTTTCTTTAATATTTATGCAAATTGCTTTAGGTCAGTTTATCGCGATTTTTATCATCGGCTTACCCTTAATAAAAAAACTCGGTACTATTAAGTTCTTTACTACCGAGAAGGAAGACCGGAAATAACAGCTGGTCGTTGTTTATTACGAAATAAGCTCAACATCGAAACACTGGCGGTTACAGAAGCTCTTTTCAATCAATTGGCTGACTTTTTGGTGAGCGGGATGTCTAAGATACTTTTGCAAATCACTTTCATTAAAGAAAGTAGTGATCAAACAGAAATCTTTGGTGGATGATTTTTGATTGCTTTTGTAGACTGTTAATTCTAAAACTTCATCCAACTTTTTTAACTCCATTAGCTGAAAAGAAATCTCATCAATGTCGCGCATACTGCAGTCTTTCTTGAAGTTCCACATGACAATGTGTTTTAACATAAAATCCATCCTCCCTATAGCGCCGCCACCGCTACCGCTATTATACAATAGTCAAGCCTACAAGCATATAAGGTAAAACTAACAGCTACCAGATTTTATAAGCAAAAAAAGCCAACATAACTTATTGCTTTTTAATGAGCAAAGGTCTTGTCAGCGCTGCTTTACTGTAGTAATATAATGTATAGAATTTCACAGAGCAACAAGATGAGAATTTCTACCTGGGAGAATTTGCCAGTTGTTGTTTAATGGGGTTTTACTATGTTTACCGCAGCTGATATCATCGTCGATAGTGACAAGAAGATTAGAGAAAAATCAATTGAAGTAAAAATTCCCCTCAGTGTCAATGATAAGAAACTGGCTACTGCTTTATTTGAATATGTCTTGAATTCAACAAAAGGGAACGTAGAGCAAGGTGAAAACTATAAACCGGCTGTCGGTATTGCGGCAATTCAGGTTGGTATACCAAAAAAAATATTGGCGATTGCTTATGATAGCGGTGATGAAGAGGAAAACATTGAAGTTCGTTTTCTGTTAGCTAATGCCAAGATAATTCAAAATTCAGTACGTTATGGCTATTTGAGCAGTGGCGAAGGTTGCCTTTCAGTAGAAGCCAGCCATGAGGGCTATGTCATGCGGGCCCATAAGGTTAAAGTTCGGGCTTTTGATATCTTGACAAATAAAGAAAGGATTATTGAAGCTCAGGGGTATTTGGCTATCGTCTTGCAACATGAAATCGATCATTTTAACGGCATACTATATTATGACCGTATTAATAAAAACAATCCTTTCCAAATTTTGGAAAACAGTGTAGAAATAACTTAGAGGAAAAAATATGAAGGAGAATAGTAAACACGGAACTTATATCTATGCCTTAGGCGGCTTAGGGGAAGTCGGAAAAAATATGTATTGTTTTGAACAGGAAGACGAGATTATTATCGTCGATGCCGGAGTGCGTTTTCCTGAGGAGTCGCTTTTTGGGGTCAGCTATGTGATACCGGATTACAGCTATTTAGTGGAAAACAATGAGAAAATCAAAGCTTTGTTGATTACCCATGGTCACGAAGACCATATCGGAGGGATACCTTACTTATTAAAGACGGTCAAAGTGCCGAAGATTTACGCTCCGCGTTTTGCCTTAAAACTGATTGAAAAGAAATTAGAAGAAGCTGAGCTGAGCAGTACAACAACATTAGAATTGATTAGTGAAGACTCCAGTGTCAGAACTGAACATTTTACGATTGGTTTTTTCAATACGACGCATTCAATACCGGATTCCCTGGGTGTGATCATCAACTCACCAAACGGTAGAATCGTACAGACCGGAGACTTTAAGTTTGATTTAACCCCGGTTGGGACCAATGCCGATTACCAAAAAATGGCTTATATGGGGCAGATCGGAATTTCCTTGTTGATGTCGGATTCTACTAATGCCGGGGTTGACGGTTTTTCCATCAGCGAAAAAAAGGTGGCACGGCAAATACTGGATACCACCATGAAAACCCCGGGACGTTTGATCGTGGCAACTTTCGCTTCTAATGTCCATCGTATCCAACAAATTTTGGAAGCTGCTGTAGCCTGTGGCAGAAAAATCGCGATCTTTGGCCGCTCCATGGAAAATGTTGTCGAAATCGGCTTAGAGTTAGGAACCATTAATATACCGCCATCTTCCTTTGTTACTGCCGATGAGATAGAAAACTATCCCAGTAACCAGTTATGTATTCTCTGTACCGGTAGTCAGGGTGAACCTTTAGCTGCTTTAAGTAGAATTGCTTATGGTACGCATAAACAAATTCGCATTATTCCCGGGGATACCGTAGTCTTTTCCAGTTCCCCGATACCGGGCAACGGCTTAAGCATCTCCCATGTCATCAACTCCTTGACAAGAGCCGGAGCTAATGTTATGACCAATTCGGCTTTAAACTCCTTACATACTACCGGGCATGCCTCCAGTGATGAACAGAAGTTGATGCTACAGTTGATAAAACCGCAGTATTTTATGCCGGTCCATGGTGAATACAAGATGCTAAAACAACATGCCGATTCCGCTATTGAAACCGGAATCGCCCCGGATCATATCTTTATTTGTTCCAATGGTGATGTACTTAAGCTTCTAGATGGCGTTGTCAGTATGACCAATCGCCGAATTGAAGCTAATGAAATTTTTATTGACGGCAATGATTCTACGGGTTTATCGATGACCGTACTGCGGGATCGGAGAATACTGGGAGAAGACGGGTTAGTATCAGCAGTTGTGACTATCGATTCCCGCACTAATCAACTGTTATGTCGACCAACAGTGATTACCCGTGGTTTTGTCTTTATCAAAGAAAACCAGACCTTAATCAAGGAAGCAGAAATGGTGGTTTATGAAGCTTTGAAAGAAAAAATGGAAACTAAGACAACATTTAGTGAAATCAAGAATACCATTCGTTCAGCTTTGGAACCTTTCTTGTTTAACCGCACTCATCGTAATCCGATTGTCATACCCACCATTCTCAACCATGTTGACGCCCAAAAGTAAGATCACTGAAATATCCTTGTTGACGGTAATTAAACGATTATGATAATATATTAGGGCACATAAGTGCCCGTAGTGGAGGCTTAGCTCAGTTGGGAGAGCGTCTGCCTTACAAGCAGAGGGTCGGGGGTTCGA
>CAZUQA010000067.1:0-44197 GCA_964622375.1 uncultured Erysipelotrichaceae bacterium | reverse complement strand
CAAGTCGCGAATATTTGAAATCAGAATCCTTTCAGCATTTTCGCTAGCCTGCCGAATACTCTCTTCCCATTCTTTATTCAAATAAAAGTTGTTATTGCAGTAAGGACAAGCTACAATATCCAGCAAGTTATTTAATTCTATCGCAGCCCCACAAGAATCACATTTAAATGATGTAACATTCATCAGCCTACCCTTTATAATTAACTTTCTTTTGTAACACCGTCAATACAATATTTCTTCGTTATTACACAATAAAACATTCAAGGAAAACTTACCTAGTTTTTGCCTGATTTTTTTTTAGTCAGCGCAAAAACAAAACTCAACTTTCTTTTACCTCTCAATAACCTAAGATGTGCAAGCTAAAGTTTGTGACTCACGAACTCTGTTTTTTTGTTATTATGGGAATATGAACTATACATTAAAACTTGACGAAGCCCAGTTACTACATTTAAAAAACAAATTGAAAAAGGAATTGATAACCGACGATAATCCTTACCTGGCTTTTGCCGCGAAAGTTCTGGATTGTCGAATAAGCGCCTATAAAAGTGGGACTGTCGTCTTTCAGGGCAAAGATGCTGAAGCCATCTACAGCAGCCTAAAAAGTGATTATAAGCCCAGCGTCTTTACCGCCTCTTGCGGTAGCGATGAAGTAGGAACCGGCGACTATTTTGGACCGATTGTCGTCTGTGCCTGTTATATCGGCGAAGAAGGTTATCGTGACGTCGAGAGATTTAGCATAATCGACTCCAAAATACTGAGCGATGAGAGAATTCAAGTGCTGGGAAAACAGTTAAGTAGCCTCTTGCCCTATTCTTTGTTGGTGGTCAACAACGAAAAGTATAATGAGATTCAAGCTTACAACAACATGAACGCCATCAAAGCTAAGTTGCATAACCAAGCTTATCTCCATTTACAAAAAAAACTCGGTAAATTACCGGACTTATGTGTCATCGATCAATTCACACCCCCCGCCAATTACTTTCAATACCTCAAAGATGAAAAAACAGTTTTTAAGGACTTAGTTTTCGCCACTAAAGCCGAAAGTCAATATATTGCAGTTGCAGCTGCCAGCATCATCGCTCGCTGGGCTTTTCTGCAGCACTGGGATAAGATGTGCCGGGAATTTAGATTCAACTTTCCTAAGGGTGCCGGTCCGGCAGTTGACAAAGCTCTCACCATTTTCCGAAGTACCCAAGCGGAGAATTTGCCTAAAGTCGCTAAACTCAACTTCAAAAACACTAGCAAAAACCCACTATTCTAAAAAATCTACCAGCAGGGAATTGCTGATGTAGAAATACTCTTTTTTTATACTTAAACCATCTGACCTGAAGTTAAAATAATCACGATTTCTTTGTAGCGCTTCTTGATACAGTTCTTGGAAGTCACAAGCAAATAATTCCCGAAATTTCACATAATTTAAACCTTCTTCCAGGCGGAGATTCATCATCAAATATTCAAAACGCGCTTCAGCTTCCGTTAAGTTAATCACGCTACGCTGGGAGTTTTCCAGATAATCTCGCAAACTACCGTCATATTTATAGCGCAATCTTCCCTCTTTACCGGAAGCGCCCCAACCGCAACCGTAAAAATCTTCATAATGCCAATAGACCAAATTATGCTGAGCCTGATAGCCCGGTAAGGCGAAATTGGAAATCTCATAGTGCCGATAAGCCCTTGGTAATAAACGACAAGCCAAAGCATACATATCCGCTAAAAGATCTTCCGCCGGTGCCGGCTGTTGTTTTTTACCCCAAACCGAGTTTTCTTCAATGGTCAAAGCATATAGGGAAAGGTGCGGCACTTTTAAAGCTAAGGCTTGCCTTAAATCAGCGGCAAAATCTTCTACTGTCTGTTGTGGTAAACCATAAATCAAATCAAGCGAGTAATTGTCAAAATATTGGGCTACCATTTGGCAGCTTACTAAAGCCTGTTTTCCGTTGTATCTTCGGCCACAGCTAGCCAATAGAGCAGCCGCAAAACTTTGTACTCCTAAAGACAGACGATTTACCCCATGCTGCTTTAGCAGCACGAGCTTAGGTTCAGTGATATCTTCAACATTTGCTTCAATGGTGTACTCGCCTTGACAACGACCTCTTAAGGCTACCAACAAGCTTTCAAGTTGTTTAAATGATAAACAGCTGGGGGTGCCGCCGCCAATATAAACAGTCTTAAAAGAACCCGGCGGTATTTCTTTTAGCAGTTTTTCCAGATAGCGATCAACTAAAGCCTCATTATAGACTTGTCTGGTGAAATCACAGTAGGGACAAATATGCCGACAAAAAGGCAGATGCAGATAAAGACTAATACTCATAATCGCGTTTATTGACTTCGGCAATTTTTTCATTGATGATTTCAGCGACATCCAAGCCCAAATCATCGGCTAAACTCAAGGTATACATCAAAACATCGGCTATTTCACTTTGTGCTTGCTCTAATGCAAAATCTTCGGCAAGAAACACTTCTAACAATTCATTAGCTTCAATGACAATCGATTTCGCCAAAACATCTAAAGTATCCGTACTTTGCCAATTATTGGTCTGCCGCATTTGGTTAATTGCGTCGATTATCTCTTTGATGTCACTCATCATCCAGTGATAAAACTGCCATGAAAGCCTCTTGGGGCACTTCGACAACCCCAATTTGTTTCATGCGTTTCTTCCCTTCCTTTTGTTTCTCCAGCAATTTCTTTTTTCTGCTGATATCTCCGCCATAACACTTAGCTAAAACATCTTTACGGACCGCCCTTACGGTAGAGCGGGCGATGATTTTCGCGTTGATGGCTGCTTGAACCGGTATCTCAAACTGTTGCCGGGGAATAATGTTTTTCAGACGATCACAGATCATCCGCCCTCTTTCATAGGCGAAATCGCGATGGACAATGGTCGCTAAAGCATCAACCGCCTCGCCGTTAATTAAGATATCCATTTTTACTAGTTTGGCTGCTTGATAGCCATCCGCTTCGTAGTCCAAAGAGGCATAACCTTTAGTCGCAGATTTTAAGCGATCGAAGAAGTTAAAGACAATTTCCGCCAAAGGTAAACGATAAATCAGGTTATTGCGCATATCATCGATATACTGCATATTGATATAGGTTCCCCTTTTTCTTTGACAAAGCTCCATGACAGAACCAATATACTCATTTGGCACCATGATATGAGCTTGTACCATCGGCTCTTCCAGATTTTTGATCTTTACCGGGTCCGGCAGAAGACTGGGATTATCAATTTTAAAGAAATTTCCGTCGTTGAGATAAGCATGGTAAACCACCGATGGTGCCGTCGCGATGAGATTTAAATTAAATTCCCGCTCTAAACGCTCCTGAATGACATCCAGGTGTAACAAACCCAAGAAACCGCAACGAAAACCGAATCCCAAAGCTACTGAAGATTCAGCTTCAAATTGTAGCGATGAATCATTTAAACGCAGTTTTTCTAGAGCATCTTTTAAATCCCCGTATTTTTTAGAATCGACGGGATACATGCCGCAATAAACCATCGGTTGTAGCTTGCGATAACCCACCAAAGGCTCTTTCGCCCCGTTTTTGCTGCTGGTAATGGTATCGCCAACACTGACATCCTCAACATTTTTAATGGCTGCTGTCAGCCAACCGACCTCACCGCAGTGCAGAATCTGACGTTTCTCTTCTTTCGGTGTTCTAACCCCTAAATCCACTACTTCATAAACACTGTTGCTGGCCATGAACTTGATAGCTTGCCCCAGAATAATCTCGCCTTCTTTGACTCGTAAATAGACGATGACACCGCGATATGGGTCATAAAGCGAATCAAAAACCAAAGCTTGTAAAGGCTGCTCCTTTTTACCAGAGGGTGCTGGTATTTTGTTTATTACCGCTTCTAGTACCGAGTGAATATTAACCCCGTCTTTGGCCGATATTAATGGTATATCCGTAGTATCTAAACCGATAATCCTTTCAATTTCCTCTTTTACTCGTGGGATATCGGCAAACGCCAAATCGATTTTATTGATTACCGGGATTATTTCCAGATTATTATCTAAAGCCAAATAGACATTGGCTAAAGTTTGGGCTTCTATGCCTTGAGCAGCATCAATCAGTAAAATCGCACCTTCACAAGCCGCCAAAGAACGCGAAACTTCGTAAGTAAAATCAACATGCCCGGGAGTGTCAATCAAGTTCAACAGATAGTCTTGACCATCAGCGCCATGATATTTTAACTGGACGGCATTGAGCTTGATAGTAATCCCTCGTTCTCTTTCCAAATCCAAACTGTCCAACATTTGATCTTTCATTTCTCGTTGGTCAACAGCTTCGGTTAATTCTAAAATGCGATCGGCTAATGTTGATTTCCCATGGTCAATGTGGGCGATTATCGCGAAATTTCTAAAGTTATTCTGTTCCATGTGTCATCTTCCCTAAACTCAACTTAACCAAGGGTAACAGTAAACAAGCTGCTAAGTAGGCTAATAAGCCTTGAATACTGTTAGCTAAAAGCGAATTGAAAAATACGGCAATACTAGAAAAAAACAAAAAGTCGACAGTCGCATAGGCAATTGTCATAATTACGATGCCCACCAGATAACATAAATAAACAGGAAATTTCATTTTTTGCAACAAGTAAGCTACAACAAAGCCTTCCATAGCTTTAATCAGTAGAGTAAAAAAAGCATAATGGCTATAACCAAGCAACAAATCAGCCAGAGCTGAGCCGATGCCGGCTACAAAAATCATATATAAAGGACCGATAAAGCCGGTGGCTAACAGTATTACAGCATCCCCCAAATTCAAATAACCTAGGTTGCCCAGGGAAATAGGCGCTAGAGCGGTAACTACAGTAACTAAAGCGCAAAGAAGAGCGGCGATTACCATCGATTTAAGCTTCATTAAAAAGCCACCCCACTAAGTCTTTACCCTGGCCGTTAAAGAATTCTTTGGCCCCCATTTTTTGTTTACCCTCCGGTTGTAAACAACTGATGGCAACACTCCCACTTTGGCAGGCAATTTCTAAACCGTCTGCGACTAAACCTAAAATCTCGCCGGCTTTGCCTGGTTTAGTTTCGTTTATCAACTTTGCTTCATGGAACTTTATTTTCTTGCCCTTAATCAAGCCATGACCAACGGGAGTAGCAATCAATGCTCTGATTTGGTTGTAGACCAATAGAGCCGGTCGTTGAAAATCTATCAGCTCATCTTTGGCTTTTATAATAGGGGCAAAGCTGACTTGTTCAGCATCTTGCTCAAGCGGCTTTAGTTCGCCCTTAAGTATGGCTTCCAGTTTGTCAGCCAATAAAGCTTTAGCGCAATCTATTAAACGGGTCTGTAAACTGCTATAAGTATCATTTATGTCAATCGGCAGCGCTTTTTGGCAGTAAACCGGCCCGGCATCCATCTTCATCACTGTTTGCATCAAACTGATACCGCTTTCTTTTTCCCCGGCCATCAAGGCTCTTTGTATCGGTGCGCCGCCCCGATATTTAGGC
Organism: uncultured Erysipelotrichaceae bacterium; assembly: GCA_964622375.1. GTDB lineage: Bacteria > Bacillota_I > Bacilli_A > Erysipelotrichales > Erysipelotrichaceae > CAZUQA01. Next base: position 38,740 of record CAZUQA010000067.1, on the reverse strand, counting down.
AACAAGGAAGCGTGAATATTCATCACTCCTCTATCTAACAGTTGTTGCGGTAAAAACTGTCCATAAGCGCAGCTTATAATCAAATCAAATGGTAGGTTTATTAGCTCTTGAAAATCATCACTTATTTTTACTGGTTGAAAAACCGGTATTTGTCTAGCCAAAGCCAGTTTTTTTGTTGGTGTTATTTGAATTTCCTGATGACGCCCGACTTTTTTATCGGCTTGACAAACCAAGGCGATGACCGCTAAATCATCACGTTGTAGTAGATAACTAAAAATCTCGGCTGCAAAATCGGGGCTACCCAAAAAAACCACTTTTTTCATGACATAATTATAGCACAGACTTTTAATTCCTCTGGTTGGAGAATCTTAAATTTAAGCTGACATTATTGATTAACCACTACTTAAAACCTATAATAACTATTACGAAGAAGGATGATTTTCCCTTTAGCCAAATCCCTGGCTCCTACTGTGATTTTGGCATTGGCTCAGCTACGCAAGCATCCTAAGCTCTGCTAATCAGGTTTTCGCGCTCAAGCTTAAAAATGAATTAGCTCAATTGTCGCCTAAAGTGCCTAGGAAAATATCATCACCTTTCTCGCTATTATTCGTACCTGAACACCAAGAACTGAATTTCACTCAAGTTTAAACAAGAATAAATTTGAACCGACCTTGGTATTTCCCCTGAGAATAACTCCAAATTATGAAAACCCCAAAAATTTCAGTAATAATACCAATCTATAATGCTGCCGAGTTTTTAGAAGAGGCTTTAGACAGCGTTATTTCGCAAACATTAAGCGACATTGAAATAATCTGTGTGAATGACGGATCGACCGATGCTTCTTCCGCTATACTCAATGAATATCAGAAAAATGATCCCCGAATAACTGTCTACTATCAGCCCAACCAAAATTGTGGGGCTGCCCGCAATCTCGGTTTGCCAAAAGCCCAAGGTGACTACATCCATTTTCTCGATGCTGATGACAAGATTGAAAGGACAGCCTATAAACAATGGTATGAGATAGCCCAAGGTCTTGATGCCGATGTGGCTGTTTGCTTTCATACCCAATTTGATTATGAAACCGGTCACTTGCGTGCCAGAAAAGGGGCAACACCGCACAATGAGAGAGTCATAAAAACATCTTTTCTTGAATACCCCCAATATTTTCTCAACAATATTTCTTGTGTTGCCTGGAATAAGCTATATAAAAGGGATTTTCTGCAAAACCAGGGAATTACTTTTGATAGCTTAGCCAGTACGGAAGATCGTTCCTTTTATTTTCGCGTTTTATTACGCGCCAAAGAAATTGTTGTTATCTCAGAATACTGGTTGCATCATCGCATTAACATTCCCAATTCGCTGGTCAGCCCAAAAATACAAGCGAAATACTTCGACTGTCATTTCCAGTCTTTCCAAACTACCTGGAAAGCATTATCAGCTTATGATGACGCAATAAAAAAGCTGATTTTGAATTCTGAAATCAACGATATGCTTTATTTTTATAGTAAATGTGAAAACGGTGAAAGCAAAGATGACATTCGAAAAAAGCTCTATGAATTCATCTTTAACATGGGAAATTTAGTTTTTAAGGAAGACAGCGCAGAACAAAACTGGTACCAAAAATTCTTAATGCTTGCTCCCTAGCTCAAAATTGGTAAGCGGCTCGCTATCCACTTTTCCTTTTTTTCACCCCCCCTCTGCTCTAAGTCTGAGATATCAGGAAGCATTTTAAGCTAAATGCCAGTTTAGCTGTTTCTCATGAAATTTCCTGAGGTAAAGAGAATAAGTCACCTAAAAGCCGGTCATACTCTTGGGGCATAATCTTGCCGACTCCGCTCTCACCGGTAAAAGTCAACTCCCCAAAGTAAATTTTCCCCGCTGTGCAATACAAATCAACCCTGACATGGGGATAGTCGGCGCATAATACCTCTGCCACTTGAAGCATCTCTTCCAACTTTTCCGGACATCGAGGTAAGGATTCGGCATTGGGGTATTGAATAGTAAATGGTTGATGCTTCCAGTTAACATCAAATATATCACGACGATGGTCGATATAGCGCAGGCTGTCTACCCAAACAAACTTAACTTTTCCGGCAAAGCACAGAAATTTATAATCATACAAATCATCATCGCCTCCGATATATTTTTCGGCAATAATTCGGGGCTGAATACCCCGATAATGAAGTTCAAAACCATAACAGTAAGCAAAACTTTGACTCAGCCACAAGTTGATTTTCTCTTGAGCTTTTTCATAGTCAAATTTTGCTTTATCAGTAACAATAATATTCCAGCCGCTTCCGTGATTAGCTTTTAAGACAAATTGGTCAGGTAAAGAACTGAAGTCGATATCATCAAAGCTGCTCCATTGTCCATACAAGGGTATTAGGTATTCTTCACCGATTTTGTTTTTTACCCAATCTCTGACCAAATATTTATCAGTCAACAGTGTTTTTATTACTTTATTATCATGGATTTTTGACCACTGAATCTTTTCGTTAAATGTTCTAGGCCGTTCAATAGGTAAATAAAACCCGCTTAGTGTTTTATACCAGATCATCAGCTCCGCCGTATAGAGATTTTCATTCAGCTTGGCATAGTAAGCGTAATCCTTGGATTTAGGTTCTACCAATTGCATCAATTCCAAATTGTCCATTAGCTCATATTCTTTTGTGAGAGTTTTTTGCAGCTCAGGATAGTATTCTAGCAAGCGGTGGAAATCGCGTAACAACAGTTTCTCCCCACCATCATTAATCGCCGTTAATGTGAATTCTTCTTGAGTTCCTTCGATATTCTTCGGGCTAGCAATAAATCCCTCTATTCTCTTTACTCTAGTTCCATTAAGTACGGCCATAAGCCAAAACCAAACATCATCATTGGTAGCAGCTAGTTTTTGAAATAACTCAACATTCACTACCTCTTTACAAAGTGAATGCGGCGGATATAGCACCCCACCTACCCCCACTAACTTATTAAGAAAAGACGGGTATAAATAGCCAGCCTCGCCACCGCTAACACCCTGCCATTCATCGTCTATAATAGTAAATTTAGTCACTCTATGGCAATGAACAAATAAACCTTTTTCTCTGGTGTAAGAATTGTACAATAACTCCAACCAGTCTGTGGCATAATAGGCATCATCATCGGCTGTTATAATAATGTCTTCCGGATAAGCTATTAAAGAAGGCAGCAGTTTCTTATACGACTTTAAATCATCGCACCAACAAATCGATAAGCCGTTTGTTTTGAGTTCAAGTAATTCTTGGGGTAAATCAGCCTCGAGATTGGGAAACTCTGGTCGCGCTAACCACAAGACAACGACATCGGGTTTAATTGTTTGCGTCAATAATGTGATAACAGCTTTGTGTACAGTTTTTATCCGCGCCGGAAAAGAAGTCAAAGATACCACCAACTGCGGCGTACGTTTTTCTTTTGATAATCCCCAGCCCCGAGCTTTCTCATGGTATTTGTAAGCACTATTTACTGCAGTGGGCCTTCTCTTTTCCGTTGCTGGTTTCCTGCCGTTTGCAGCCGCAGCCAGTTTTTTTATTAACAATTTACTGGTGTATACGATGCCATGATCGCCCAGACATCTAAGCCCACCTTTAACCTTTTTGGTGCAAAAAGTGAGGGCTCTGACTATCAGCCAAAAGCGAGATTTTTTTGCCGCTTTCTTAAACCTTAACCAAAGAGACAATTTCTTTGATTTGTAGTTCGGCTTTGTTTTTGGTTTCTCAGTTTTATCCGGGTAGCGTGCCAGTATTTCGTCATAGAAACACGACGTCTGAGCGTAGCGCCAAAAATAAGCGGAAAGTGGTAAATGCGGGTCAGTCCATGGCTTGACAGCCGAAGAAAAATGAAGCACCTTAAAGTTATCTTTAAGGCGTTGGGCAATGGGTTTATACAAGGCAATCAGTTCTTCGGATTCCAGGGTTAAATGCCAGAAAAAGTTCCACGCCGCATCAAGGTAAAGTACGCGATTTTTACAGACAATATTTAGAATGTCTTGATCGGGACACACTAACTTGTTTTTTGGTAGAGATTTTAGTAGAGCTAAACATTTTTCTTGAGTTTTTTCGACATTCCACTGATTGACATTGATTACTAAAACCCCGGAATTAAAATAAGCTTTGGGCGAGATTTGAAAATCACGAATTATTCTCTCTTGGCCGACTTTTGATAAGCCATTGTGTACTGCAGCCAGCAATTTGTCACTTATATTAGCCGGGATGATTTCGGCAATATCGGCGTTTACCACTAAATCACAATCCAGGTAAACAACCAATGGGAAGAAAGGAAAAATCTCAGCTATGTAGAGTCGATAAAACATCGCCTGAGAAAAGTGCGCTTTATCAAAAAACTCCGCCTTACTCTTATTAATGAATTTTGTGATATTAATACATTTCACTAGCAATTGTTCATTGCCGCATGATTCCAAAGTTTGGATATGAGATTCTGAAATCTCGGTATATAAAACATAGACCCGATAAAAATAATTGGGATTGGCAAAGCAGAGTATTGAATTGATGGCTACACCAACAAAGATTGAGAAATTATCATCAGCAGCAAAAACTATCGGGATTAACTTAGTATAGCCCGCAGGAACTTCGGCATCGCTTTTATCTTCGAAAAAATAATTAGCTTGAATTGGACCAGGAAAGTCGGCAATGTTTGGCGGCAGTGCTTTAAAAGCCTCAGCCCCCGCGCACTTACCGGCTAGGTTGTTTAATCCTTGGCTGTAATGCTTAGCCAAAGAAATAACTACTTCATCAATACTCCAGTTAGCGACGAGAATATCGAAAGTAGGTGCTCCTTCTTCATCAGGCACACAATCTACCCAAAGTCGTACGCATTCGTCCACTAAATCGCTATTTATTGTCTTCCATATTCCTGCGTATTCTTCCCAAGCCCCTTCTTCTTGTAGAAACTGCCGACATTTTTGAGCAACCTTACTCTGTAAGCAGTGGCGGCTAAACAGCGGTTTCGTTATTTCTTTGTTAAGGCCGGTTATTCCCCGCCCATAATTATAGTGATAGTACTTCTTTTCTATGGCAAAGTAAGATTGAGCATACCAAGCCAGAATGAAAAAGGTATACAAATCTTGGGCTTTGGGAAAGTAGCCATCAGCTACTCTGCTAAAAGCTTGCTTGCATAAAGCCGCTTTATAGATTTTATTCCAGAGATTGAAGCGAAATTTATTATCTCTAAAACAGGCAAAAAATATTGCTCTGTTATAAAGATGCTCAGTATATGGTAAAGCGAAACGTTCAAAAAAATCGATAGTGGATTGCTTGACGCCTGGTACAGCATCAACATAGGTGCCAAACTGCAAGATATCGACATCTTCCTGCACTATAATCTCAACTAACTCATAACAGGCTTCACATTCAAGAAAATCATCCGCATCTAAAAACATAATATAACTTCCTGTTGCCAGTTTGACACCCTCTTTTCGTGCCTGCGATGCTGATTTGTTTTCTGAAAAACGCAGCACTTTAACTCTTTGATCATTGCTTGCGTACTCTTGAAGAATGGCCAAACTGTGGTCAGTAGAGGCGTCATCGATACAGATTATCTCGATGGCTGCCAATGTCTGATTAATGACACTATCCAGACAGGCGCGCAAATATGAAGCTGCATTATGAATAGGTATTATTATCGATACTTTCACTTCACTCTTCATGTCGCTTAATCTCCGGTTTTTCCTTACAACTATTCAATCACACAACAATAGAAATCATCTTGATTCGCTTTACCAACAATCACAAATTTATATTCGTATTCCATAATATGGCTTGCTCAAGTAAAAAGAATAATAACAACTATAAAACACCAGCCCTCTTATCACAATTATATACTAAAACTTTTGTAATGACTTAAATACCTTACATTTCATCAGTGGTGTATTACTTAGCGAACGCTGATATCGCGCCAATAATGATTACGATAAAGATCTGACTAATCGCTATCATCTTCCTATCAAAGTAAAACATCGTCGAACCGAGTCATCACTTTTCTGTTGCCATTATCCGATGACCCTCCCGCTCTATTATCTTAGTGTTGCACAAACAATCGAGGTTTGATATAATGCAATAGCATTTCAATGCAGGAGGTTTATTGTGCCACAAATAAAATCACAAAAAAAGCGTGCGTTAACCAACGAAAAATCCCGTTTAGCCAACAATGCAAAAAAATCCGCAACCAGAACCGCGATGAAAAAAGTGTTCGCAGCTGTGGAAGCCGGCGATAAAGAAACCGCAACTTTGGCTTTTAATACTGCTAACAAACAGCTAGACAAGTTGGTAGCGAAAAATATCTATCATCGCAATTATGCCGCACGCCAAAAAGCGCGATTAGCCAAAGCCGTAAACACCTTAAATTAACAGACAAGCAACGTTTCCGTTGCTTTTATTTTGGCTACGCTCTGGTTGTTACCTGAAAAATAACCCTAACTATTTCATTCACATAAAAATCTCCTTGAAGTTGACGGCTATTATGGCTTAGTTTGGGAAGCGAGTCGTTTGAATTCGAATTTCAATTATTATATAATCTGCTATAGAGTTTACTAAGAGGATTTTTATGAAAAAATATCTGCTTATTATTATGGCATTACTGCTATTATTGGGATGTTCCAAGACAAAAACGGCGAACAGTGATGCTTTAAACTCTGCTGGTCACACTTCCGACATCGTCGCTGATGGTCAGCCAAAAATTGACAATTCATCTGGTGATATTGGGGATGCTAATCCAACAAAGGTGAACAAAGATACGACCAAGGCTCCAATACCAGAGGAAAATGAGCAGCTCATCAAGAACTTGTATATAGAAATCGCCCCGCTATACTTTGAGGATATGTTCAATTATCAAAAAGCTAATGGGATACTTAAGTACCTGAGCGATCCAACAGAATCAGATTATTATGACTGCCAAATGTCCAGAGAGTACTATGATAACGCCAACCATAATCAGTGTGAGTTTGACCCTTATTTCATTGAAATCCCCTATGAATATAATGCGAGTAACAAGAAGTACTACAAAGATTCCTATGGTATCAGGGATATTTACGCCTATAATATTACTTGGATTGACAAAACCACCGTTGAAGTGTTGGGAAATTTTCCCGTTGTCTACAAATACCATAGTAATGAGGACGACCCTGGTTACTTTACCGTCTTTGAGTTGATACTCTATTTCGAATATGAAGATGAAAAATGGTTTTTAGCCGATGGCGGTAATTCACGTGACAGAAATCTGGATGATTACTATGCCAACTATTACCAAAGAAGTCGCTGTCAATATAACAGTAAAAAATAAAGAAGAATTTGAATAATCTTTATTGATCCAAGATAATTTGTGTTGCCAAGCCGCCCAGCGAGGTTTCTTTTAATTCCAGCGAAATCTTTTGCCCGGTATAGTTCATCGTCTCAACCACCATATCAAAACTAATGCGATTCTTGCGAATATCCAGTAAGTTTTTCGCCAATAGTACGGCGTCAAAAGCTCGTAAAGCGGCCACCGCATTCCTTTCAATACAAGGTATCATCACATAACCGCCTACCGGATCACAGGTTAAACCTAAATGATGTTCGATGGCAATTTCCGCTGCTGCTTCGATTTGCTCGATATTGAGACCTTCCAGATAGGCGATAGCTGCTGCCGCCATAGCACAAGCCGTGCCAATTTCTGCCTGACAACCACCGACTGCCCCGGAAATCGTAGCCCGGGTTTTGACTAAGTTACCGAAGATACCGGCGCACATTAAAGCATTGTACAATCGCGTTTTACCTACGCCGTTTTCACTAAAATATTTAAGTACGGCAGGTAATACCCCGGAAGCACCCAAAGTCGGTGCCGTAACCACCAGTGAACCGGCGGCATTCTCTTCGGCAGCACTGTAAGCATAAGCCATGATAGTCAAACGGGTTTTTTCGGCACTACGATCCAGGCTATTAGCTTTTAAAAAAAGATTGTTAGCTACTCTTTGTAGCTCCAATTTCCCCGGTAACACACCCCGTTTTTTTAGACCATCATTGACTACTGTCAACATCTGTTTCAGCACTTGGGGTAGATAGCCGTTGATATCCGGCTCATATTTGTTGACATAGTCAACTAAGGAAATATTTTCACTCAAGCAATAGGTCTTGATAGCGTTGAAACTATCATGGGGATAGATATTGCTGCTTTCCGGGTAAGTACCGTTAACTTTTATATTACCACCACCGATAGATTCCACTTCCCAAACTGGAAAGATATAATGCTCGTTTCGGCCGGTAATCGTAAAAAACAACGGATGACCGCGATTTTCCTGCGGTTTAAAAATAATCTCACAGTCTCTTGGGGCTACTGCTTCATAGATTGCGACATCGGTAAAGTGCCCACTGGCTCCCAAAGCCAAAGTGCCATAAAGTACCACTTTCAGTTGTTGGGAATCCGGAAAATTAGCCAGATACTGTAAACAAGCCTTACGCGGCGCTATAGTATGCGAGCTGGAGGGGCCCGGACCAATCTGATAGAGCTCTTTAATGGAGTGCATGACGCCTCTTTAATATACTGATTAACACCAGTTCGAATTCCACTTTGCGATCACCACTAAAATTCTTTAAGCGAAAGTCGAGATTCGCAAAATCATTGAGTATCTCTAAAAGTAAATCTAAGGTAATAAAACGCGCTGCTTGGTTGGCTAACTTCACGCGGTAGGGGTGAATGCCAAATTCCTGAGCAATCTGTTTCTCATCGTAGCCTTTAGAACGCCAAACCTTAACTTGATAAATCAACCGAAAATTACTGGCTAGTAAAGCTGTCAAACCGATGGGATCGTTATTCTTAACCATCAGATCATTAAACAACAAAAGGCTTTCATCTAAGTTATTAGCTAAAACTGCCTGTGACAATTTAAAGACATCATCATTGATGTTGCGACTGATTAATGAATCAATGACTTCTTTATCAATAGCCGCAGGATACAACTGAAGTTTGGCTAATTCATTTTGCCAGTTGCGCAAATCCAGAGGTAAGCGTTCCAAAAGTTCATGCAGACAAGCTTGTGACATCTTAATAGTTGACTTACTTAAGTCCTGCCGCACTTGGTCATGAAACTCATCCTGATTTAAAGCTGCGATTTCGTGCACTGCACAGAGTTTTCTCAGCTCTTTAACTATAGTCTTGCGATTATCTAAATTACCATAAACACTCATTATCAAAATGGTTTGTTCGTTAGGACTGCGCAGATATTCTAAAATAATCTCTTCATCACTGGCTGTTGCACTTTCTTTCGCCGTTAAAAACCAACAGTTTTCTACCACGATAACCTTTTCACTGCCAAAAAACGGAAAAGTAGAAGCATCATCGATGGCATTTTGCCAGTTTAAATCGCCATTATCATAATAAACTAAGCTTAGGTCGTCTACCGTCGGCAAAACTTGAGCAGTCAGCTCCTTAATTTCTTGGTTGATGGTGTACTCATCGAGTCCCGCAAAAATGTAGTTCATGTTTTCACCGTTTCTTTTGCGATTAGTCACTTAGAAAACCAAGGAGCAATCACACAGATATTTTAACAGAACAATTAACGCAAAACTATCCAAAGCCAATATCACCGGCCCAAAACCTCATTCAAGTATTATTCTACCATTAAACTGAAAAAACCGCTTATTCACCAATGCTGACAATAAGTAATTTCTTTTAGTATTTGTGGCAGTTAATGTAGTATTATGTTAATAGAAATTACTGCACAATCGACTTTTCAAGTACTAAAATTAATGAAATAAAGCACTGTACATAAGGGAGGTAAAATCTATGAAACCAATTCGCATTTCAGACAAGAAGCACCAAAGCTTTTCTAAAGTAATTCTTTGTTTGCTGTTTATACTAACAACTTTAAGCTATACCAAAAAAATCAAAGCAGCTACTTGGACTGTCACCATTCAGGAAAGTGATGCAGTCTCCGACATTGAAGCGAATTTTGATCAAGCGATGCTTGATGCTGAGGTCGGCGACAGCATTATCATCAACGGCGGTAAAAGTAACGGCGATGCGGTCTTAAGGTTAATAACAACCAAGAAAGTAACTGTTGTTTGGCAAGCCACTTATAGCAGTAGTGAACGCGTTGTTTTTGATGGTGTTGCTGCCTTTGAAATCGTCAGCGGTTCCATTACCTGCAGCACCGGTGATGTCGCTTTACAAACTAAAGCTACTACAACCACCACGGTAAAAGGCGGTTCTATTAAAAGCAATGATGCCAGCAGCGTCACGGTTGCCTGTTTCGATTCCAGCAAATTGATTGTCACTAGCGGTTTGATTGAAAACACCGCCGGTCTGGTGGCTATTGAAGGTCGAGCCGGAACTGATATTACCATTAGTGGTGGCAATGTGAAAAGCAACAGCAAAGCTGACGGCGGCACAATTTCTACCTACAGCAAACTTGAAATTAAAGGCGGAACAGTAGAGAATACCAGCACCGACAATGGAACGGCAGTCTACGGTCTGGGAACCAGTACCCTCACCATCAGCGGCGGTACAGTTAAAAACAATTGCACCAACGCTGCGGTTATCTTTGCCGCCGGTAACTTGAATATCAAAGGTGGGACGCTGGCAAGCGTCAAAGGTGCTAAGATTGCTACTGTGATCTTCGGCTATAACAGCTCGAATAAAATCTGCACTATCAGCGGCGGCACCATTACCGGTGTTGATGTAGCTTTCAATTTAATCGGTGAAAAAAATACCTTAAAAATAAGCAAAGGCACACTAAAATCCGCCGGAAAGACGATAATCCAAGGTGGGAAAAACAATATCATCGAAATAACTGACGGCAGCTTCGAAACCAGCGGTAAAAACGGAACAGTAATTGATACCGGCACCCTGGCGACAATTAAAATCAACGGTGGTAACTTCAAGGGAAATAACATCATTTTAGTCAACGAGTTGACAAAAGACAACACGACGACCATCAACATCAGTGGCGGCACTTTTAGTGCAACTAAACAGCTGATTCTCGATAACGGTAAAGATACTAAAATTACAGTTACCGGTGGTATTTTAAGCACCACCCATAGTAGCGCCATTGAATGTAAAAGCGGCAGTTCCGTAATCATCAGCCATGGTTTCATTTTCGCCCGAGCCAAGAATCTTGAAGGAAGCGGCACCGATACGGTGATTCGGAGCAGTGGTGATAAAGTCAGGATCGAAGGAAGCGCTGTTGTCGTTGGTTGGAATCCCGTTAGAACAAAATATCAAAGCGACAGTAAAGATGACTTAGTTAGTAACTCAACGGCATCAGTTTTCTGGATGCTCAAAGATAAAAAAAGTGGTATCGGTTATGAAAATGCGAAAAATAAAGGTTTCTTCGTCGTTGCCGGGGTTAGTGTCGGTGACTTTAAACGGACAATCAGCTTCGAAACCAATGGCGGCACCATCACAAAACCGGTTACGGTTTTAGAAGGCGATAAGGTTTCCCCGCCCAACACCCCCTTTAAAGACGGCTACGAATTTGAGGCTTGGTGTACTACCGAAGATCTCAATGTCGTCTACAACTTTGACAGTTTAGTCAAAGGCGACTTCACTTTATACGCCAAGTGGAAAGAAGTCGAAAAACCCAACAATAATGATATTGATGATGATAATACTGAAGTCCCGCCGGAGAAAACAAATTCTTCGTGGATTAAATGGGCCATCCTTGGCGGCAGTGTCTTAGTTCTCATCGTTGGCCTCACTGTAGTAATCTTGCTTATCGCCAAAAGAAAAAGGCGCAGACCGCGGCGCTACTAAATCTGTTTTCCTTGCTGACAAGTATCTTGGTCAGCATTTTTTTAGTCGGCAAAACAACTTCATAAACCGGGCTTCACAAGGCTCTTTCGCTAGTTTATAAAGTAAACTATTTTCCCCTGCTGGCTTTCAATAAAGTTAATCCCAAAAACACTGTACAGACTTATATAGCCGGTTTGTGATGTATTGAGATAAGGCAACTGAAAATCCCTTAATCGCTTAATGACTTCCGGGCTGGGATGGCCATAGCGATTGTGGCGACCGCTACTGATCAAAGCATAGCGCCAGTTAGGCAAACTTAACAGCTCACTGCTACTTGCAGTATCTGAACCATGATGCGCCAGTTTTAATAGGGAAAAATCAGCTAAATCATAGAGCTGAAGCAGTTTGATTTCTTGCATTTTGCCGATATCCCCACAGAATAAAATCGATAAATTGTTTAGCTGCAGTAAAACTATCAAGCTGTTTTCGTTGTCAATCTGCCAAGCTTGATAATTGACATTGTCACCCACGTCACCCGGAATAAGGATCTGAAGATTTTTGACTTTAATTGTTTGGGGATAATAAACCAAGCCGTCAACATTTATCTGCTGGATTACTGCGGCAATACTACCACTGTGATCATAGTCATCATGGCTGACAATCAGGTTATTGATTTTGAAAATCCCTTGTTTTTCCAGATAAGGAAGAATAACATTTTCTGCACATTTCCCGCCAAAATTGTTTCCGGCATCGATTAACAAATTGTACCTGTTGAAAGCTAAAGCCACCACCGTACAATCAGCCTGTCCACAATCCAGTAAAGTTACCGTAGAAAAAGGATTGAAGAATTGTTGAAATTGAATCAAAGGCAAAACTAAGGGCAGCAAAATTTCATAAAAACGCTGCTTCTTGGTTAAAAAAACGACAAACACCGCTAATGAAATAAAACTGGGTAGCGTCGTGATACTGAAGTAAGCACTGACATCAGATAAAGCCAACAAACATTGCTGCCACCACAATAAGAAGTCCCATGGTAAATATTTAGCCAGCAAGGCAAAAAACAAGGTAATAGCTTGAAGCAAGCTGTAGATGCTAAATCCTACCGTCAATAAGATATTTGTTTTCTTAAATAGTAACAGCTGAATAAAAAAGCGAGACATCAGTTTTTTAATTACTGTCTTTTCCAAATTAATAAAACTTGCGAAATACTGGAGATAAATATAAAGAAAAGTGGGATGCAGCAAATAACTATCATCCCAAACTAACAAAGCCATAACTAAAGCCGGCAATTGTTGACTCTCTTGGGGAAAAAGCCATTTGAACAAGCGAAAGAGTAAAATTATCTTTAATGACAACAACATTGGAAAAAACAGGCACAATATGCCGCTTAACAGAAAAACAATCTTTTGATGGTGCCGCCGATCAAAGAAATACAGCAGCGGAATGCTTAATAGCCGCAACAGTTGACGAAGAGCCAGCCCGCTACTGAAAACAAAATCGCTGGCACTGTCCGGCTTTTCTTGTTGATAAAGCCAAATCTTCACAAAATTCCGTTTACCTTCCTCCAAGTTGTCATAATAACGATATAGGTAATTCGCCATCCCCTTACCTATCGAGATAACTTGAGGATTTAAACCCTGGAAAGTGATACCTGAGTGTTTTAAATAATCCGGAAAGTTAAAAATTAGCGGGTTTTTCATTCCTGTGATTTCTTGGAGTTTTTCCACTTTAAACAAAGAACCATATTCCAAAGAACGGTCATAGATGATTATTTTCCCGTTAAATTTATTAGCAGCGATAATATAGTTTTCTTTGATCTGAATAACCCGAAATATTTGTTGAGTATTTACCCGATTTCTTAAGCCGACTAATAAAGCAACCATTACCAGCGAGACGGCAAAAAGCGGCAGGCGAGCATACTTTAGCACACAACAGATAAGAAAAAGACAGCTGGCAATCAGCCAGCCCCAGTAATGCATAATAATCAAATATGCCGTACCAACGACATATAACCACATGCTCACAAGCATATAAAATCCTTGATTTTCGCAAAAGTCTTTTCTTTGATGCCTTTGACGTTCATCAAATCTTCCAACTTTTGAAACACGCCATGCTGCAAGCGATAATCAATTATTCTTTGCGCTAAAACCGGACCGATGCCTTTAAGTTGACATAGTTCTGATACTCCAGCGGTATTTATCGCTATTTTTTCTGCTTCTTTTTTTATGGGTACTGTGATAATATCCCCATCCTTTAAGGGAAGTTGTTGTTTAAAAAAATCCTGATCCGCCCTTTCCGTAAGTTCGACATAGTTCAACAAACCGGGTAACTTAATGCCCAGTGGCAGTTGGATGGTTTTTTCTGTGCTAACTTCGCCTTTTACTTGTACCGTGATCTCTTGACGTTGGAAAGTTTTTTCGGGATAAGTGACAAACCAACTGACTATCAAGGCAATGATCAAGCAAGCCAATAAAAAAAATCTCTTCATCATTGTTATTATTGAAAGAGATTTTCGTTTTTCCTACTTGATGGAAACGATTTTCACGGCATAAGGCTCTAAAGCATCGACCTGCACCACTTCTCCGGCTTTATGATCCAGCAAAGCAACAGCCAGCGGTGTTACATTGGAGAGCTTCCCGTTAAGCGGATCAGCTTCAACCCCACCGACGATAGTATAAGTTTCTTTTTCCGATGTGCTTAAGTCCATAATAGTAAAAGTTGAGCCCAGGCGTATGGTTTTGGAACTTCCTTTGTTTTCTTTGATTATTTCAACATTGTTTAGCATGTTTTCCAACTCGCGGATCCTGGCTTCAACTTTAGCCTGACGGTCACGGGCGGAATCGTAATCGGCATTCTCCGACAAATCACCCATAGAACGGGCAGCTTGCAGGTCTTCGATGACTTCTTGTCTGACAACATTAATCAAATTACTCAACTCATTTTTTAGGTCAGCTAAACCGACTTTAGTCACATAAATCTTTTCTTTATTATCACTTGGCATATAATTCTCCTTTGATAGCAAAAGCTACTATAGCATATTTCCATTAAGGATACTACTGATTTTCGTTATCAATAAATCTACAGCCACCACATTGTGCCCACCTTCCGGTACGATGATATCGGCATATTTCTTACTGGGTTCAATAAACTGCTCATGCATTTCCCGCACCGTTGTGGTGTACTGCAGCACCACCGAATCGATGGTACGCCCGCGGTCGCGGACATCACGAATCAGCCGACGAATAAAGCGGATATCGGCTGAAGTATCGACATAAACCTTGATAGCACAACGCTCCCGGATTTCCGGCTCTTCCAATACGAATAGACCTTCCAAAATTATCACTTCTGCCGGATTAACATCCTCATATTCTTGGCTTCGGGTATGATTGACAAAATCATATAAAGGTTTCTTGATGCTGTTTAAATTAATCAGTTGATCAAGCTGTTCAACCATCAATGTAAAATCAAAAGCGAAGGGATGGTCATAATTGACTTTTACCCTTTCTTCCATACTAAGTTCCGCTTGGTCGTTGTAGTAATCGTCCATGCGGATAATTAAGACGGATTTAGTGTTCTCAAAAGCTTCAGTTAGGCGCTTTGATAATGCGGATTTCCCCGATGCCGAACCACCGGCAATGCCAATGATGATAGGTTTCTTCATTATTTACCTCAGATATTTATCGATATTTCTCTGATGTTCTTCATAGGTTTTCGCAAAGTAGGTCACTCCGTCTTTGCCGATAAAATAGAAATACTCGGTTTGGCTGTAGTTGATGACCGCTTTAATCGCTTGATAGGTCGGATTGGTTATCGGACCCAAGGGTAAGCCGTCAATTACATAAGTGTTGTAGGGAGAGTTGAGCTTTTGGTTTTTTACCAGTTCACATTCCGCCGGACTTTTGTAGTCATAAAGCATGTAACATACGGAAACCGAACTCTGAAGTTTCATCGGTTTTTTCAAGCGATTCATAAAGATCCCCGCTACCACCGGCATGTCAGCATAGTTACCGGTTTCCAATTGCACGATGGAAGCTAGGGTTACTACCTGTTGCACACTGTAAGGAAAAGCCGCAATTTCATCTTCCAAAGGGCCGATTTTAGCGTCAAAATTGTCTAAGATCTTTTCGGTAATCGCTTTGGCATCAGCATCTTTATAGAAGTAATAGGTGTCAGGGTATAAATACCCCTCCAAAATCACTCTTTGCCCTTTTTGGATTATCCCTAAAGAAATAAACCAATATTTTTCGTTTAATTCGCTAATATAAGCCGGATCATTCCACAAGGCAATTAAAGCCTCAGCTGAAATATCGCATTTTTCCGCGATAGCTTTTGCCACATCCTTAGCCCATAAGCCTTCTTTGATAACCACAGATACGATATTTTCCTGAATAGCTTTGCTCGGGTCACTGAGAATTTTCAAGATCTGACCACTGCTCATTCCCGCTGATATCTCATAATTACCGGCTTGGATATTGTAGCGGTTGTTTTTCCGGGCTGAAAGCTCAAAAACACTGGCTGAGCGTATCATATTCTCTTGTTGCAGACGTTTAGCTACAGTCTTAATAGTATCTCCCGGTTCGATAGTAAAAATCACGGTAACCGTACTACCTGGTGCCGCAGCTTTCATATTGTCCGCATAATTAAAATAGACGAAAGTTAAGCCACCGCCTACCGCTAAAACCAAAATAATAAAAACGACAACTAAAATGATTGTCGATTTTTTAGTTTTAGGCTGTTTCGTCTCCTTCTTCTTCATCGTTTTCTTCTTCATTATTAAAAGCCTCCAACACCTCGTTGACCATGTTCCACTCTTCCTGGTCTTCTTCTTCTATCGGGAATAAATTACCTTCGGCATCATAAGCCGCCGCAAAAATCTCGGTCTCATTAGCCGGATCATAGAAAAGCACATAGCTCTTGCCATAGTCTTCACTATCAAAAGTAAAGTAGATTTGCATTTCTTTTTCGTTACCAAAATCATCAATCACGATTATGCTGTTATCTTCAAATTCACTCATCTTTCTTGCTCCTATAGTTTGCAGCGTCCAAATAGCCTTGTAGGATATAAGTTGCCGCTATTTTATCAACTACTTTTTTCCGTTTTTTTCTTGACACATCAGCACTCAGCAACACTTTCTCAGCAGCTACCGTCGTCAGGCGCTCATCCCAAAGTATTACCTCAATACCTAGATCTTGACTTAATATATCGGCAAATATCTGGGCAATTCTTGCTCTTTCGCCAATATCATTGTTCAGATGTTTGGGATAACCGATTATAATCTTTTCGGCCGCTAATTGGCGACATAAGTCTTCCACTAAGACCAAAGCACCTTCATAGTCATCATCTTCAAAAACCAGAGTTTTAACACCCAAAGCGATAGTACCACCGGGATCGGATTGCGCCACACCACAGGTTTTACTACCCAAATCTAAACCGACGATTCTCACTGTTGACTCTCTAAATACAAACGCACCAACTCTTCGATTATCTCGTACCTTTCCACACTTTGAATATTAATCCTCGCATCTTTGTAGGAAGAGATATAAGCCGGGTCATTGGATATCAAGTAACCGGCGATTTGATTGACGGCGTTATAACCCCGTTCTTCAAGGACGGCTTTGGTCTCCTGTAATAGCAGTTTGATTTGACCACGCTTAATCGCTTGTGTTTCAAAGGCCAGAGTATTATCAAATTCACTTGCCATAATCACAACCCTCCTAAGAATAGTTTACCTTATTTCAGCACTAAATAATAGTTGCAGTCCCAGAAAACCCAGAAATTACCGACAATCGGCCTATTATAAAAAGGCGCCTTTTGGTAGCCTTTCTTTTTTGCTGTTGATTTTTTAGTAACAAAGCCAATTAACTCAGCGCTCGGTATAATTCTTTTATTGTAGTTTTCGCTTTATTGAAGCTGGCTTCATTGAGATTAGTATCTTTCCGGCTACAGAAGTTTGCCAAATACGGCTCATTACCGTTATCTGTGACAAACTCACTGACAAAATAATACTCAAAACCGCCGCTTTTCGCTTGAGGAACATCTTGCTGGCATAAATAGTCAAAAGCGGAAAGTGACTTTATTGTGGTCAAGTTCTTTTGGCTGATATTGTCAGAATAGCCGCAAAGCAGTTTATCCGAGTTGCAGCAACTCTCAATATAGACGACTTTTTTGGCTTTTAGATTGTGTTCATTGATGAACATCGTCTCCCCTATTGCATGGTACAAAGACAGATCGGTAAATACGAAACAACAATCTTTTGCCGCCAATTCCGCTGCTAACTCAAACATCATAAATAAAGCTGATGATTTTTGAAAATTCCGATTCGCAGGCCAACCACGTGATATTCGGGTTGCCAGTAAAGCAGTAAAAACAGATAAGACAAAAAACACAATACGTTTAAGACCTTCGGCTGCAATAGCTTGTTGCAGAATATAAATCGTCGCCACCATCACCGGTAAGGATAGCAACAAGTATATTACCAGATTTTTTCTTAACAAATCTCGGTTTTTTTCACGATTAAACAAATAGTACTTGGCTTTACTGTTCAGTATCAGCTCTTTGGTATCGAAAGCCGTAATAAAGACGGTTTTCGCATTTTCCAAACTACCGGCAATCAAATTAAAGCCGGATTTGAATCCTATTTTAAACAAGTGGGTTTCCACTTTGTAGCCTAAATCCGCCAGCGTTTGAGCGGCGGCTATGATAAACTTCCGCCTTTGCCCTTTACTTTGCCTTTGGCGATACGTCAAAGCAAAGAGAACAAATCGTTCTTTCATATCAACACTCCTTAACTATAATAGTCCCCGGTTTCTTAAAAACTTCTAGTACTTCCGGCTTAGCGGAATTTATCTAATACTGAACCATGCTTGACAATTGTTTTTCTTTGGAATCCGGAACTGCTTGGTAAGTTAACGCTACTCCTTTATCCGCAAGCTTCCTAAATTGTTTAGCATCTTCATCATTGGCAAACAATGAAATATCATACTTTTTGCGGGTGCCGTCTTTGTTGTTGAACATCGTACCGATTTGTAAAGCTTCAACTTTCAAACCGTAATCGACTATAACTTCAACAGCATCCATCAATTCCTTAAAGACAACAATCGTGTTGCTGCCTTTGCATTTATCATTTGCCAAAAATTCATAAGCATCTTTGGGGCTGAGAACATGCACTCTTGCTCCCATCGCTGCCATCTCTAACAAGGATATCTGCAATTCATTTTTCGCAATTTCTTCGTTAATAACAAGATATTCATCGATACGCCACATTCTGCCATAAGTGGTACATACTTGTCCGTGTAACATTCTGCCATCAACGCGATACAATAAAATAGCCATAAAAATCCTTCTCCTTTTGGTATCCCGCCGGCAGATTGCCGGCGGGAATTAATTATGTAGTTAGACTAACAAAGCTTAACTTGGACGACCAAAGCCTAACATAGACATTATAAACGCTAAAATGAAGATAACAATAACAAGTTTAATCGCTGATACTTTTCTCTTGTACAGCGAAGCAAGAATCAAAGTTAAGGTCAAAGGTACCAAACCCGGGAATACATTGTTCAACTGAGTTTGGAAGTTTATGGCATAACCATTAAATATAAACTCTTTATTCAAATTGAAGCCAATCCAGGAAGGAACCAGAGCGCCTAAAGATGTTAAGCCAAGTATAGTTGCAGCATCCATGAAGCGTTGTAATAGACCGCTTTTGTTCATGTCGGTAATGAATTTAGTACCATTAGTATAGCTGTAATTGTACATATACCAAGCCAGACCTAACTCGTAAATATTGATACCGATAAAATACAGAAAAGCTCCGAAAATTGAACCGTTTAATGCAAAACCAGCTGAGATTGAACCCAAAATAGCGGAAATCGTGGCCCCCAAGGAGTCTCCGACACCGGCTAATGGTCCCATCAATGAGGTTTTAACGGCATTGACAGAAGCAATCAAGACATCGCGATCTTCCGATGGCTCCATATTAGCGATTTTTTCTTCTTGCGCCATTGTAATTCCCATATTAACCAAAATGAAAGTTGGTGTCGTATTGTAGAATTCCATGTGACGTTTCGCCATCGCGATTCTCTCTTCCTTGTTATCGGGATAGAGCTTTTTCATCGCGGGAACTAAAGACATACAATATTGTAAAGATTGAAAACGTTCGTAGTTTATCGTGCACATCGGAAACATCCGAATGCGATAATAAGCTGTCCAAAGATCTTTTTTATCAAACTTAACTTCCGCCATTGTTATGCCTCCTTCCTATCTGCTTTGAAGAAGTACAGTAAAGCCCCTACCATACCAAGCAAAGCAACTGATTGTAGGTTGCCGCCGAAATAAGCCGAAACAACAAAACCTACGATAAAATAAGCAATGAATTCCTTTTTGTACATCATGGTATATAACATACCAAAACCTAATGCCGGTAACATACCGGTGGCAGTTTTCAACCAGCCCATAAACCACGCCGGCATTAATTCATTCAAACTACCAACGAATGTTGATCCTAAATAAATGCAGAGAAATACCGGAACAAATTCGGCAATAAAGAACACCAAGGAACCGACCCAACTAAGCATTTCGATTCCTCTTAGATTATCATTTGCGGCAAATTTATCCCCTAAGTGCATCCATGCTGAGTTAATGACCCAAGCCAGCATTCTGTCTAATTGTCCCAATACCGCTACCGGAACTGCCAGAGCCATGGCTAATTCTGGATCAATTTTAGTAATGATTGTTAATGCTGTTGACACAGTTGTGGCAATAGTCTGGTTAACCGGAATTGCTGCTCCTACCCCAACGATACCCAAATATACTAAAGTTAAAGTTGCGCCGATATAAATACCGGTTTTGATGTCGCCTAACAACAGTCCAACAATCGGGCCGGCAATAATCGGTTTGTTTATGCCGAAGCTGTTTATGCCGTATCCGAGCCAGCCGATGATGGTACAAATTAGAGCTACATATAACGCATATCCTAATTCTATTTGCATATTCTCCTCCATTCTTTCTAATACAAGATAACAATAACATGCAATTTACTGCCAATAACAACTACTAACTACGCTGGCTAACATTGAAGGGTTATAAACAAAAAGTCCCCGAAAATCAGTTAAGCCAGCCCTGTGATGATAGCTCCCTACAGCTATCTGCTTAATTCTTCCTTTCTTTTTTACTCACCCCCTTCTCTATATCTCCTCAAAGGCTGTTAATTAAATAATTCAATCAAATTCTTTGAGGTAACATTTCCACTAAACTTTTTTAAGAAAACACTGCTGAACTACTTATACATGGTACAAACGATCAAAGTACTGCATCCGATATTTCTCGTTGTGCTCCTGACCATAGTCGACATTGGCACTGACAAATACCGGTGGAACAAAGCCCTTGCTTACCATAATCTCGATAGCTTCCAACATCATAGCATTTTCCAGCACGGCCACTGAAACACTCGAAGTCCCACCGACTTTCACCGGTAAACCTTCTACTTCAATAGCGGCATCGCCGTCAGGCACACAGTTGTCGATAACCACATCGGCAAATTCCCAGAGGTTCTTGCCACTACTGTGCTTGCTGCTCAGTTTTTTACTGGCTTCTAGGCTGGTAAACACAATAACCTTCGCCCCTTTTTCTCGGCAATAGATCGCGATTTCAATCGGCAGTGGATTACGACCGGAGTTTGATATTAATACCACCACATCCTCTTTGCGCACATCCAATTGCTGGCAGAACAATGCTCCCACACCTTCGATTTTTTCATACTTCCCTTGCGATGGTTCCTTAATCTGTTTGGCTGGTATTAAGCCACCGGCTCTACCGGTGATCTCGATAGCTGCTGCCATTGAGTGTCCACTGCCAAAAGCTTGTAGTAAGCCACCACTCATTATCGATTCGGCGATAAGTTGGGCAGCTTTGGTAACGTTCTCGCTTTGGGTTTCTTCAACTTTTTTCAAAATCTCTTCTACAACTGCATAATATCTGTTACGCATTTGCTCTTTTTCCTCCTTATTTCTTGACAACATTATCAACAAAGCGTTTTGTTATTGATAAGGGATTGGTAATCGCTGTCCCTATGACCAAGGCATCTGCGCCACTGTCAAAAGCCTTCTGCGCATCATCCGGTGACCAGAGTTTGCCTTCACAGATGACGAAAGTATCCGGAAATTCTGTTTTAATTTGCGCAATTAAGTCGTAATTCACTTTAGTTTTAAATTCTGCCGAATCGGCAGTATAACCACATAATGTCGTTGCAATAATATCCGCTCCGGCTTGCACCGATAATCTGGCATCTTCAATGGTGGCAATATCTGCCATCAAACACTGATTGGGATATTTCTCTTTTACTTCCTTGAGAAACTCCCAGGCAAAATTCCCTTTAAAATTCTTGCGATTAGTCCCATCCAGGGCAATAATCTCACAGTTTAATGCAACTAACTCGTCAACGGCTTCCATGTTCGGGGTGATGTAAACCTCCGAATCTCCCTCGACAATCTTGTAAATTCCAATCATCGGTACAGTGGGAAACTCCCCTTTTATAGCTCTGATATTTGGGGGCGTATTAGCTCGAAACCCGGCACAACCGCCAAAATATGCCGCTTTTGCCATCAGGAGCATGTGCTCAGGCCGACAAAAAGGTTCATTAGTTCCTTGGCAGGATACCAGTATTTTCCCCCGTACTTCTGCTAAAACTGCATGTTGCAAAACGATTCCTCCTTTCGATTTCGCTTCTTAATTCGTTTTAACTTCCACACTTTGATAAAATCTTACAACACTACGCAAATATGATTTCATTGTACTAGTTGGTCGTTCTAAAAACAATAACAAAACATAAATATAGTCAAGAAATATTCATAAATTTCAAACAATAGCAGACATTATTTCTATTTCCATTAATTTTGTTTGTTTTTTGTCAAAATCTCCATTTCAAAGTTTTACAGAAAGGCCAACTAACTAGTTGCAATTAGCGTTTCATAGCTTAACAAAGCTTAGTTTTTTAATCCAGTAAGTAAGACTAATCAACTCTAATAAAAAAATAATTCTGCAAAAAACAAACTAAGCCGAAGACCATAGTCAAATAAAATGAAGCACAGCGCTTCATTTATTTCAATTCATTGTCCGACTTCCGTTTTGGTGCCGGCAACTACCGACTTCAGCAGTTCATCACTCGGAATGCCGTAAAGTCGCGCCAGGGCTAAGAGATTTGAAGTACTGGGATCGGATCTGCCATTTTCCCATTTTGTGACAGCTTGGCGGGAAACCCCGATAGCTTCAGCCACAAACTCCTGGGTCATTTGGCAATTTAACCGTTGTTGTTTGAGCACTTCTCCCAAAGACTTCCTGATTACTGACTTTTCTTTTCTTACTTCTTCAGAGCGTAAATACTTTCTTAGAGCCCGAATAACCAAACTCAGCACCCAAATCGAGAAAATAATGAAAGCGATGAAAAACGGTAAGATAAGTATGCCAATTTTGGCAACCACAGCCATTGTTTTAATAACAAACATAACTAAGTCCTCCTTTCGCTCTCACTTTATCAATCAAGTATTAGTAGCACCAGCAACTATCCGGCTACTTTTAGTTGCATAAAATAGTTTTTTTTGTAAAATCTGCTATTTATCTAAACTTACCTGCAAAGCACTGTGAATGACCGCTAGCATTTCTTCCAATTTCTCGATATTTTTACCACCGGCTTGGGCAATATCCGCTTTTCCGCCACCATTACCTTCACAAATTATTGCTGCTTGTTTGACTAAAGCTCCGGCATTAAACCCGTTATTAACGGCAACTTCACTGCAAGCACAAGCTATGACCACTTTGTCAGTAAGCTGATACACGAAAACTATACCTTGCAATTGCCGATTAATTTTTTCGGCATAACTCTTTAAATCAACAATCGCATTATCCGCCTGGCTAATCAAAACTTTACAAACACCGTTGTCAACTGCTGCCTGAACAACCTGGGTAGCTTGGTAGTCCAGCAGTTTACGATTGAGCGTGATATGCTCACTCCGCAACTCTTCCAGTTCATGAAGCAGGCTATTTATCTTTTCTTTTATTTGTTTTACCGTCGGTGCTTTTAGTAAAGCAGCGATGTCTGCCAGATAGTGTTCTTCTTTTTTAAACTCCTGATAGGCTATGATGTTGACACAAGCAGTAATCCGCCGTATTCCCGAGCCGATACTCTCTTCGCTGATGATTTTAAATAAGCCGATCTCCGCTGTATTATGTACATGGCAACCGCCACAGAGTTCTAAAGAGAAATCACCCATACCGACCACCCGGACAATATCACCGTATTTTTCATCAAACAAAGCGGTAGCACCCAAAGACTTGGCTTTATCCAGAGCCATGTATTCAATACTGACATTTGCTGATTTTTCAATCAATTCATTACATATCTTTTCAATTTGATCCAGTTGCGCCGCTTCCACCTTGGCAAAATGCGTAAAGTCAAAACGCAAATATTCCGGAGTAATATATGAACCGGCTTGCATGATATGATTCCCCAACACTTCTTTTAAAGCATACTGCAATAAGTGCCCGCTGGAGTGATGACGGGTAATCAACAAGCGCTTTTTTACATCAACCATCTGTACCAGCTTATCACCGATTTTCACTTCACCTTCTTGGATTTCCACAAATACCAAGTGTTGTTTATGCGGTGCTCTTTTGACATCAGTAACAGTAGCGGAAAGACCTGCCCCGCTAACACTGCCGGTATCGGCTATTTGTCCACCGCTTTCAGCGTAGAATACGGTCTTATCAAATACTATGGCTCCGCTATCCTTTAGCCACTCAACTGCCACCCCGTCTTTAAACAAGGCAATAACTACCGCTTCACAAGTCAAATTATCATAACCGATATATTCACTGGCTGTGGTAAAATCCAGCAAATCAGCGGATTGAGAACTCATCGACTCGATGTTTTCCCGGGATTCGCGGGCTCTTTGTCTTTGTTGCGCCATGAAGTCATTAAAGCCGGCAATATCAACCTGATAACCTTGTTCCTGCGCAGCTTCCACCGTCAATTCCAAAGGAAAACCATAAGTATCATAGAGTTTAAAGACATCCTCACCTTTAAGAATTTTATCCTTGGTCTTGTCCATCAAGTCAAATAACAGATTTTCTCCATCACACAATGTAAGATGAAAACGCTCTTCTTCAGCTTTAACCTGTTGACTGATAAATTCAACTTTAGCCAACAGATAGGGATAGAAAGTTTTCATAGCTTCTGCCACTACTGCTACCAAGTTAAACATAAAAGCCTGGTCAATTCCTAAACGTCGTGAGTAGCGAACCGCCCTTCTTAAAACCCGACGTAAGACGTAGCCCCGACCTTCATTGGAGAATAAAGCACCATCAGCCAATGCGAAAGTCACGGTGCGGATATGATCGACGATAACTCTAAAAGCCATATCTTCACTACTGCCATACTTAATCTCTGTATACTTCTCAACAGCTTTTATTAATGGTAAGAAGATATCGGTGTCAAAGTTAGTGGCACAAGCCTGAGCTACACAAGTTAAGCGCTCCAAGCCCATACCGGTGTCAATATTTTTGTAGGGTAGCTCCTTGTATAGGCTGCGATCGACTCCTTCTCTACCGTCATATTGGGAAAAAACGATATTCCAGATTTCCACATAACGATCATTTTCTAATTCTTCAAAAAATAATCTTTCACCTAAACCTTCCGGATCATAAGCCGGACCGCGATCATAAATTATTTCGGAATTTGGCCCGCAGGGTCCATCCCCGATTTGCCAGTAGTTATCTTCTGATTTCAATATTTTATCAGCCGGGAACCCGATTTTATTCACCCATATATCATAAGCTTCTTGGTCACTGGGGTGAACGGAAACATAAAGTTTAGCCGGATCAAAAGCCATCCATTTATCAGAAGTAAAAAACTCCCAAGCATAGCTAATCGCTTCTTCTTTGAAGTAATCTCCGATAGAAAAGTTTCCCAACATCTCAAAGAATGTCTGATGACGTGCCGTTTTTCCGACATTTTCAATATCATTGGTTCGAATGGCTTTCTGGGCATTGGCAATACGATTGTTTAAAGGTTTGACGCTACCATCAAAGTATTTCTTCAGCGCCGCGACCCCGGAGTTTATCCACAGTAAAGTCGGATCGTTGATCGGCACCAAAGAAGCTCCGGGTTCAATCATATGGTTCTTCTCCGCAAAGAAATCCAAGAATGCTTGTCTGATTTGATCACCTGTCATTGTTTTCATAATATTTTTCTCCTAAAATAAAAAAACGTTCCCCTCAGGAACGAATCATCGCGGTACCATCCTGTTTCACAACCGAAGTTATGCTACTCTAAGATTATAAGGGTATCGCCCGGTATTCTAGCGGCAAGTAGCTTCAACGATGAGGATTAAAGGTTTTCAGCGGCCACCTTCTCTCTATAAATCTTCTTACTGTTTACTCAGTTTGCCAAATACAAGTAGATTTTAACCGATATCAACCGCTTTTTCAAGCCGTTTTTACAATAACATAAATCTCGCAAAGATTGTTTTCTTCAAGCCTCTTAAGCTAAAGCTTTTTGTAATCCTGCGGCAAAATCACTTATGGGAAGTCATCTTTTAGTTTGGTTAACACGCTACCGTAAAAAAGTTTGACTCTCTTTTTTGTTTTCGTTTCTAAACGCTCTATTTTACCCATTTATGTGGTGATTGCACGTTATTAGCTTAAATTGTTGGAGAAATCTTACGCAAGGAAACAAACTCCTTTTGCTTAACCTGCTAAGTCATTCAAATCTTCCAGCAAGCGCTGTTGCAAAGTGGTAAGTCGTTGTTGACGGGCTTCGGTTTTTATTCCGCGATAGAATAACTGCGGATCTCCCAACAAGATTAAAGACTTTGAACATCGGGTGATCGCTGTGTAAATCAAACGTTGGTCCAACATAAAAGTCTCTGCTTTGCTGAAAGGCATGATGACAATAGGATACTCGCTGCCTTGGGCCTTGTGGACACTGATACAGTAAGCCAAAGTAATGTTATTTAGTGATTCATAGTCATATTCGACAATTACGCCGTCAAAATCAACGGTCAAAGTCGAGAGATATTTTGGACTTTTCAGGTTAATTTCCACGATATTTCCGATGTCGCCGTTGTAGACACTATCATCATTCATGTTCTTTAATTGCAAAATCTTGTCACATTCCCGAAATATCCGCATGCCATGCTTTAGCTCTTTTTTTGTTGCACTAGGTGGATTGAAACTCTGTTGGAGTACGATGTTTAAGTTATCGATACCGGCAATCCCTTCATACTTGCAGGCAAAAACCTGGACATCATTAATATCGTAGGCTTTATCCAAAGCACTGTCTACTAGCTTGATGACCCAAGGCCGAATTTCTGTAGCAACGCAAGGGATGAATTTCACCTCATTGCGAAAACTGATGTTATCTTGATTGTGCAAAATGTCATAAGCCAATTGAATCACTTCCGAACCTTCCTTTTGACGATAAATGTTACTCAATTCCACACTTACAAATAAGTCGGCTGCCAACAAGTCGCGCAATAAAGCTCCCGGCCCGACCGCCGGTAATTGGTTTTTGTCGCCGATTAATATCAATTTTTTAACATCGTGGCAAGCTAGCAAAAGATTATACATCAGCCAATTATCAACCATCGATGTTTCATCGACGATGACTACATCGTAGCTGATTGGGTCATTGATATTTTTGCCAAAAGTGTTAGTTTCCAAATTCCACTTCAACAAACTGTGGATGGTACTGGTTTCATTACCTGTCAACTCATTTAAACGTTTAGCGGCCCGACCGGTCGGGGCACAGAGCACCGCAAAACTCGCCGGGCTTAGCTTGTGTAATACCTTAGTGATGGCGCGCACGACTGTGGTCTTGCCGGTACCGGGACCCCCGGTTAGGATCAGAAGTTTATTGTTGATGGCGGCTTTGATTGCTTTCTTCTGGGTTGCATCGTAGCTGATTCTAAATTCTTCCTCACTTTCACTAATCGCTTCCTCGATCAATTTTGTCGGGTACTCTTGGGGTTCTTCCGCCACAAACTTACATAAGAACTCGGCAATAAAAGCCTCGCTGTGGTATTGGGAGTGGTGATAAACTCGGTCTTCTTCTAAATAAATCTGCTTGGTAGCTTGAAGATCATTAAGGAAATACGAAAAATCTTCAGCAGCTAACTCGCTGGTGACTACTTGATAAAGTTGTTCACGCTTGACATAACTGTCACCGCTACGCAGACAGAGCTGGAGTATGGACGCAAAGACATAGGCGCGGATCCGTCGGGGGTCATCTTTTGCCACCCCCATTTGCCGGGCGATTTTATCCGCCGTTTGAAAGCCGATACCGTCGATGTCTTCTACTAAACGATAGGGGTTACTTTTGATAATGTTGATTGCCTGATCGCTGTAAACCTGTTGAATCTTCTGGAGATTACGGATACCGACACCATAGTTTTGCAGGAAAATCTGGACATCCTCATCTTCCTGTGTTATACCTTTTGCAATTACCAGAGCCTTCTTGGTTGTCATCTTCGGCACTTGATACAACAGGGAATTGTCTTCTTTGATTTTTTCAATGATGTCATTTCCCAAGCAATCTATCATGCTCCGGGCATATTTCTTACCGATGCCGGGAAACAAAGGCCCGCTGAAAAAGCGTACTAAACTTTCGGTATCACTGGGGTTGACTCGTTGATAGCCGACCACAACAAACTGCAAACCATAACGTGGGTTGTCACTGTAGTACCCGGAAAAACGATACATGTCATCCTTAGCCAGTTTAGGAAAATGACCGACGATGGTCACATTTTTTTCATTGAGTTCATAAAGCTTAACTTTGGCAACACTGTAGAGGTTATCGCTGTTATGAAACAGGTAAAACTGAACTTTGCCTTCGATGCTTATAAGATCATCATCATTAAGCATAGCTGTACTCCGTTGTATAACAAATGGACCGTTAAAGGATAGATGATATTAAAGTTGTTCTTCTTATAGTTAAGCGCCAGTAGTAAGCCTAAAATACTATAGATTACTAAATTGGTAACATCAAAATAGCCGCTATCCCACCACTCTGTTGAAATGTGAACAAACCCGAAACAAATTGCCGACAAAAAGATAAAAAATACACCGTTGCGAAGTTTTTTTGGTAAAGCTGCGCGAAGAGCATAACGAAAAACTGATTCTTCGACAAGCGGAGCAAATATCAAGATCGTGGCAACAACAAAATTTTTGTATTGCGCTGAGGTAAACAGATCTTCCAGTAACTTTTGATTAGCGCTGTCCGTCGTTATGCCAATCAAGTTGAGGCCAATGCTGACAGCCAACAAGATAGCAAACATCAGACCTGTAGTTTTAATGGCATTCTTCACTAAGGCACCAGCCTTTGTTTCTTTGGCATCTTTCTGCAACAGCGAAGCAGTCAACAGAAGATTGACAATAAAGGCAATAAGCACATTAAAATACAGCGCCAGTTCTTCTGACCCGCTGATCAGGTAAACGATTACCACGTAGAGAAACTGATAACCGACAAAGTAATTTAATAACAAAACTATAATTTTTAGCATTTTCTCCTCTTTCTCAAGTAATCGTCGCTTGCGCCTTCTGCCGATAGTAACGGCACATGTTCTTCATCATTGTGGCAAACAACGGCTGATTACAGTTAAGGGCAACATGGCAGTTGGCCGGCTTACCACTGCTGTTATCAAGGTCGATGACCGTCACCCCTTCATCTGCTGTCCCTTCTTGCCCGACATAAACATAGTGGTCAGTAAAACTCACCACTTCCGGATTTATCAGCGCCGCAATCGCCAACGCATCATGAATGATGTCGTTATCGTAACCCTTGACTATGCTGTTATAATGAGAAAAAAGTGATAACTCTCTTAATAAATACAACGCTTCACTATCACCACAAAGCGCGATCATCTGTTGGAAATCACTGCTGCTTAATGCTGCCTGATGGGTTGCATCTAAAGGAACCATGTATACTTCCAGTTTTTCAAAGACTTCTTTGGCCGCGCTGGGGTCGGTCCAAATATTAAATTCTGCTCTTAACTGCGAAGCCGGTTGATTACCGAAAGTACCTCCACCCATGATGCAAAATTTCGCTAAATATCGTGGTAAATCCGGGTATTTTCTCAGTGTCAAAGCGATATTGGTCAAAGGTCCGGTCGCAAATAAAATCAAACGACCAGCAGCTGCTTTTGCTTCCTGATAGATAACATCCCAAGCCGGTAGGGCATCTGCTGCCTTTTTCGTCGGGGGAAATACTACCGTACCTACCCCACTGACCCCATGCACTCCGACTTCAGCTGTATGATAAGCTTTGTATAAAGGTTGTTTTGCGCCAAAAGCTACGCGACAGTCGATATTCAACATTTCTGCAAGAGCTAAAGCATTTCTTCGGGTCAATTCCGCTGCCACATTACCGGCTACCGGGGTAAGAGCCTTGATGGTAAAACCGGAATAAGAATTGGCTAAAGCGATAGCGTAACTGTCATCAACCCCGGGATCACAATCGATGATTATCGGTATTTTACTCATGGGGAAACTCCGCAGCTAAAACTTCCTGAAGGGTCGGGATGGATACAGCGGCTCCGGGACGACTCACCGTAATCGCTGCTGCTTTAGCAGCCAGATTCATGGCTTGTTTCGGCTTCTCACCTTTGATTAGTGCCGCTAAGAAAAACCCGCTGAAACTGTCGCCGGCTGCTGTGGTATCCCGAACTTGGGCTTGATATGCTTCTTGAATAATTGAAAGCTCACCATCGCTGTATTGCGAACCGGCGGCTCCCAGAGTCAATACAATTTTCGTGTGCGGATATTGCGTCTGTAGTGCCGCTAATAAGCTCTCAGTTTCATCAAGCTCCGTTGCCAGCAAAGCCCGTCCTTCATGTTCGTTGAGTATCAAGATGTCTACTAAATTCAAAGGATAGGTCAACAAGGCTTGATTGATTGGCGAAGGATTTAATACAATAATCAGCTGCTTTTGTTTGGCTTGCTCAATTATATAAGATATTTCACTGATTTCATTCTGCAAAACAAGATAGTCCCCGGCTTGAAAATTCTGAAGGATCTCATCAACATCGGCTTTAGAAATCGTCTGATTGGCTCCACCATAAAGCATAATGCAATTATCTCCGCTTTCGTCAATTTGAATTATGGCATTACCGGTTCTGACTTGTTCACTGATTTTAACTAGGGAGATGTCAACTCCGGCTTCTTGCAGTGTCTCTAAAAGAAAAGCCCCATCTTCTCCCAGCTTACCGGCAAAAGTCACCGGACAACCGGCTTTAGCTAGGGCTAAGGCTTGATTGAGGCCTTTACCACCACAAAAGACCTGAAGATCGCTGGAAGCGATAGTCTCCCCTTTTTTAACAAAATGCTCAACCTGATAGACATAATCAATATTTAAAGAACCAAAACACCGCACTTTCATAACTTTCCTCTTTAAGTTTTATTTACTAAAAATTATAACGAAAAACCCACTTCAATAGTATAAAAACTTGTTAAAAGCCCACTCTCTCTTTAATTAATTCATCAAGGCTTTTACCGTCTTTGTAGACTGCAGCTATCGTTCCCCCGCCTAAACAGTAATCGCCGTTATAGAATACTGCTTGCTGGCCCAAGGTCACAGCTTTGGTTCCTTGATACTGTAGTACAACTTCGCAACCGGTGATTTTTGCTTGTACCGCTGTGTCTTTTTGCCGATAACGAAATTTGACAGCCGTGATTTCACTGGCGGTAACTTCATTAAAGAAATTACAGTCACTGATGCGACAACTATCCGAAGTTAACCAATAATCCGCTCCTTTGCCGGAGACATAGACAATATTCTTCGCCACATTCTTGCCAACTACAAAATACGGACCGCGCCTGCCGCCCAGGCTTAAGCCTTTGCGTTGACCAATGGTATAGTACAGAGCTCCACTGTGCTGACCAACGGCTTCTTGATAATCAAGATCGTAAATTTCCCCAACCTGAGCCGGGATATAGTTGTGCAGAAAATCGCGAAAATGCCGCTCTCCGATAAAGCAGATACCGGTAGAATCACGTTTATTTGCTATCGGCAACTTCAGTTTTAAGGCAATTTTGCGTACTTCCTCTTTTGGCATTTCCCCCAAAGGAAATAAAGTTCGGCTTAGTGCCTTGGGGCTAATCTGAGCGAGGAAATAGCTTTGATCTTTATTGCCGTCATAGGCTTTCAACAGGAAATGTTGTTTCCCTTTTTGTGCGGTTTTGGCGTAGTGGCCGGTAGCTATCATGGCAAAACCAAGTTGCTCAGCATAATCTAAAAAATGGGCGAACTTAATATATTTATTACACATGATATCAGGATTAGGGGTGCGTCCCTTCTGGTATTCCGCTAAAAAATAGCTAAAGACTTCTTCCCAATATTCTTTAATAAAATCAACACGCAATAAAGGCAAACCGAGGATCTCAGCCACCTTTACTGCATCGTTATAATCCTGTTCTTGGGGACAAATCGCCGCTGCTATATCCGGGTTTCCTAAAATATCGTTGTTGGTCAAACTGTCCCAATTACGCATAAAACAGCAAGTAACATCGTAAGCTTGCTGTTTTAGTAAATAAGCAGCCACTGCTGAGTCAACTCCCCCCGAAAGTCCCAACAATATGCGTTTTGACATAATATTCTAGCTTTCTCTCATCTTTCCGCAAAACTCGAAATTTGAACAATTCGGTTTACAGTCTTCGTGCACCTGTTTGTGTCGCATATAAGCGGGTAAAAAGGTTGATATCTCATCGTCGTCATAGCCTACTAACATGCTGTCGACATCGATCAAAATAGGTCGGCGAAGCACTGATGGATGTTTTTGGATAAATGCAACCAACTCATTAAATGACAAGGCATCTAAATCAATATCGGATTCCATCAATACTTTTGAGCGTTTAGAGATGATATCTTCGAAACCGTTTTCACAGCGTGAAGCTAAGTACGCGATTTCTTTTTTATCTAAAAGTAAGCTGAATATGTTCTTCTCCAGAAATTTTATGTCGTTCTGTTTGAGCCATTGTTTCGCCTTGCGACAAGATACACAACCGGCTGAAGTATATATTATTACCATATCAAATCTCCTATTGCATTATAACAAATCTCCGTCCCCTAAGCCATGTGATTTGGCGGTATGGCCATGTGATTTTGTGGACGATTTATGGGATTTTGTGGTATTCGTAATAATTTGTCTAGTTTATCCAAACCAAGCATTATTTTCAGTTTCGTTCAGTACAAAATGAAAATTTTTCATTATTTATGAAAATAAACACAATACTTGTTGCATATTAGTGTTTTAGCCTGTAGAATGAAGGCTATATATTTAAAGGAGATAGATATATGAGTCAAAACAAGGCTGAATTGCCTAACAACACAGAATTACCGAAAAAGAAATTCGGACTTTTGACGACTATCGCCATGATTGCCGGTATCGTCATTGGTTCCGGTGTCTTTTTTCAAACACCGAAAGTAATCAGAGCGGTAGAAGGCAACATTTGGTATGGCGCTGCCGGTTATTTTATTGTCGCTTTTGGTATTGTTTTTGGTGGTTTGACAATTTCGCAGTACGCTATTAAGGATGACAGTGTCGGTGGTGTCATCAGTTATTGTGAAGCAGCCTGGGGGAAAACCTTGGGTTACATTGCCGGCTGGTTTCAAATTGTCTTTTATTTACCGGCTTTGGTTGCCGTTATTTCTTGGGTAGCGGCTTCTTACACTTTTGGACTTTTCGGTTTACCTAATCTATTAACTGATCCCGGAGCTTATGTCACTAACATTAAAACCTGGTCACCCTGGCTCTGGCTTTGCACTTTTGCTTTTATGTTGGGATTTTATATCTTAAACACTTTTAAAACTAAATGGGCCGGTTTCTATCAATCATTTTCCTTGGTAGCTAAACTTACTGCCATCATCGTTTTAGCTTTAGCCGGACTTTTCTTAGGTCAACCGGCAGCCGCCATTGCTTCAGCCGGCAATTTCCCGGGAAGCTCGGCCGGTTTATTAGCTGCTTTAGGTTTTATCGCCTTCTCTTATGACGGTTGGATGGTTGCCCCTTCAGTAGCCCACGAAATCAAGGATTCTAAAAAGAATTTGACTTTCGCCTTGGTATTTGCCCCCCTGCTGGTTACAGTGGTATATCTGGCTTTCTACTTCGGTCTGGTGTCGTTTGTCGGCCCGCAAGCAATATTGGATGGCGTTGAACCCTCCATGGTTCTGGCTTCTACGGTATTTGGCAATATCGGAATGAAGTTGGTCAACGCCTTTGTCGTAGTTTCGATTACCGGTACAGTTAACGGCTTGATTTTAGGTTACATTCGTTTACCCTATGCTCTTGCCTTAAGAAATGAAATCTTCATGAGCAAGACTTTAGCCAAAATTGATAAAAAATCCGATACGCCGATTGCCAGTGCTATCTTAGCCTTTGTTATTCCTTGTGTTTGGTTGTTCCTGCACTTTGCTTCCGTTGATGCCCAAATTATGGAATGGGGTTGGAAATTCGCCAACGGTTTAGAAGTTGATGTTCTACCGATAATACTGATGTGTTTCTTTATGGCTACTCTCTATTTCGCCGTATTAGTGAAAAAAGGCGGAAACCCGGATGGCACATTCCTGGAAAAGTACGTTTATCCGATTTTAGCTTTAGTCGGTACCTTTATAGTTATTTATGGAGCGTATACGAAAAAACTATTCTGGCCTTATTTAGTTATCTCATTGGTTGGCATCGTTGCCGGCATCATCTTGCGGCCTAAGCAAAGCGGCAAAAAGGATGAATGATTGACTAAGACAGTAAACCAAGTATAATATTTACAGAGACTTTGATGAAAATTTAGTAGCTGAAGTTTAGGAAAACAGAAATCTTGTGGTCGCTGAAAACAAGGCAAAAAACTGCAGTGAATTGGGCTTTCGGAGTCTTAGGTAGCACCAGTTACCTGACGGTAGCACCGTTACAACTACAAGTGACTACTAGTTAGTAAGTTGGGTGGTACCACGTTTAATCTATAACGTCCCTATTTGGGACGTTTTTTATTTTCAGGAGGTAAACTATGAAAACAATGTTAAGCGGCATTAAGTCCAGCGGGCAATTAACTCTGGGTAATTACATCGGAGCTTTAAGGGAATTTGTCAAATATCAGGATGAATATCAGATGTTTATTTTCATCGCTAATTTGCACTGTATCACGGTCTATCAAAATCCGATCGAACTGCAAAAAAATCTTTATGACTGTGCTGCGGTTTATTTGGCTTGTGGCTTAGACCCTAAGAAAGCCACTGTTTTTCTGCAGAGTGATGTCAAAGCGCACAGCCAATTAGCTTTCATCTTGAGCTGTTACAGTTACATGGGCGAGTTACAACGGATGACTCAATACAAAGATAAAGTCAAAAACACCAAGAATTCCGAGCAAAACCTCTCGGTGGGTTTCTTTTCTTATCCATGTCTAATGGCAGCTGACATCTTGTTGTATGATGCTGATTATGTACCGGTCGGTGAAGACCAAAAACAGCACGTGGAAATCACCCGAGATATCGCCAATCGTTTCAACAATAAATACGGCCCTACCTTCTTTGTCCCGGAGTGCCTCAATCCCAAAGTCGGCGCTCGGATTATGTCACTGAGTGACCCAACTAAAAAGATGAGCAAATCCGACATTGACGGCGATAAAGGTTGTATCTATCTGTTGGATGATTTGACTGTTGCCCGCAAGAAGATCATGGCAGCTGTAACCGACAACTACGCCAAGATAAACTATGACCCTAAAAACCAAGCCGGCATTTCCAACCTTTTAACAATCCTCGCCAGCCTTAATGGTCAAAGCATCGAAGAAACCGTAGCAGCCTACCAAGATTACAATTACGGTAACTTCAAAGCTGCAGTGGCTGACCGGGTTTGTGTTACTTTAGCTGATATCCAAGCGAAGTATCAAGAGATTATTGCCTCCGGCACTTTGCATCAAACATTTGCGGCTGGTGCTAAAAAAGCTTCAGCCATCGCCGAAGCGAAACTGGCCGAAGTTCAAAGAAAAATCGGACTGGAGATCTTCTAAGATGATTGAAATAAAAAATGTTTCGAAGACTTATGATAAAAAAGTAAAAGCTGTTGACGATTTGAGCATTACTTTCAAAAACGGTGAAATCATCGGTTTCATAGGAGCCAATGGCGCCGGTAAAACCACCACCCTTAAAATGATCTGTGGCATCATCAATCCGGACTGCGGCAGCATTGAAATCAACGGCCATGACATTCAAAAAGAACCCTTAGCCGCCAAAAGAGAATTTGGTTTTGTCCCAGACAATCCCGATGTGTTTTTGCGTTTGAAAGGTATTGAATACCTTAATTTTCTGGCTGATATTTACCAGGTCGACAGCGAACTACGTTTACAACGCATCCAAAAGCTGAGCCAACAATTTAGCATGGACACTGCTTTAAATGACAAAATTATTTCCTATTCCCATGGCATGCGCCAAAAAATCGTGATCATCGGCGCTCTTATTCATGACCCCAACATTTGGATTTTGGATGAACCCTTAACCGGATTGGACCCCCAATCCTCCTTTACTTTAAAACAAATGATGAAAGAGCATAGCCAAGCTGATAAAACCGTACTTTTTTCCACTCATGTTTTGGATGTTGCCGAGAAACTCTGTGATAAAGTCGCTATCATTGACCATGGCAGCCTATTGTTCTACGGTAGTTTAAACCAACTGCAGAAACAATATTCTACCGCCCAATCTTTAGAAGAGATTTTCCTGCAGGTTGTCAGTCATGGCTAATATCTTCAAGCTGACCAGAGTTCTATTGAAAGAATCTTTAGTCGGTTTCAATAAAAGTGGTAAGAAATCAGGTAAGTTACAAAAATCTTTGATGATAATTGTCGCTTTATCATTACTTCCCAGTTTGCTTTCTTTGGGCTTTTTAGGTGCTACAATCTACCAGGATACTGTCGCTATCGATCAAGCTGCTTTAGCAGTTACTATAGCTTTCAATACCGTTGCCAGTTTAACGCTCATATCGGCTTTCTTTGTCACCCCGGCAGTTTTGTACTTTGCCAAAGATATACCCAGCTTGTTACCCTTGCCATTAAAGTCTTATGAAATAATAACTGCCAAAATGATGGTAACTTATCTTTTTGAACTGGCGCTGATTAGCTTGTTTGCCCTGCCTTACTTTGTCGGCTACACACTCGCTGCTTCACCGGGTCTTTTCTTCTGTCTAGCTTTAGTATTTTCTCTTTTGTTGTTGCCGGTGGTACCGCTGTTGGTTGCCACTTTGGCTAACATCTTAATTATGGCTTTTTCCGGTTTATTCAAAAATCAAGACCGCTTCAATTTCCTTGCTTCAATTATTCTGTTAGTCGGCGTTTTCTTTTATTTGAATACCATGCAATATGTAACCAGCCCTGATAGTGCGAGCCTTTTGGTCTTGTTAGGACAAGGTAACGACTCTTTATCGGCACTAATCGGCGTATTTCTGCCGACTATCGCTTGGCTCAGCCGTTTCGTCACTAAAGCGGATTTTAGCGCTTTACTGCTGGCTTTAGGCTTTAGCTTAGTGTTTTGTTTGCTCTTTTATTTAGCCGCGGAAAAGCTCTATTTCATTGGTGTATTGCGTGTCAGTAATACAGCCGGCAAAAAGGAAAAACTCAGCACCGATAAACTGCGGCAAGCAACAAAAAGCCATAATCCCCTCATCGCCTATTGGAAAAAAGATTTTATCATACTTTGTCGAACCCCGATGTACTTTCTTAATTGTTTAGTACCACCTTTATTGATTCCCCTGCTTCTCATCTTTACTTTGATTGTCGGCCTCAGTAATGGTGAACTGTCACTGCCGGGGCTGGATGAGTTAAGTAAGTTTATTCTTGAAGCTTTACCCTCCACTGCTTTATTTGCAGTCTTTAGCGGTTTTATCATCGGGGTATTTAATGCCACTTTAAACAGCATCGCCATCACTGCCCTTACCCGGGAAGGTGACAACTTTGGCATTATGAAACAATTCCCGGTTGACCTTTTTAAGCAACTGGAAGCCAAGATGCTGCTGGGCTCAATGCTTTCTCTGTTTGTCGCTTTGGCTTATAACCTGGCGATACTGTGGCTATTTAAACTGATATTCATTGATTTTATCATGATGCTGCTAGCCGCGGTGCTGGGAATCATGCTGTTGAGTTATTTAGCGCTGCTTATTGACATCCTTCATCCAAAACTGACTTGGACTAACGAAGCTCAAGCAGTTAAACAGAATATTAATATCGTCATCTTTATGCTGGGCACCTGGGCCCTGCTAGCTTTATTTATTATGGTTTCATTAAAGCTCGTTAACTTACTTTCATCTTATCTGTTGGTAGCTCTGTTGTTGATTGCAGCCGGCCTATTGACCCTGAGTTTACGTTATTTCTGTCAAAAAGCCAGCCTCAGACTGGCAGAAATTACAACATAACAATAAGACTTATTTATCCTCTCCATCCTTCCCTTCTCTGTAAGGTAAATAGGTAATGTAAAGACTTTATTCACAATAAGGTAATTTATAGTAATGTGTTTTAATCATGTTTGCTTCACTAATAGTTGGTTCCCTTATAACTCTATAACCGTCTGCATCCCAGCCTTCAATTATAAGAATTCGAAAACAAGAACCACAGTCGTTAGAGTTAAAATACTCAAGAATTTCTTCAGTAGACATTGGATGCTTCATTGCTTCAATTATTCTCTCATATTCAGCTCTTACCCGATTATTCTTAATTATCACAG
Source organism: uncultured Erysipelotrichaceae bacterium (assembly GCA_964622375.1). Taxonomy (GTDB): domain Bacteria; phylum Bacillota_I; class Bacilli_A; order Erysipelotrichales; family Erysipelotrichaceae; genus CAZUQA01. Next base: position 266 of record CAZUQA010000067.1, on the reverse strand, counting down.
CTTTCATTTCGTTATCTATGTCCCAAACAAATAATGCTTTTCCATAGCCACACCTTAAATGTTTTTCACTCTCTTCAATATGAAATGTTAAATATACTGCTATGCCACCTTCAGTTGTTGTCGTGTGCATTCCATAACATCTATTTTTTGGTATTTCATCAACATAGGTGGTTTTATCATGCATCCAAAAATTTGGTACATCTTCAAAAATCCTATATACATGTAGTGCATACATATTTAATACAGTAAATTCTACTACAACAGTT
>CAZUQA010000066.1:0-1846 GCA_964622375.1 uncultured Erysipelotrichaceae bacterium | reverse complement strand
AGCGGCGAACCCTTTGATAACTACACAACGGTGATTAAATTCTTAAACCTCATCAATGATGACTGGGGTTTAGCTATCGGCGTCCGCCACTTGACTGTCTCAACCTGTGGTATCGTGCCTAAGATTTTACAGTTTGCTCAGGAGCGACCTTATAATTTAGCCTTATCTTTACACGCTGCTAATGATGAGTTGCGTGACTACCTGATGCCGATTAATCGGATCTATCCCCTTGCTGAGGTGAAAGCGGCACTAAGAGAATACAGTTTACAAAAGAAGCGACGACTTAGTTTAGAATATATCTTGATAAAAGGAGTAAATGATCAACCGGAAGCTGTGGCTGAGATCAAAGAGTTTATGCGGGACTTGAAAAATGCCTATATTAATTTGATTCCCTATAATAAAGTGCCGGAATTTGATTTTAGGGCAGTTACGGACTTAGTAGCTCTAAAATTCTATGATTTATTAAAAAAAGCAGGGATTGCCGTTACCTTAAGAAATCGCAAGGGTGACGACATTGATGCAGCTTGTGGTCAATTACGCAATCGGGCAAAAAAAGGAGAGCAGGTGTGAAGTATTGGGGTGTTACCGATCGTGGGAAAATCCGGAAGAACAATCAAGACAGTTTTGTGATCAGCGAAAATGAAGCTGGCAACATTCTGGCGGTGGTTTGTGATGGTATCGGCGGCGCGAAAAATGGCGATTGGGCCAGTAATTTGGTAAGCGAAAGATTAGCGGAGAGTTTTCAAGAAAATGCCGCTTTTTCCAACAAACAGAGTGTAAAGAAGTGGTTTACCAATAACATCGGTCTGACCAATGAAATCATCTATCAGGAGTCTTTATTAAGTGCGGACTGTAAAGGCATGGGAACCACCATCGTAGCCTTGATGGTCTATAAAAACGGTATCATGGTGGTCAATTGCGGCGATTCCCGGTGTTATTGTTATTATCGGGGCGCATTGCAACAGCTGACCCGGGATCATACGGTGATCGACGATTTGGTTAAGCAGGGAGCTTTGAGCCAAGAACAGGCGCAATTTCATCCTAAGCGCCATGTATTAAGCCGGGCGGTTGGTGCGGAAAAAGAAGTCAAACTTGACTTCTACCAAGTCGATGACGACTGCGATGCTATCTTACTTTGTTCTGATGGCCTTTCGGGTTTACTCAGCACCAAGGAAATTGAAAATGTCCTAAAGAAAAAAGAAAGCAGTGAAATAAAAGCAAAAGAATTGTTAGAAATTGCCAATAATAATGGCGGATATGATAATATTACAGTGGTATTACTAGAGAGGTAAAGACTTATGGAGCTTATTAGTAATCGCTATGAAATCGTGGCGTTGATCGGTGAAGGGGGCATGGCCAATGTGTATTTGGCTAATGATATCCAGGAAAAACGTCAAGTGGCAATTAAAATACTTCGTGGAGAAATGGCTAATGATGTTGTGGCTTTGGTGCGATTCCAAAGAGAAGCCAACGCGGCGGCAACTTTAGCTCACCCCAATATTACCCAAATCTACGATGTGGGAAATGACAACAACCGCCATTACATTGTGATGGAGTACGTCAAAGGGCGAACCCTAAAACAATGGATTGCCCAACGGGGAGCATTGCCGCTGGAAGAGGCTGTCTATATCATGCGGCAGATTACCATGGCAATTCAAGTCGCCCATGAAAAAGGGATTATCCATCGTGATATCAAACCGCAAAATGTGCTGATCACCGACGATGGCAGCATCAAGATAACCGACTTTGGTATTGCCATGGCCCAAGATGCCTTGCAGTTGACAGTGTCAGAATCAGTTATGGGCAGTGTTCACTATTTAGCTCCGGAATTAGCTAAAGGCGAACC
>CAZUQA010000065.1:0-4468 GCA_964622375.1 uncultured Erysipelotrichaceae bacterium | reverse complement strand
CCTTTTCTGATGTAACGCATACAACCGAAGCCCAATAAACTCAATTCATCATTGTTCTTTATATTTTTTCTGTATTGCATGATATCCACTCATCTAGTTCAACCTTAGTAATTCTACGGTTATTATAACTTCTTTACTTTTTTATTAGAATAATTTTCAAGTAAATAGTACAACAGAAGGTAATATATAATATCTTGTATTAACGCTAATACAATCATTTTTAAACGAGCCTACATTATTACCAGCAAAAGACGCGATTTTTACATTCTATGACCAGACAGTAATTTGGTTGTTCAGTAAACCAAAGCCGCACAGTCTTAATTGATTTTTGAAAAAGCTGGCAAAAGGAATTTGATTATGCGACTAATGAGGTATAGAGCGACTTAATGAAATCTCCCGAGAATCAAGTGTCGCTTGTAAGAGTAAGCTAGGAAAGCTCTTACTCCTCAAACTATATGCCACAACCAACGCTTGGTAAAACCGCGATAATTACCAGAAGTTGTTAATGGTTTTATTCCACTTCCAGTTTAGGGGTTTGAACCACTTCGTACATCAACTCGGCATCATTACCTTTAGGTAAAAAAGTGCTTAGGACCCTAATTGTTAGTTGACGAGTCCCAAATTGTATAGTTACTAAATCATTAATTTTTAGTTGTTGTCCCGGTTTTGCGACCCTGCCGTTGACTAAAACTTTTTCTTGTTTGGCAATAGCATTACCGGTAGTCCTTCTTTTGATAATTCTGCTGACCTTTAGAAATTTATCTAGTCTCATAATTTGGTTTGCTCCAAAACTTTAATGCTGACATCCAACCAGTCGATATTTTCCGGTATAAAAACGATAACCTTTTCTCTTAAGAATTTCAATTGAATATCGACATTGATCTTATTCATCTGTTCAAACAGGGTGATGCCATCCAGTTGACTGCTGTATTCTTTAGTAAAGACAATTTCCACTCCTTTTGCCAATTGACGGAAGTTATCAACTCTTTTGTCTTTTACCAAGATCTCCAGTCTTCTTTTTTCAAACAATAAAGAAACCGCTTCCGGCAAGCGACCATATAAGTCTTTTGTTCTATCTATTAAAGCTGCTAAACTGCTTAACTTCTTACATTTCTCTATTTCCTGATAAAGATTGATTTTCTCCAAATCGTAGTCGGTGAAATGTTTAGGTATATAGCCATCGACTTCTTTGATGCTTAAATCTTTTTCTTCTGGCTCTTCGACATATAAGCCTTTCTTTTTCAAAATAGCTTCGTTTAACAGTTCCAAATACAAATCGATACCGACACTGTTGATAAAACCTGATTGATTGGGACCTAACAAGTCCCCAGCTCCTCTGATGGTTAAATCCCGCATGGCAATTTTATAACCACTGCCTAATTGGGCAAAATCCTTGATAGCCTTGAGCCGTTTAACGGCGACTTCCGATAATTGCTTTTGGGGGTTGTACATCAGATAGGCATAAGCCAAAACCGAACTACGACCTACCCGACCCTTAATTTGGTAAAGTTGGGATAATCCAAAATTATCAGCTTGATCAATAAGGATGGTATTGACATTAGGAATATCAATCCCGGTTTCAATGATGGTGGTACACACTAAGACATCATATTCCTTATTGATAAAACCCAACATGACATTTTCTATTTCTTCTTTATCCATCCGCCCATGGGCAACAGCTACTTTGGCATTTTCCACCAACTGATTAAGGCGTCTGGCCGTAGTATAGATCGTTTCAATATTATTATGCAGGTAGAAAACCTGGCCACTACGAGCTAATTCCCTATGTATAACTTCTTTGATTACTGCTGTGTTTTTTTCAATTACCGAAGTTTGAACACTGATGCGATAAAGCGGTGGCGTGTTTAGTTGCGATAAAGCCCTAATACCAATTAGTGACATCTGCAGGGTACGAGGTATCGGGGTAGCACTGAGAGATAGTACATCGATATTGGTTTTTAGCTCTTTTATCTTTTCTTTATGTAAAACGCCAAAGCGCTGTTCTTCATCGATAATCAATAAACCTAAATCTTTAAATAATACATCATCACTCAGGATACGGTGAGTACCGATAAGAATGTCAATCTCTTGATTCTTGAGTTTCTTGATGATAGCTTTTTGTTCACCATCACTGACATAGCGATTCAATAAGGCTATTTTAACCGGATAGTTGGCAAAACGTTCACTGAAAGTTTGATAGTGTTGATTGCTTAAAATCGTCGTTGGACAGAGATACGCTACCTGCTTACCATCTAGCACAGCTTTACAAGCGGCTCGTATCGCTACTTCAGTTTTACCAAAACCCACATCACCACATAACAAGCGATCCATCGGTTTACTGCTTTGCATATCAGCTTTAATTTCGTTTGTCGCCAGCTTTTGGTCAGGAGTTAATTCATAAATAAACTCATTTTCAAACTGTTCTTGTATCTCATTATCCGGCGAAAAGGCAAAACCTTGTGTTTTTTCCCGTTCAGCATAAAGATTCATTAGTCGTTCGGCGATATCCTGAACATTCTGACTGATCTTCTCTTTGGTTTTTCGCCACTCCCCGGAGCCTAAAGAACTCAATTTAGGGCTGATGCCTTCATTGCTTAAGTACTTACGTACCAGTTTAAACTGTTCTAAAGGCACATAAAGCATGGCATTATTGCGATAGAGGATTTGCAGGTAATCACAGTGAATGCCATCCTGTACTCTGGTAACAATACCTAAGTATTGCCCGATACCGTGATGATAGTGAACGATATAGTCTTTAATCTCCAACTCTTGATAATCACTTAAAACTTGAGCTTGGGTAAACTTCTTTTCATAGCGACTGGTCTTAATTACCTCAAAGAATAACTCTTTATTAGTGTAAACATTGAGTTTCTCTTTCCGTAAATAAAACCCTTGTTGTAAATCGCCGGGCATAACCAAGATATCACCGCTAATCTCATCATCTTCGGTAATAATCTGATATTCGATGTCTTGTCTGATAAGTTCATCTAGCAGTTCTGGTAACTTATGTTGATTGATGACAAAGAGTTTTCTTTCCGAACTTTCAAAAATTTCGCGGAGTTTAATTTTTAGTGAATTGTTAGCTACAGAAATATCAATAATATCATTGTTTAGTACTTGATCAGCTTGGTAAAATTTATTGAAATTAACAATTTTCCTTTTCTCCAGTAACCGAAACCATTCAAATTGGTGTTGAAAGCTCAACAAGGCTTGACGATCCTCATACAGCTCACGTAGATACTGAATCTGTTCAGCTAATAAGTTTTTATAATGATTATCTAAAGTTTCGTAATCACTTAGTACTACCGTGGCTTTGGGAAAGTAATCTAAGATACTGACACTGTCAGTGTAACAACGATAACGATAAAGATGGTTTTCGTCACTGTGTTCTTGAATCAATAGGAGGTCACGATTAATGGTATGCTCCAACTCTTCATAATCGCTTGCAGCCAATTTCTTCTTTTCTTGAGCTAAAAGATCTTGAGTTTTATGGGTAATCTTTTGATAATCACTTTCTGTAAAGATGTTATCGCTAGCCGGTAGACACTCAGCTTGTTCAGTTAATTCAAGAGTGGTTTGTTGGCTACTGTCAAAGTAACGCAAACTCTCGATTTCATCATCGAAGAATTCGATACGTAAAGGATAATCAAAGTTTGCCGGCCAAACATCGACGATATTGCCGCGATAACTAAAAACCAAAGGTTGATCAACACGATTTACTAAACCGTAGCCGTTAGCCAATAATCGTTTCTTTAAATCATCCCTGTCCACTTTATCATTTACCCGTAAATTTATGATTTTTTCTTTAAAAACCGTGGTATCCGGTAAGTACAAAATCAAAGCCCCCAGATGAGTTACAACAATTCTTTTTTCTGCTTTAAAAGAGTTGGCTAAGGTATCAATTCTTTGGACCTTGAGCTCCGGTGAGTTGGCGATAGCCGCTACCCGTAGTGATTCTTCTCCACCAAACAGCCAAACCTTTTCTTCACCCAGCCAGCTTAACAAATTGCGATATAGCAGTTGCGCACTGTAGAGGTCCTCTTTAACTACTACAATGTCGTCAGCTGTCGTAAAAAAGGCGCCCGCTAAAGTTAAGGCCTCCTGATTGATACTGAGATTAGCTAACTCCTGTTTTTTGAGAAAGCTTTGAGCTAATTGACTGGCTCCTAAGAGTTTCAGTAAATTATTCATGGGTGTTGTATTTGTTCATTATCAAACTGAAATCCTTGTCAATAAACTCGTAAGCAGCATCAGCCGCTAAAACAATCGCTGGTTTTAACAGTTTTTTCTGTTCGCTATTTGGTTTAGCCAGTACATAGTCAGCTGTTACCACTAAAGGATCTTTATCGATACCAATTCTTATTCTTTTGAAATCTTTAGTACCACTGTGTTTAATTATTGATTTAATGCCGTTATGCCCTCCCGAGTTTCCCTGGCTGCGTAAACGCAATTTGCCGCATGGCAAATC
>CAZUQA010000064.1:0-2217 GCA_964622375.1 uncultured Erysipelotrichaceae bacterium | reverse complement strand
GAGTAAAAATCATCGCCGCTGGCGAGGCCTGCGGAAAAATCATCGCCTGATATCAAGTCGGAAACAGCTTGGGCGAAATCAAACGAATCATCAGTTGTATATTCTGTGTCGCTGGCATTTTTCTTACTGACAACAACAGAGCATTTTGCTGATTTCTTGCCGTTGACACTCGTTACCGTTATTGTTGCTTTCCCTTCTTTCATAGCGGTTACTTTGCCAGATTTATCTACTTTCGCGATTTTTGTATCGCTGGACTTCCAGGTCACTTTCTTGTTTGAAGCGTTTTTCGGCTCGATTGTAACTTTCAACTGAGCGGTCGATCCTTTCTTGATTGTTATTGATGTTTTAGAGAGTTTAACGGATTTTACCGGTACTGTGACGGTCACTTTGCACACCGCCATCTTTCCGTTATTGGACTTTACCGTGATGGTCGCCGTACCCTTGCTTACCGCCTTCACTAAACCGCTTTTACTGACTGTGGCTACGCCCGGTTTATTGCTCGACCATGTAACAGTTTTATCCGCTTTTGATGGGGTCACAGTTACTTTTAACTGAATCGTCTTCCCGATATCTAAACTCGCTTTTGTCTTATTGAGCTTTACATTTGTTACATCCGGGATTGCTTTTTCATCTGTTAAGATTATCACAGCGCCGCCTTTATATGACGTTAACTCTTTAGGAGCGGCATGCATTGTTGGTGGCGCATACGCAGACATACCGGTTAGCAGCAGAATGATTGCTAACATGCTTACAAGATACCGTCTTAACTTTTTCATGATGACTCTATCCTTTCTAAGATCATACACTTATGCCTGCTACCGCCCTTGGGTGATGGCAGGCTTTATCATGGGAAATATAATCCTCATGGTGTTGTTGAAGCGTTTGTTGGATTTGTGTAGATTATAATATAAATACTACCAATCACCTAGTCCTCCCACATAAAAAGTAATATCTGTAACGAAACCTTTTTTGTCAAAAAAGAAATTCAAGCGTTTATATAAACTCTTTCCTGCCTCTTTAGTCCAGTATTGTAATTCGTCATATTTTTTTCCGTTCATTGTGTATTCGTCGCTTAATGTTGGTGTGCCATATTTTTGCTGCACTGTATTTTTATTAGCTCCGATCGCAATCCCACGGCTAGTTTTAATCGGGCTTGCTCCCCTAGCAATAAATCCATATCCATAACGGTTGATATAAATAATCGTGTGCGCTTTACTTATATCTTTAGATCCTTTAAACAAGCCTTTGCTGTAGTAAACCCATTGTCCAGAAGCATACTTGTTTCCAGAAGCAGTATATCCCCCGATAACCTTCTTAACTTTATCAAACGCTTCATCATATTTGCTAGTGGGACCAGTGAGTTTAGTTTCTTCATAACTAAACGTCAGATCGCTTGTTCCAAGCGGCTTCGCGTCTTTCGAACCGCCTGGAACGGTAACAAAGCACTCATTACTAAACCCAGTTTTATCGGGAACTTCGTAATACTCCTCGCATCTAGCATCAATTATAGCGGTGCCTGGCGCTACCGCGGTAACCTTTCCGGCATTGGAAACTATAGCTATTTTGTCATTGCTGCTCCACCATTCCACTGAAACCGATTTTCCACTTGGCAAAAGACTGGCTTTAAGAGTATATGATTCGCCCTTTTTCAACGTCAACTCGTGTTTGCTAATATGGATGATCAGCTCATAATTCCAATCATGCTTTGCCTGTATCTGTATATCATGCATGACAGTCGGTGAAATAAAACGGCCGGCGGCAGCAACCTCAGCGGATGCCGCCATGAATATGAATGTAAACACGAATACCAACGATAGGATACCTGTTCTTGTGATCTTCTTCACGTGATAACCCTCCTCGTTTTATCTTTCCTGTGTCCGGTGCCCGTCCTTCACATAACCCATGCTCAACTCAATTTACATCACCGCTTTCTTATAAGGTGTATCAAAGTTCTTATCTGTATTTTACCGCAAAATACAAAATAGTCAACCGGTTATTCGCTTTTTCTCAACAAAAAATGAGCCAAATTTTTATTTATACTATAAATATTCATGTGTCAAATCTAACTTTATAGATGTGTAAAAAGATTTAAGTAAGGACGGTTGCCAACCGCCCCTTCTCTGTACCCTCTGTGCCTTTGTGTGAGACAGTAACCCTAATTGCGCATTACGCATTACGAATTGCGCATTATAAAAAATCTCTAATAATTATTTGTTA
>CAZUQA010000063.1:0-18304 GCA_964622375.1 uncultured Erysipelotrichaceae bacterium | reverse complement strand
GTTGGCGTTACTTTTTCCTCGACAATTGCTTAGTTTTTTCACTTCCGAGGTCGGTGTGATTGAACAAGGTGCCATCTATTTGAAATTGTTGTCTTTCTCCTTGCTTCCTCTGACGATAACGCTGGCGACTAACGATGCTATGCGGGCTAGCGGTGATGTTCATACCCCGATGTTGGTTTCCATAGTTTGCTTCTTACTAAATGGACTTTTAAGCTACCTCTTCATTTTTGGCCATTGGGGGTTACCGCAATTAGGAGTATTTGGTGCTGCACTGGCGATTTTACTTTCTCGAACTTTGGAGATGCTCATTATTCTATTAAGCGCCATTTTTGGCGATTATAGTTTTAAAACAAAAATATCAGCCCTTTTTAAAATTGATAAAGCTTTAGCTAAAGCCATAAGTATTAAAGCTTTGCCTTTAGTTATTAATGAATTTTTTTGGACCTCCGGATTTACCACTCTATTGAAGTTTTATGCTACCCGCGGCACGGAAGTCATGGTGGCTTATGCCATCTCACAAACGGTCAGCGATTTGTTTTTCATCTTGTTTGGAGGTATGGCTACAGCGACGCTGATCATCGTTTCGCAAAAATTGGGAGCTAACAAGCTTCAGGAAGCCAAAGAAGATGCCTATCAAATACTTAACTTTTCTCTGGGAATAGCCTTACTTTTTAGTGCTTTGATGTTTGCCAGTTCCTTTATTGTGCCTAACTTATACGCGGTAAGTGGGGAAGCTAAAAGCATTGCCCAATCCTTTATTTGGATTCAGTCTTTTATGTTCTGCCTTTTTATGGGTTCGGCAGAGTGTTATTTCATTTTGCGAGCCGGAGGCGACACGTTAAATACCTTACTGATGGATTCGGTATTCATGTGGGCAGTGAATATTGTTGTGGTTGGTGGCTTGACCTATTTCACAGATTTTAATATTATTCAGATATATATCTGCGGACAAGCAACTGACATACTGAAGCTAGCTGTCGCCTATTACCTGGTCAAGAAAGGTAAGTGGATACGCAATCTGACAGACAATAAGGAATTTTCAGATGAGTACTGATTGGCAAGATTTTTTCAACAAAGAAAAAGCAAAGGACTACTACCAAAAACTCTACGCCAGAGTTAAGGCAGCCTACAGTCAAGGAGTAGTGTATCCTAAACTCGAAGACATTTTTCGGGCTTATAAATTATGCAGTTACGCTAATACCAGGGTGGTAATAATTGGTCAAGATCCTTATCATGGTTTCAATCAAGCCAATGGCTTGTGTTTCAGTGTTAACAGTGGCGTTATTGCTCCCCCCAGCCTAATCAATATTTTTAAGGAATTGGAAAGCGATTTAGGGATAATAAGAAGGGAAACTGATCTCGGTGGCTGGGCTCAACAGGGAGTCTTGTTGCTAAACCGCGTCTTAACCGTGCAAGCCGGGCAGGCTTACTCGCATGAGGATTTTGGTTGGCAAAATTTCACTTTGGCAACGATCCAGTACCTAAATAACAAAAGCTATCCTTTAGTTTATGTTCTTTGGGGCCGCAAAGCCCAAGAGTTGAAAAACGCTATCGATTTAAGCAGGCACTTTATCATTGAAAGTGAACATCCTTCACCTTTAAGTGCAGCCCGCGGTTTCTTTGGTAGCCGACCTTTCAGCAAGATTAACGAATTTCTACTAAGTCAGGGACAAAAACCCATTGACTTTAGTCTTTAGGAGAGTGTATGGACTTAATAGTACAAGCAGTTTGTCTAGTGGTGATTGTTTTGTTGGCTATTTGGCTGCACAAAGTCTATCCGAAAAAGATTAGCATAAAAACTATAGCCTTAATTGCCTTTTTTACCGTAGCTAAGCAGGTTTTGACATTGTTGTCACTGAATATACCCTTGTTTGGTGTACCGAGTTTAAGAATCGGTATTTCACAGTTACCATTGATGATCGGTGGTGTTTTATTAGGGCCTTTTGCTGCTTTCTTCTTGGGTTTGGTAGTCGATATTGTTGGTTTGTTAGTTAGCCCCAGTGAATATCCTTTCTTGGGTTTCACTTTAGGAACGATACTGTGTGCTGTGTTGCCGGCCATTATTACTAATCGTTTTTCTCAGGTCAAAGAACCTAAAAAGTTGCTCTGGGCGTTGCTGGTTATAGTTTGGTTGCTAAATCTGCTCGCGTTATTTAGTGCTAAAGAAATCAAGTTTTCCAGTGAAGCTTTACTTGTACTAAACTTCACCAACCGCTTATTGCTGATGCTAACTGTGACCTTACTATTGCTAATCATCGTAATTGTCCACAAGTTTGTCAGCAATAAAATTAAAAGTGGCAGTTTGGCTTATGAGTTGTGGTTTGTCGCCGTTGTTGTTGTGGAATTAATAGTCAACATCATCCTGACACCCTATTGGTTACAAGTGATGTATGGCATACCGTACTTTGCCAGTTTGACGATTCGGATTTTTAAAGCGACGGTGATGCTCAATGTTGAAAGTGCTTTAGGTTATCTGGTATTGCTAGCCTGCCTTAGTTTAGTCAATAAGAACCAAGCGAAGGGTGCAACCGAACAAAAATCGGAATAAACTGACAGAGAGGTGACGTTTTACGCTGAGCCGGAAAATGGAGAAAACAAAGGTTATTAAAGTAGGAAGAACTAAAGATAAGCTAGCGGACATCTAACAAAGATATGGACTATCACTTTTAGATGATTTCAAGTAAAATATTGGTAAACAATAGCAGAAATATTCAGGAGAAGAAAAATGGAAGAGCAACAAAATAACACCGAGCTGGATAGCGGCAAGGAAGAGTTCGTATCAGCTGATTTTGAAATTCCGGATAACAAAGTATCTGATCATGTTAATGAGAAAACCCCAAAAAGAAAGCCAAGGAAAAGTGCGAAGATTATAACGCTTGCACTACTGGCTGTGGTGCTACTGTCAGTGGTGGTCGCTTTATTATTCAGTGGAGCTTTTCCTAGTGAAAAAAGCAATATGAAGTATGATGATCCTGTTGTAAAAAATGAACCAAAAGAGAAGGAAGAAGAAAAACTACCTGAAGTTAAAATAACCTACAAGGCGGACGCTAATCTATTAGGTTTAAGCGAGAAATATACACCAAGCGGTGACTTTCCCTTGGTTTTGTATAGAGATAAACAAAAGGGCTATATTCTCAGTGAATGGGAAATGATGTACACCTACAAAGATAGTTCAAAAGACAATTTTGAAATTGCCGGAGAATATCGGGGGAATTCCACCAGCAAAGTCTGTTCCGTCAATGAAGAAAACATTTTAGATTATATCATCATCTATGATCAAGACGGTAGCGACTACAGCTATGTTCTATACAATTACAAAAATAATGAAGCAAGAAGAGTTATGCTTACGGACAGCCAAATCGGTGGAGATTTTAAGCATTGCCGAATATTCGCGGAGCTAAATAAGCTTTTTGGGGTATCTTTCTATAGTGATGGTGACGAGGATTTCTTTTCGTTTAGTGCCGGTAGAATCATAGTTGGTTCTGGGACCAGCTATTGGTTTAGGGATGATTTATTCAACTATAAAACCTACTATGGGGCGCTGATTGCCGTTGATTATGATAAAGGCCAGCTAGTACTAATGGACTTAGCGGATGGTAGTGTGCGGGCCAGTAGAAAAATTAATCCTGAGGGTTATGAATGGGTTTTTATTGAAGGGATAGAAGATGGTGCGTATCTGATTTACGCCGAACACGCAACTTATCTTGGGATTAGTGATATGCAACTTTTATCAGCTGATTTAAAACCATTGGTTAAGGAGAAGTTCGGTAATTACTTGTTACTAGATACCGGGGATATCAGGGTCAGTGATACGAAAGATCAAACATTCAGCATTTATGATCAAGAGGGAAAACTACTATATAGAAGTAAAAAATACGAATATGTTTGTATACTTGATACCTACTTCATAGCCCAAGACAGCACTAATACTATAAAACTGTATGATTATAATGAAGATGAAATTGTCGTACTTACAAAGCTAAATGCCTCAGAATCGGTTGTTTATGGCATCGCTTATAATGGTAATTATGGGGTAATCATTTACAACAAAAAGACCAAGAAATACTTTAGTCATACCTACAATATCGTCACCAAAAAGATCATCATTGAAGAGGAAGATGAAGGCGATGTTTTTGAGTAGGCTACCAGCTAACAGAAGACCCATTAAAGCAAGCTGAGATAAAAGTAGCAATAGACTGCAGAAATTATTGGAAAATAACATTTTGTGTTTAAACAGAGAGTTTGGATAATAACCGAGTTTTCTGTCCTTGATAATTATGGGGGAATTATTCACTCATGGTAGAAAGCAAGGTGTTAAGAAATTGCTTGTAGTTTTTGGCTTCAACTAATTTTGCGATGTTTAAAGGTTCTGATAAAATCTCAACTAAAGAATCATAAGCTTGAGCAAATATTTCTTTGGAATTTTCATTGATGCCGATAAGAATGACCAGATCGACCGCTTTATCTGACCATTTAATGGGTTTATTAGGGATGGCGAAAGCCAGAAAACTCTCATTAGCGTTACTGTGAAGACAGTGGGGGATAGCTAAGTTGTTGAAAGCGGTCGAAGACATTCTTTCACGTTCTAAAAGATCAAAAGTATAACCTTCATCGGCATAACCTTTTTCAATAATGTCCTTTGATAACACTTTAATCGCATGAATTTCATCAGCTAGATCAAGATTACAATAGAAAAGATCTTCATGAAATAGGAGGTTTAAGTAATCTCTTAGTACCAAGCTACGCTTCATTTTAGCGATTTTTTTGATACTGGTCTGTAAAGCAGCAATATCTTTTTCCGTCAATATCGGGTTGACGATAATTGTCGGTTTTTCATGGTGATAGTTTACAAAGCTGATAACTAAATCAATATCATTGATGCTGCGGCTGTCTACCGTGGCAGGCAAAGCAGCGACGACATTGATATCTTCACTGAATATGTCGTGAATGCGGCGAATTTGTTTTTGGTAGTAACCATAATAATCCGAAAAAATAATCAGGCAACGGACCTTGGGATAATGAAAATTAGTGTTTTCAAAGTAACTCCCAATATGAAATGAGAGATAGGCTATTTCGTTTTCGTCAATAGTAATACCGTAATCATTTTTTAGCAGTTGAGCAATGAAAACCGCAACATCATAGACAAAAGGATAATTGAGTTTGACATTGGCGAGTAGGGGATTCTTAGTTTTGGTGTTGTACTGTTGACGTTGAAAGACATTTTTGATGTGAATCGAAAAGTTGGCGATAAACTCCTGGTTAAAAGGCAAGAAATCGTAGGTCTTTTCCACTGAGCGCAAGAGCTGGCGTGATATCGCAATATACTTGGCATCAATATGTTTTTCAATATTTTGGGCATTTATCACAGCATAGTTAGTCAGTGATGAATTGCTGGAGATCAAAAGCACTAAATTGTAGAGTTCACTTTCATTAGTGGTTAGCTGATATTTATTTTCAATGTAGTTAAGAATATCATCGACAGCATTCAATTGCCGGGTTGCTTGGATTTTTGTCAAATCAACAGTTTCATTGAGCATTTCGCCTTTACTTAAGCGTTCAATCATTATGATAATGTGCAAGGCGACATTATTAAAAGAGTAATCATTTACAAACACTTCATGTTTGGTGAAAATCGTATTTAGTATTTGATAAAGGGCCGGTAAATCATATTCCGCAAACATCTGTTGCAGCGTACTTCCCACAGTAAACAAACTGGAATTATCGACTAACAGCAGATTACGCATAAGACCACGAATGTCTTTTTCGTTTCCCAGCAGCGAAAGAATGCCGTTTTCTTTATTGATTTGCAGTTGATATTTGGCGACATATTTGCGGGCTTTTTGAACATCGGCATCAATAGTCGCTTCTGCCACATAGAAGAATTCGGCTAAATCCGTTATTTTTAATGTCTTGCAGCGAACCAAGCTTTGCAGAATATAGTTACGTCGACTTTCCGGGCTTTCCTGCTGCTCTAGGTTGGGGTAGAGCTCATCAAGTTGTTGTCTTAGTTTAGGGTTAAGGGCATAGCATTGTTTGTCGCATAGCAGTAAATCGGGATGTTGCGAAATTATCTCCGTTAGGTAGTTTTGCACTTGTCTTTGGGAGATTTTGAGCACTAATGAAAGCTCACCGGTAGTGAGGTATACTCCGGTATCTTTGGTTTTTAGGTAGTTAAGCAAGTTTTTTGCTTGATTTTGTCGCAATCTTTTCCTCTTCTACAAAATAGCTTGATGTAAAGAAATAATAGCAACTAAGCGTTAAAATAACAACTGATTTAACTACATCAAAAGACGAAGTTAAAATACTTTTACTTACAAAAAGAGCTATTTTACAATGAAAACAGATAAACAATAAAGGAGGTAATTAATGAAAAGAATCTTAATTGTTTGTGGTTCCGGAGCTTCCAGCGGTTTTATGGCGGGGAATATCCGAAAAGCGGTAGCAGCTAAAGGCAAAGACTACGAGATTATCGCTCGAAGTGATTCTTCAATTGAGGACTACATTGAAGAAACCGATCTGCTGCTGGTAGGGCCGCATTTAGACTACATCTTAGGCGAACTTACGGAGATCGGTCAGGAATATGGAGTTCCGGTAAAACTGATTTCTAAAGAAGCTTATGGAAGTTTGGATGGGGAAGCGGTTTTGAATTTAATTATTGAAACACTAGAATAGGAGATTAGAAACTATGAAAAAATTTATGGATTGGATGGCAAACAGTTTTGCCCCGCGAATGAACAAGCTGGCGCGTAATCCTTGGGTAGCTGCCGTGCAGGACTCAATTTTAACGACAATGCCGGTTATTTTTATCGGTTCATTTGCCACCTTATTAGGAGCGCTGGGAGATTTTGTGCCAATACTGGCTAATATTCAGCCGGTAGCCGATTTCTCGATGGGCTTAATGTCGCTTTTACTGTCTTTCTTGATTCCTTTGAATCTTATGGAAAAGAAAAAGCATCGTAAACTCAGTAAACAAACAGCGATTGCCGGACTAGCTTTGTTTTTAATGCTTTGCGGGCCGGTTGTGCAATGGACGGAAGAAGGAATCAGTCTGATTACTTTTGTCCAATGGAATTTAGGTAATGGCGGTATGCTGACGGCTTTGATTGCCGGTTTATTTGCCAGTTTTGTTATGAATATGTTTGCCGGCTTTACTTTCTTCAAGAAAGACTCGGCGATGCCGGATTTTATCACGGTGTGGTTTGATACTCTAATCCCGATGTTTTTGATTTTGGTAGTCGGTTGGATTTTGGTTTTTGTCTTAAATGTTAATGTCTTTGCCGTGGTTGAGGCGGTTTTCGCGCCGTTAATGGCCATCAGTGATTCGTTATTAGGCTTTGTGTTGTTTTACTTTATTTCTTATGCTTTCCTTTACACTTTTGGTATTTCTACTTGGTTGTTGGCTTCACTGGAATATGCGATTATTCTGCCGAATTTCGCTATCAATGAGGCAGCCGTATTAGCCGGTGGAGAAGCCACTAAGATTATGGCTTATGGTACTTCAACTTATTTCTTAATCGGCGGTGGCGGTACTACTTTAGCTTTAGGCTTAATGTTCTTGTTTGCCAAGAGTAAAAAGAACCGTTTAATCGGTAAGACTTCATTAGTACCGAGTTTGGCCAACATCAACGAACCTTTGATATTTGGGGCGCCGGTAGCTTTCAATCCGATTTTAATGATTCCGATGTGGATCATCGGGGTAGTAGGACCCTTAATAACTTATTTAGCGATGAATTTAGGCTTTGTGGTTAAGCCGAGCATCATCTTCCCATTCTGGTATTTACCGGCTCCTTTTGGCGCCTTTGCGGTTGGTGGCGTAGCCGGGCTTATCCTTTTGGCGGTTATTTTCTTAGTTTCATTTATCATTTATTATCCTTTCTTCAAGGTGTATGATAATCAATGTGTTGCCGAAGAAGCCGCAGAAACAAAAACTGAAGAAAAGGAGTAGGAGGTTTTTTGAAAGCAGAGGGAATCATGAAAGATTATTCTTGGTCCGATTTAAATGAAGCGGCGATGAATATTATTTTGTTTGCCGGCGATGCTCGTAAACTGATATGTGAAGCCATTGATTTGGTTGAGGAAAACCAAGACTATACTATGGTTGAAACGATGTTGGAGCAAGCCAGAGAACTGATAGTAAAAGCGCACGGCATCCAAACAGACGTCATACAAAGTACGGTCACCGATGAAAATCAACGGGCTAATCTTTTGTTTACTCATGCCCAAGATACTCTGATGAGTGTTCAAAGTGAGCGGATGATGGTAAAAAATATGATAAGACTCTTTAGATTATCACTTGGAGAAAAAACAAATGCGCCAGACAGATAAAAGCTTTCCGGCAAATTTTCTCTGGGGTGGGGCTATTGCGGCAAATCAGGCTGAAGGTGCTTGGAATTTAGACGGCAAAGGCCCTTCAATGGCGGATATTGAAGTATTACCTGATGTTTATAGCCGAAAAAGCATCGTCGGTTTGTCACACAGTAAAGCAGAAATCCTGCAAGCCTTAAAAGATAAGTACGGTTATTATCCGCGCCGTTCAGCCATCGATTTTTATCATAACTATAAAGAAGATATCGCTTTGTTTAAGGAAATGGGCTTTAATTGTTTTCGTACATCCTTCAATTGGGCGCGGATTTTTCCGGAAGGTGATGAGAAGATCCCTAATGAAGCTGGGCTTAAGTATTACGATGATTTGCTTGATGAATTGCTTCAAAACGGCATTGAACCGGTAATGACTATTTCTCACTACGAAATGCCGATTAAGCTGATCACGGAATATCAAGGTTGGAGTGATCGCCGACTTATTGCTTTTTATCTGAATTTCTGTGAAACGCTCTTTAAGCGCTATCATAAGAAGGTCAAATACTGGATTCCCATAAATCAGATCAACTGTGCGGCTATGGATTGGGGTGTATTTGTTAGCCTGGGCTTAGTTAAAGAAGCAGTCAATGACAATAGGGTTTATCAGGCTATCCACAATCAATTTGTGGCTTCAGCCTCTTGTATCAAGTTGGCTAAAGAGATTGACCCTGATTTAAAAGTTGGCGTGATGTTAGCTGCTTTGGGGCTAACGCCGCTGAGCTGTGCGCCACAAGATGCCTTAACTAATCTGCAACAGAGTCAAATGCTGGAATACTTCTATGGTGATGTCTTAATCAAAGGAGAGTACCCGGGTTACGCCTTACGCTACTTCAGTGACAACAATATCAGTTTTGAAACCCAGGATGGTGATTTTGAAATTCTGCGCCGGCATACTGCTGATTTTCTGGCGTTCTCTTATTATAGTAGCAGTGTTAGTGACGCCAATATGCCCCAAGAGCCGCAAGCTAATCCCTTAATTGAAAAATCAGTCTGGGGTTGGGGCAGTGATGCAATTGGCTTACGGGTAACTCTCAATCGCTACTATGATCGCTATGGCTTGCCCATGTTCATTGCGGAAAACGGTTTAGGAGCTTTGGATACTGTTGAAGAAGACGGTAGTATTCATGATGACTATCGTATTGACTATCTAAGAAACCATATTGTCCAAATGAAAGAAGCCATAAAGGATGGCGTGAGCGTCTTTGGTTATGTTAGCTGGGGTCCGATTGACATCATCAGTTGTTCTCAAGGTGAGATGAGTAAACGCTATGGCTTCATTTATGTCGATCTTGATGATCGGGGGCAGGGTAGTGGTAAACGCTTAAGGAAAGACAGTTTTTATTGGTATCAAAGAGTTATTGCTTCCAATGGCGAAGATTTATAAAGAAATTTATTGACCGCTTATCGGTGGTAATGACAAAGTAATAAACGACAGAGTCACTCAACAATCAGGATTTTTATAGGAGAGCTTAAGTGGCTCTTTTCTTTTTCGCCTAGACAAAGAGAAAATATCAGGTGTTTTTGTATTGCTGTTTTGTGCTATTATTTTCGTAGAAAACCACAGCTTTTCTAAGGAGGTGGTCACTTGGTAGGAAATAATATGATAGCCATGATTTTGGCCGGGGGTCGGGGAACCAGGCTGGAAGATCTGACGCATAAGGTGGCTAAACCGGCTGTATTTTTTGGTGGGAAATATCGCATTATCGATTTCCCTTTGAGCAACTGTGCTAATTCCGGCATTCAAGTAGTCGGGGTTTTAACCCAGTATGAATCGGTGCTGTTAAACTCTTATGTCGCTCAGGATTCCCGTTGGGGCTTAGACGCAAAAAACAGCGGTATCTATGTCTTACCGCCGCGAGAAAAGGAAGCCGGTTTTGGTTTGTATCGCGGCACGGCTGATGCCGTAACCCAGAACTTAGATTTCTGTGAACAATTTGAGCCGGAATATGTATTGATACTATCCGGCGATCATATCTACAAGATGGATTACTCCTGGATGTTGGCTGACCATAAGAAGCACAATGCCGATGTTACTATTGCGGTTTTGGAAGTACCAATAAAAGAAGCCAGTCGTTTTGGCATCATGAACTGTAACGAAAATGATCAGATAATAGAATTTGAAGAGAAACCAGAGAATCCTCGCAGTAATTTGGCTTCGATGGGGGTCTACATCTTCAACTACCGCGATTTGAAACGCTATTTGTCACAGGATGAAAAAAACAACCAATCTTCGCATGATTTTGGCAAAGATGTCATACCGACGATGCTGAATGAGGGAAAACGTTTGTTTGTTCATCGTTTTGGCGGTTATTGGAAAGATGTTGGCACTCTGGATAGTCTGTGGGAAGCAAATATGGACCTGCTTGGTGACAAGCCAAAATTGAAGATTGATGACAAAGGCTGGAAAATTTTCACGGAAGATGTAGCGACGACTGCACAGTATTTATTACAACATGCCGAAGTGAAAAATTCGATGATCAATCAAGGTTGTGTGATCGACGGCAAAATAGAAAATTCGGTGGTCTTCACCGATGTCATCGTCAAAGAAGGAGCGATAATCAAGGATTCGGTTATTTTGCCTAATGTCGTGATTGGCAAAAACAGCCGACTTTATCGGGTGATCGTCGATGCCGGGGTCAACGTTCCGGATAATTTGGTTTTAGGTAGCCCGGACTCTCAGGAAATCGAATTGATTGTCAGCCGCAAATTAAAGAAAGCAGAGAAAGGGCACTAGTATGCGAGCACTGGGAATAATCAATTTTGAAGGTAAAAATGTCAAAGTACGGGGCATGGACAATCATCGGCCGCTGGCCGCGTTTTCTTTTCTCGGACGCTATCGCTTGATCGATATCATGATATCCAATATGACTAATTCCGGGATTGAACACATTCAAGTTTACATGAATGGCGAAACGCGCTCACTGATTGAGCATTTAGCCAGCGCCCAACAGTATAACATCAACTCCAAAACCGGAAGACTGCAACTGTTGACGAAAAATCCTTTAGACTTGGATATCTATAATCATGATATCAACGCTTTTCTTTACAATTTAGAGGCTATTGAGGAAAGTAATGCCGAATATGTGGTGATTGCCCCCAGTTTTATTGTCTATCCCTTGGATTTTCGTAAAGTATGGGAGTTTCATCAAGCCCAACAAGCTGATATTACCATAGTTTATAAAAATGTCAGCGATGCTAAAGAACACTATCTGTTGTGCGATACCTTACAAGTTGATGAGCAGCAGCGGGTAGTCCGGCGAACCATCAACGATGCGCGAAATAAGAATCGTGATGTTTCTTTAGAAGCTTATGTAATGAAGAAAGAACTCTTTGTTTCACTAATTAAGCAGGCACCAAACATCAGCCGGGTTTACTGGTTGAAAGATATAATTGCGGACAATTTGGAGCACCTGAAAGTCTTGGCTTATCGCTACAAGAAAGACTGCCATTTCATCTGTAGTTTAGCTGATTACTATCAGGTAAACATGATTTTGAAAGACTATGATACCGCTAAAGAATTGTTTCACAAAGACTGGCCGATTTATACCCGGACCAATGATACCGCACCGGCTTACTATGCTTCTAGTGCTGTTGTTAAACAATCGATAGTAGCTAACGGCACGGTTATTCGCGGCACGGTAGAAAACAGCATTATCGGTCGTCAGGTTAAAGTGGAAACCGGGGCGGTAGTCAAGGATTGTGTGGTTTTGCCGGGTAGTTACATTGGCAAGGATGTTCATGTTTCTTATGCTGTTATTGATAAGAAAGCGCGCTTGGAAAATGTCAAAGATCTAGGCGGTAGTGCTAACAACATTCTTTATATCAAAAGAAAGGACTTAATTTGATTTGAAAAAACGTCTATTGTTTGTCGCCGGCGAAAGCCTGCCTTTTGTCAAATCCGGGGGTTTGGCTGATGTCATCGGTGCCTTAACCAAAGAACTAAATAAAAATAAAGTAGATGTTAGGGTGGTTTTACCTTTGTATAGCAATGTTTCTGCCAAGTATTTTGCTGACCTGAGTTTTGAATGCAGTTATCCGCTTAGCTATGGCAATTTGGCTACCGTGGCTAATGTCTATCGTTATGATGAAGCCGGAGTAATATTCTACTTTATTCAACATCAGGCTTACTTCGAACGTCATGGCTTATACGGTTATCCCGATGATGGGGAACGTTTTGCCTTCTTCCAAAGAGCGGCGCTAGATTTACTGCAACATTGTGATTTTAAACCGCAGATTATCCACTGTCATGATTGGCACAGCGGTTTAATACCATTTTTAGGCAAGACCCAATACCCGGCTAAGTATCAAAAAATGAAGTATGTTTATACAATCCATAACTTAGCTTATCAAGGCGTGTTTCCCATGGAACTTTTAGGTAGCTGTTTTGGTGTCAATCCCCAACCCTATTACCAACAATTGGAATTTGATGCTTGCCTTAACTTCATGAAAGCCGGCATTGTCTATGCGGATAAAATCACAACCGTTTCCCCAAGTTATGCTCAGGAGATCTTAACCGCGGAATTTGGGGAAAGGCTACAAAGAATACTGGACTTGCGGCGTCATGATCTTTGGGGTATTGTCAACGGCATCGATGAAGAATTGTGGAATCCGGCTACGGATAGCCACTTAAAGCACCACTATACTGTCAGTGACTATCAGGAAGGGAAATCAGCTAATAAAAAAGCGCTACAGCAGAAGTTGGGCTTAAGAGTGAATGATGAAGTAATGTTGTTAGCCATGGTTTCCCGCTTAACTTGGCAAAAAGGTGTTTATCTCATGATCGACAAGATGCAGAAAATTATGGCTAATGATGTGCAGCTGGTTGTTTTGGGTAGCGGCGAAAGCTATCCGGAAAGCCAGTTCAAAAAGATGGAACACGATTATCGCCGGCGAGCGGTTTACTACTGCGGCTACAACGAAGAGTTAGCTCACTTGATATACGCCGGGGCGGACTTATTTTTGATGCCTTCCTTATTTGAGCCCTGTGGCATTTCACAACAGATAGCCATGCGCTATGGCACTCTGCCCTTGGTGCGAGAAACCGGAGGACTAAAAGACACGGTTAAACCTTACAATGTCTTTACTAAAGAGGGTTGTGGTTTCTCTTTTGCGAACTACAACAGTGATGAGTTTATTCAGCTGTTGAATATGGCTATCGATGTTTACTACCAACAAAATGATGATTACCAAATGATGATACAAAATGCGATGCAAGAGAACTTCTCTTGGGAAAGTTCAACCGCCTTATACCTGCAGTTATATGACATGCTCTTAGAAAAATAGGGAATCAGCCTGAAGGTATTCCTGGGAAAATCGCTAGAGTAATCAGTTAACAACAGTGTTGATATAAAAAAAGCTTACCGCTATAGCAAGTTTTTAGTAAGCCAAAGAAAGTGAAAAAATAGAAAGAAACTAGCGATTTTCCAATAAGTCGATACCCACCAGATACCAATGTTCGTTGTTGTATTTGAAGTCAAGAGCGATGACATCGTTAATTGACATTTTGGCATTCTTAATAACTGTGAAGTCGACCCTGATTTCCATGATAAGCCGAGCGACATTGTTGGTGTACTTGACACCGAAACCGGGATCATCGGGTTTTAAGTTATAACTTGAATTTGTCGATAAAAGCGTGATTTTACTGAACTTGATGCCTTCTTTGAACAAGTGGGCGTTGCTTTCTTTGTGACGGTTTATCAACCAAGATTTTTTAGCGCTAAGCACTTGTTGTAAAGCTGCAAGGTCAGCCGTAGCGTCGCTGGCCAGATAAGGTTTTAAACCACTGGCATCTTTATCAGCAAAGGAAGCTTGATAAAAGACTTCGGCTACTTCCATAGCGAGTTTATCCAAAGTTGCTTTTTGTTGAAACCTAAAGCTGTCTGTAAAAGTCAGCAACTCTTCCGGCAGAACAAATAAGCCGGGTTCATAGGCTTTGGCATAATTGATGACAAAGGGACAGGGTTCAATAATATCACCGCTAACCTGAGCGGGATAGTCAGAGTACATGATGCCATAAAGCAGATAGATGTTTTCGCTAGCCGTGTCTAAGGAAATCTCTTTTTTAATAGTTGCACCATCAACTTTTAGGTCGTTGATGTATTTTGGTACACTAACATAAGCTCGATCAAGGATAAAGCGAGCCGGCGATAGTTTCCAGGAATTAGCAATTTTCTCTAGTCTATAAGAACCGGTACTGCTACCGTAATCGACGGAAATAGTAAAAATTGTCGCACTCTCTTGATAGGTGTTGCAAGCGTAAACCTTTTCATTGTTGCCGTATTGGGTTTGGCTTACATTGAATCTATCTTTACTGACATAAGGGCTTTCGGGAAAGCCGATGTAGTCATACAAAGCAGCTGAGTTGTTTTCTTGAAAGTACTTACATAAACGGCGAGCCAAGTTTTTGGGGGAAGCGGAGATGATAAAGAAAGTAAATAGGGATATTGCCAGTAGGGCAGCAACGCCACCAATCAGTAAAAGGTAGAGTCGCTTCTTTTTGTTGGGTTTAGTAGCCAAGGAATTATTTGACTCTGGCAAAGCGACAAACGTGGCATTTTGGACCAGAGTCTTATCATCTTCAATCAGCATTGTCGCTTGTATAGAACTATCATCTTTTTCTTGCGAAAAAGAGATTTCACAATCCGGCCTTGGCAAATCAGCCGCAGGCGACGGGGTATTGCGATCTAAGGCGACGGTGGTTGAAATGCTGGCTTCCGGACTTAAAGCTCTTAAGGCTTTTTTCATCTCGCTGGCACTGCTGTAACGTTGCTGAGGATCAAAAGCACAGGCTTTTAGAATGATTTTAGTCAGCGCCGGGCTGGCATTAATCGGTGCCGGTAATGCTTCACCGCTTAAACGCCGATTTACCGCTTGCGTTCTATCGTGATATTGAACGATGGGAGCTTGGGGGTCGATAAAAGGTAAGCGATTGTTGTTGAGTAATTTGTATAAAACCAAACCTAAGGAATAAGTGTCTACCGAAGCATCATACTGGCGTGCGCTCAGTATTTCCGGAGCCATATAGTTGTAGGTTCCTTTGGCTGATAAAGCGCTAGTGGTTTTTTCCAATTCTCTGGCTATGCCAAAATCACCGACTTTAAAATCGCCAAAGTCCGAGATAAAGATGTTTTCCGGTTTAATATCGCGATGGATGATGTTCTTGCGCGAGCAAAGCTCAAGAGCACCACAGATATCTTCACCGAGTTTTATCACTTCCGCTTCACTAATTGCTCTATTAGTAAAGTGGTCATTGATCGAGGTCAATAGCTCCATGCGAATATAGATATCCCAGCCGATACCTTCACTTTTTTCTACTACTTTGTAATCTTCGATGCTTACGACATTAGCCGTTCCTTTGAGTTGATCCAACAACTTAATTTCATTGATAAAATCCAGCATAATAGTTTCAAAATAAGTTCGCGTGCTGTTGACATCCAGCATCTCCGAACGAACTGAATCGATTTCCGCTTCATTTTGCGGAATGCTGATTACCTTGATAGCGGCATAGGATTGGACACTGTGTTCTTGGCGCACCGCCATAAAAACCTTGCCAAAGGAACCTTCACCAATTTTTTTCTTTAGTTGCCACTCCGGCCAGACATTTAGTTTTTCATCAATACTCATTAGCTTACCCTATATTCTTAGCGAATTCAGAAGTCAGTTTTGTTTAGTAAGTTTCTGGCAATCACTTTTTTAGCTTGTACTAATTATACCCTGTGGCTCAGGGTGTGGCAACTTTAACTATTGGCAAAACTCACCAACTAATTTCCGGTAATTATTGAAGATAATAAGGGAAGAGGAAAATATGCTATACTATTAATAAGGTGAATTAATATGAAGATAAAAAGGATAATTTGTTGTTTGTTAGCTACCGTTTTATTAATGGCTTGTGGTAAAAAAGACAAGGTTGCTAAAGAGTATGATGGTCGGAGTTTCTTTCTGGCTTATCAGGAAAAAATCAACGAAAGTTTGAAAAAAGATAGTGAGAGTGAATTGAGTGTAACGGCAAGTAATCATCGCTTTCGTATCAGTTATGTTGGTGAGAATGATATTTATGTCAACATTGATGTGACAAAAAATTATTTCTATATCAACTGCTACTTTACTTATGAGTTTAATAATGCGTTGCCTGATAATGTGAATCTCGCTTTTTTAGCGGAACTTTTCAATGAAATCAGTAAAGAGAAAGTATCCGTCGAATATTTAGAGAATTATTTCTTAGCTAAAGATGTTGATTACTTACCTGATGATTATGATTATGTTATTAATCGCTGGTATTTTGATGAGAAAGACACAACAGCCGAGAGTATAGTGATCTCCTATAAAGAAAACGGCAACTATGAAGGTGAGGGTAATTATTTCATGCAACAAGTTTCCAGTAATTTACAGGGGAAGTTGTTACTGTGTGGACAATTGAGTCTCAACGACAAAGCGCTCTTTACTAATCTCAGAAAAATCGGGACAACTTTGGAAAAGTGGCAATGTAGCCTTTGGACCTATTTGTACAGCGAAGTTTTAACGGCGCAGATTGCAGAAAAGACCAAGATGGAAATTGAATTAAGAGCCGGAGCTAAACAGGATACTGTTGCTAATTTGGCCGACCTCAATTTCAAAATAGAGTTTGTTAGCGCCCTAAATGACAAAAGCGAAGCTAAAGACCCGACAGTTTTACCGACATTTATCGCTTTAGCTAATGTTTTAGCACCAGATACCTTGTCGGAAGGGCAATTGTTGGACTTTATCGGTAGCGAAAATGAAGATTATATTGGACCGATTAATGAGTATATGATTGAAAGAAGGCAGTTAAGAGATCAATGGGGAATTCCGGTTTGGCTCAGTTATATCTTCTGGAACGATTTGTCAGAAGTGCTAATGTTCAGTACTTTAGACTAAAAATAAAACGGTGTTTCTAAGAACTTGACACCGTTTTTTATTTAAATAATTAGGGTTTTATGGCAACAACAAGCGAGGATCTGACAATTCTTCCAGTTTGTAGAAGTATAAGGCTTTGCCGATTTGGAAGTGGAAGAAGTTGCTGAGGGTTTCACCCCGGTAACCGATAGTGCCAAGATGTTCGCCTTGCTTGATTTCCCGGCCTTGGATGATGCCGCGTGGAATCTCACTGAAAGCGGGGAAACAGTATTTCGAGTAAGCGACGATCTTGGTTTTGCTGGTATTGTAATGGGCGACTATTATGTAGTTGCCGCAAGGTTCAATTACCGGGCACTCATCGCAACCTTTTAGTTTGGAAGCATTGCCGGAGGTTATAATCGGCTTGCGATGCACAGCAACGATGCGACCGTCAGAGGCGGCAGTTATCCGGCCTTCGGCATCGATAGACAAAGCATCGTAATCTTTGTAATAAACCCAATCATCGGCTGGTGCGCTAGGCCAGTTCCAGAAAATGTCTTCAATACTGCTGGTGTTATAGGTCAAACTGAGGTTGGATAAAGCCAGCCATTCTCCGCTTTTAGTTTTACCCCACATTTCACCACTGGCATTAATGCCGTAGAGGACGATTTCGACCTGGCTTTTCTTACTGATAAAGCCAACAGAAGCCTCAGGGGCGTAAGGTCTTTTTCTTAAATGAACATTATCATTTATTACATAGTAGGTGAGAGCTTCGTTTAGCGGTATGATGATTAGAGGGAATTCCGCTTTGCAGATGCGACAATAACCTAAATCGTTATAATGGTGCACATGAGCGTCCTTTTCAATTACTTTGACGCAGCTTTCAGCAACAAACTCACCATCTTCGGTGGTTACGGTAATTATTACCTCACCGACTTTTTTAGCACTGACAACCCCGGTAGGGGAAACAGTGGCAATGGCTTCATTGCTGCTTTTCCAGGTTACGTTCTTATTGATGGCTTTTAATGGAGAAATGGTATAACTGAGCTTTTTCTGACTTCCCACTAACATGCTTGGCTTGGGGTCACCGATGGAT
>CAZUQA010000062.1:0-12203 GCA_964622375.1 uncultured Erysipelotrichaceae bacterium | reverse complement strand
TAAATTGAAATAGTAAATTCCAGTGTGGAGACGAAAAGCGGAATTTAGTCTTTCACCAAATTCCATTTGTTTTTTTTGAGTGTTAAAGCTTTGGTAGAATTAAAAGGCAAAAGGTGTCGCTGGGAAAGGAGAACTCAATCATGAGTAGACGACATTATTGTGATAATACACATTTAAGCCTTCAAGATAGAATGACTATTCAGTTTGGTATAGAAAACAATTCCACCAAAGTGGCAATAGCTAAAACTTTAGGGAAAGATCCTACTACTATAGCCAAGGAAATAAAGAAGCATCGAATTTTCAAGCCAAGGAGAAAGTTCAATAGTGACACAGACTGCACCCTGCTAAGTAGATGTAAAAGGTGTACCAAATCTAAGAAATGTGAGAACTATCAAGAACCTCGCTGTTGTCGCCGTGATAAGTCCCCGGGGGCCTGTAATAAATGCCCAAAAATAAGTAACTGCCGGATGAAGAAATATGTTTACGATGCCAACATCGCTCATGAGTTTTACCGGAAGACCTTAGTTGATAGCCGAGAAGGAATAAACCTGGAAGCTTCTGAGTTTCAAGCATTAGTTGAAGTAATAGCTCCTTTAATCAAACAAGGTCAATCCATTTATCAAATCTTACTAGCTCACCCTGAAATCAAGGTAAGTGAAAGGACAATCTACAACTACATCGATCAGGGTTTGTTTAAGCCCTATGGTGTTGATTACTTCTCTTTAAAAGAGAAAGTGCAGCGTAAACAGCCTAAAACCAGGTATAAGAAGCGTAATGAGAGTGCTGCCTTTGAGAATCACCGGCATCAAGACTATCTAGGTTTTAGGAATGATAACCCTGATATCCCGGTAGTTCAAATGGATACTGTCTATAATGACCCCAGTGGACCTTATATCCAAACCTTCCTATTTGAAGGTACCAACTTTATGATTGGCTTTATCCATCAAGAAAAGACAGCTACTTCAATGGCCAATACTCTTGATGACTTAGAGAAATTACTGGGTGAAGATACTTTCACTAATCTTTTTCCTCTTATTCTTACTGATCGTGGTCCGGAGTTCTCTAAACCGGAGTTGTTTGAATTCAGTTCTAAAACCGGAGAGATGCGACTGAATATCTTCTACTGTGATCCACTTCAGGCTACACAAAAGGCTATTATCGAAAACAATCATAATTATCTTAGGGATATTATCCCTAATGGCGTTTGTTTGGATAAGCTGTCCAATCAAGACTTACAGCTG
The DNA here is from genome assembly GCA_964622375.1 of uncultured Erysipelotrichaceae bacterium. Taxonomy (GTDB): domain Bacteria; phylum Bacillota_I; class Bacilli_A; order Erysipelotrichales; family Erysipelotrichaceae; genus CAZUQA01. The sequence continues at coordinate 10,962 of CAZUQA010000062.1, read as the reverse complement.
GTTTTCAGTCATATCAATAACACTCCTAGAAGAAGTTTGAATGACAAATCGCCTTATCAGTTATTCGAATTCATTTATTCTAGTGAAGTTACTGCTTTACTTAATATTAAAAAGCTTCAGCCTGACGAAGTGATTCTTAATCCTTCTCTACTGAAGCTTCGTAAGAAATAATTAACGTTATTTCTTGACCAACAGTGACACCTTTTGCCTGATTTTCAGCCCATCTTCAAGCGGAATTTACTTTTTCATTTCTGAATTTATCTATTCTTCTTGGTTTTTTAAGCTCGGGTTTTTTCTATTGGTATTTCCTATTATATTGGCTTTTTTGTGCTTTTTCAATCTTCTATGTTGTGTTTTCTGCTGATTAACTCTCAACTTCTGGATTTTTCTCTTTCATTCTTTTCAGCTGTTTCCACACTGGAATTTACTATTTCAATTTACAGAATAAAAAAGAAAAGAAAGCAGCGAAAGCGAAGTTAGATGTCTGTCATAAAATTACTTATCCAGCCGGTAAAAGATGGCCGATGTTCGAGATAAATCGTTAAAAAAACTATATAATAATGACAGATTTCTCATTTGATCCGGCTGAGTTGGGTAGGCTATAGTAAAACAGCCGGTTTACAGGAAGGAAAAAGAAGATGATTATTTATTGTAAGGAGATTTACACAGCGCAGGGTATTAAGGCCGGGTACTTAGAGCTCAATGATGGTAAATTCTATAAGTTTCATGAAGAAAGCAGTAATTTGGTAGCGGATGCGGATTATCGCGATTATCGAATCATTCCTGGGGTAATCGATACTCATAATCACGGCGGTTTCGGTTACAGTATGATGAGCTTGGACCGGGTACCTACCAAGGAAGAAATTTTCGCCTATTTAAAAGGACAAGCCTCTTGGGGTGTTACCGCGGTTTTCCCGACGACGGTAAACATTGCGACGATCGCTTTGTTGGCGGATTTAGCCGAGAGTCAAAACGACGGAGCGAAAATCGCCGGCATTCATTCAGAAGGTCCCTGGGGTGCCCGCGTTGGAGAAAAAGGGGTTAACACCGGTTACCCGCCAGTCGATTTAACGTTTGCGCGGAAGATGGTGGAAGCCGGCCAAGGTAAATTGAAATTGGTCGATGTAGCACCGGAGGTTCCTGAGGCTTTGGACGCTATTCGTTATTTTGTCAGCCAAGGGATCATGGTCGGAGCTTTCCACACTAACGCCAATTTCGCCGAAGCTAATTTGGGGATTGATGCCGGAATTACCGTCGCTACCCATTTAGGCAATGTGATGACGGGCTTGCATCATCGCGATATCGGAACTTTAGGTGCTTGTTTGTTACGCCCGGAAGTCGACTGTGAAATCATTTGTGATGGCATGCATATCGACTTGGAAATGATTAGGCTTTATTTTAAAGTCAAAGACCTTAGCCGTTTCATGATGATTTCGGACAACGTTGTATTTGCCGGAGCACCGGTGGGGCATTATCGGGGAATGGGACCGGATACTAATTCCGATCGGCGGACGATTTTTGTCGATGAAGCCGGTTTTGTCTTAAGTGAAACCGGGCGACTGTCGGGCAGTTCTAAACCGGTGATGTACGGAATTAAGAATCTGGTTGAGAAACTTGAGTTGCCTTTACAGGAAGTTTGTCGGATGGCGAGTTACAATCCGGCGAAGAAGTATGGTCTAACGACGAAAGGAGCCATTAAGGAGGGTTTAGATGCGGACTTTGCGGTTATCGATACGAACTTTGATGTCGTGGCTACCTATTGTGAAAGCCGCCAAGTCTTCAATCGAGATGTCGATAAAGATTTGTTTAATCCGGATTTCTTAGCCGAGAATAAAATCGCTTAGGTCTTATTTGGTTTTACAAAAAAAGCAGTTAGCCGGGGTACGAACTAACTGCTTTTGTTTAGGCGAATCTACTTAAGTAAGCTGCGAGGGTCGCTATAAGTTAAGCCGTGCGCTTTGGCGACACCTTCACAGGTCAAGTAACCTTGATAGGTGTTTAAACCGTTTAATAGATTATCGTCAGATTGCAGAGCGGCAATTAAACCTAAATCGGCAATCTTTAAACCAAAAGCTAAAGTGGCGTTGTTTAAAGCATTAGTGGAAGTGTTAGAAACCGCCCCCGGCATATTACCGACACAATAGTGCAGGACACCGTCGACAAAGTAAACGGGATCATCGTGATAGGTCTTACGGCTGGTTTCACTACAGCCACCTTGGTCGATGGCGATATCGACAATCAAAGAGCCAGGCTTCATTTCCTGCAGATAAGCGCGTTTGATCAACTTGGGAGTTGCTCCCCCGGGCTTTAAAACAGCACCGATTACTAAATCGGCTCGCTTGAGCATTTTTTTAACATTTTCATCGGAGGAAAATAAAGTGCTGATTTGATTAAAGTAAAGGTCTTCCAGCATTTCTAATTTCTTGAGGTCGATGTCCAAGACGGTCACATTAGCACCCATACCGATGGCTACTTTAACAGCATTCATGCCGACTACTCCAGCTCCTAAAATGACAACTTCTGCCGGTAAGACCCCCGGTACACCGGAGAGTAAGACACCGCGACCACCGAATGTTTTTTCCAGATACTTAGCTCCTTCATGGATCGCCAAACGACCGGCGATTTGGCTCATCGGTTTGAGACAGGGTAAGCCACCGTCGTCGTCGGTGATGGTTTCATAGGCGACCGAGTTGCACTTTTTTTCTAGTAAAGCTTCCGTGAGTTCTTTATCGGCTGCTAGATGGAAATAGGTATAGACTATTTGGTTTTCTCTTAAATAAGGAAGCTCTGATTTTTGCGGTTCTTTTACTTTAACGATCATGTCGCAGTTGGCAAAGACTTCTTGAGCACTGTCTACGATGGTACAACCAACTTTTTCATACATTTCATCGGGATAAGCGGAACCTTCCCCCGCTGTTTTTTCAACAAAAACTTGATGCCCGTGATTTAAATAAGAGCGAGCCGCATTAGGTGTTAAACCAACCCGGTATTCGTGGGTAATAATTTCTTTCACTGTGCCAATCTTCATAACTTAGTCCCCTATTTGTTTGTTTATTTATTATTTATCAGAAATAATACCACATTTTTCTACCTAAAATAAAGAGAAAATTTGTGGTTAAGTTTTGGTTTTTTTTGTTGGCTTAGGAAAACTGCACCCCTGAGGTAATAAATAGTTAGGTAAAAGGAGGAACTTATGATTACTAAACAACAACAAATAAAGATGATTATTCTGGTGCTCGCGGTGATGTTGGGTTTTTCAAAGTCGTTAAAGAGAGCTTGGGCGGTTGACGATGTACCGCTTAATTATAATATCGACGATATCGGTTATCAGGCGACTGTGGTCAGCGATGAATTAAGAAGGCCCGCTAAAAACGGAATTGAGTTTTGAAGCATCGCCACCAAAGAAAGACGATAACTTTAGCCCTCATCGCCTATTGTCAAATGGCAGCCGTCGTTTGGTTGATTGCCAGTCATGCCGATTTAGTCCAAGCGAAAGAAGAAAAGTTCACAAAAGATGAGCGTATCGCGTTACCGGAAATGACAGCATTGTCGAGTCAACAGGTAATACAAGCCGAAGAAAATCCGGACTTCGCCTTTTGGTTGCGTTTAAGCGATCGATTATTACCGGTTGTCCAGAGCCGCGATAATAAAGAATACTTAAAGCTGAATCTTGCCAAGCAAACTGACAAAATGGGGACGCTGTTTATCGACCGGCAGTATTCACCTACCAGCTTAAATATCGTCATCTATGGACATTCAGCCAGTCACAATAGTGAAAGGTTGACGTTATTAAAAAAGCGGCCCTATGTGGAGAATAATCGGATTTTTGCGGTTGAAAATGCGCAAGGAACAACAAAATATCAGATTATTGCCTACTTCAACAGCACTTTACCGGAGCGCGATTTAGCTTATCTGCAGACTGATTTTCGTAATCGAAGTGATTTTGAAAGCTTTCTGAAAGCAGCCAACGCCAAGAGCATCATTGACTTTAGCCCGCCGGATTTTTCGCAAGTTGATAATAGCTTAACGTTAGTAACTTGCGATATGACAACAAAAGGACAGGGACGCTGGGTGGTCGTAGCGGTACCGCTTTAATACTAAGCTTAAGGAGAAAAAAATGAAAAGTAGAATAAAAAAGATTTTAGTGTTGATTATCGCCATCGGAATAATAGGCGGAAGTCAGTTTATGAATATCGCCGCCGCCTCGGCAACATTCACTTACGGTAGTACGATTAACTGGATGCGGGCAACTAAAATCAGCTCAATCAACAGTAAGATGGGACAATTGCAGTATGGGGGTAGTAACCCCCAGATTTTCGCTTCAAAAATACTGTATTTAGATAAAAAAGCCGTTTACTGTCTGGAACCACACCGAGCGATTTTCGAATATAGCGGAAGGACGTTTCTTAATACCGGAGCGCCGAGTAACGCGGTCAAAGAATTGCCGAAAGCGACGCAGGAGCGCCTTTGGAAGATTGCTTATTACGGTTACGGCTATCCCGGGCACGACAGCAACATTTGGTGGGGAGCCGCCCAACAAATGATTTACGAAGCCTTAGGTTGGTCGGTTAAGTGGTACAAGAACCAAAGCGATGCGACTAATCAAAAAAATGAAGTAAATATGAAGGCTTACACTAACGAAATCGAAAGACTAATCGCCAGCCACGATATCGCTCCTTCTTTTGCGGGTCAAGAGTTAAAGCTCAACGTCGGAGAGTCTATTACGCTAACCGACACTAACGAGGTTTTGGATCGCTTTCTGGTAGAATATCAAGACAATGTCAGTGTGACAATCAGCGGACAAAGCATGACGATTAAACTTTTGGAGTTACCGCAAAATCCCCAGAATAACACCGTGTTGATCTTTAAAAGAATCAGTGGAATGCGCAAAGGCAGTACTTATGTTTGGCATTGTCAAGGTTCTTCAATTCCCCAAAAATTGTACGATGCCGGTAACGCTAATCCTTTTGAGACTTATTTAGTGTTAAGGGGGGAGACGTTGATACCGATAACGATTGTCGTAAGTAAACTGGACCGGGAAACGCGGGCTCCGTTAGCAGGGGCAACTTTTGAACTGTATGATGTAGCAGAGCCGGCCCAAACTTTTCTGATCGGTAAAGCCGTAACTGATGAAAAAGGCCGCCTAACATTCAGCAATGTCGACTATCACGGTTATTATAAACTGGTCGAAACTAAATTGCCGGAGGGTTACGATTATGCTTTTGGCGAAAAAGAATGGCTTATCCAGCCCAGTAAGCAGACTTTTGGGCCCGAAATAGTTTATGAGGTGATGAACGATTTACGACGTTTGGATTTGAAAGTGCTGAAGTGCGATGAAGATAATCACGATATCTTGCTGAATGGAGCGTTTTTCCGCATTAGTGAGGTGGAACCCCAAAGTGATGGTAGCAATAAAACGATCGAGGATTTAGGAATCCAGGTTACCGGGGCTATTTATCTGCAGGACGAGCCGGGCACCGATTATGTCATCTACTCACAAGAGGCGCTGGATTTATTACAAAGAGGGGAGAAGGTGGCGCCAAACTACAGTTTAAAAGTTAATAATGATGGCGAGTTGTTGGAGTATCCCTCAGACGGTAAGTGGTATGTGATTAAGAACTTTGGTAAAAAAGACGAAGAGCTGAAAGTTTTCACTATTCAGCAAGGGATGATAAGCCTGCACGGTTTAAAATACGGCCATTATTATCAAATGTGCGAAGTCTGGCCCCCCCTGGGGTATCAAAAACTTAAACAAGCTTGTAGCGTCAGACAGTTGATTAGCGACTATGGTCAGGTTGAATATGAAGTGTTGTTTTCCAACGAACGTACTATTGTCCCAAAAACAGGGAATTGACTAAAATAAACAAATTCCTCTGTTCAAAATGATTGTAATCAGAGCCCCTAACAGTTAAAATTTGATTAGGAAATAAATGGGGGCTAAAAAATGAAAGCATTACTAAGATCACTGTTAACACTATCTTTGCTTTTTAGTACGATAAATCCACTGGCAGCTGAGGAGCCGGTCATTGACGATTTCAGTACGGATATCGTCGAAGACGATGAAGTTTTTATCGATGCGCCGGCGGTCCTGCCACCCGAAGAAGATGCGGAGGATTATGGGCTCTTAGCTATCAATAATGGTGGTATATTTTACGATAGTTCAAGCAGAGGCGGATTAAACCGCGCTACTTATCCTGCTACTTATGACTCCCGAACCTACGGGTATATCAGCCCAATAAAAGACCAAAAATCTTATGGAACCTGTTGGGCTTTTAGCGCAACAGCGGCGATGGAAGCTTCTATAAAAAAGCTGATTGGATCAGCTACTACCGTCTCGTTATCGGATTTACAGATGGTTTACTTCGCTTACAATAAAAGACCGGTTGAACCGCTGGGTAACACCGCAGGAAATAAAACGAAGGTGGGGACGGCTAACGGTTATAGCGGCAATTATTTAATGAGCGGAGGAACGATTTACACTCCGATGTTAGTGATGGCTAATTATGTTGGCATGAAATATGAGACCGCTTTTAACAGCCTTTCCGGTTACAGCTACAATACGCTGGTTAGTCAAGGGATGAAAATTGCCCTGGCTAATACTAATATCAACAACAACTTAGCTTACATAGGAGATTTCCGGCTGAAGGCCGCCTACGTAATCCCTACCAAGGGCGGTGATTCCATCAAAGAAGCGATTATGACTTATGGTGCCGTCAATGTGGACTTTTACTACAGTCCATCCTACTTTAATACTGGTTCAGCCGGCTACTATTATCCTTATGCAGCTAATCCAAATCATGCGGTAACAATCGTGGGCTGGGATGATAATTTTAGTCGCTATAGTTTTAACAAAACACCCTCTAAAAATGGAGCGTGGATAGTAAAAAATTCTTGGGGCACAGGTTGGTATGGCAGCAAGAGCGGTTATTTTTATCTCTCTTACGATTATCCTACTTGGGATAGAGATGACAGTGTGGGAGTTGCTTATGTAATGACCACGACAAATTACACTAATATCTTCCAATATGATACCGGCATGTTGGGATTACCGAAGATTTCGACTAATTCCCAGGCCTTAACTCAAGGAGTCGGAAACATCTATACCGCTCCCAGTAATTATAATCAGATTTTAAAAGAAGTAGGATTCTTTACAGCTGATAAGAATCTCAATTATAGTATTGAAATATATAAAGACATTCCTTTGGGCGGTAGCCCAAACAGTGGGACGAAAGTCGCAGCAGCGACGACGACCGGTTCGCTAAGCGAACAAGGTTATCACACTATACAATTGGCGAATAATGTCGAAATTAAACGAGGAACCCGTTTCTCTGTAGTTATCAAATTTACTTCCACGACAACTAAAGAGCCGACGATTATCGTTGATACTTCAATGTCCGCTGGAATTATTACTTACACCTTGGCATTGCAGGCCAATCGTAGTTACTACTACAAACCGGAAAGTAACGGCTGGATTGATTTAGTTGCGAAAAATGGGGTGGCGCGGATTAAAGTCTTCGCCGACGTCAATACTAATATCGCTCTGGAGAGCATCAGTCTCGACAAAAGTAGCCTTTCGTTAGACAAAGGAAATAGTCAAAAGCTGATAGCGAGTCCTTTCCCCAGCGATGCAACCAATAAAACGATAAGCTGGAGTAGCGACAACAATGCTGTAGCAACGGTGAGCAGTGACGGGGTGGTTTATGCCGTAAACTCCGGAACCACCGTGGTGCGCGCCAGAAACACGCTCAGTGGACTTGAGGCGACCTGTAATGTTCAAGTCATTTTCTATCCGGTAACTTCAATCAGTTTACCGAGTAGCGATTTTTCTTTCATCGGTTATAAGAAGAAGCTGTCTTTAACGATTCTACCGGCTAACGCTTCGAATAAGAATATTAGTTGGGTGAGTAGCGATACGACAGTTGCGACCGTCGATACCGGTGGGGTAGTAACACCGATAAAACTGGGAACGGCGACGATTACAGCGACAGCCAACGACACTACCAACGGTATTAAGACAGCTAGTTGTCTGTTGAGCGTCGAAACACCGGTTATGGCCACCGATTTCGATATTAGCGAAAAGACACTTACTATCCCGGTCTTAGGCAGTAAACAAATCGAGCCGGTTTTAACACCGGTTAAAAGCATCGGAAACATCAAATACAAATCAAGTAATACCAAGGTAGTAACTGTCGACAACAATGGCTTAATTTGGGCGTTGGCTAAAGGTAGCGCGAAGATTACTGCCACCCTCGGCAGTAAACAAATAGTCATCAACGTGACAGTGACAGCACCGACCGTCGATAATTTTACTGTCACTTCGCCGACTTATAATTCAGCGATCCTTAAATTCGATGCCTTAGCACAGGCCGACAGCTATAAAATCTACGTTTCCACCAATAAAACAAAGAACTACAAGCTATTAACGACGATAGCTAGTGGTCAACTGCGGCAATACCTCCACGCCAACTTAAAAACTGGTACGACTTATTACTATAAGATACGCGCCGCGAATGTCATCAACGGAAAAACCTATTACGGAGCTTTTTCGCCGGTTATTTCGGTTAAACCGAGTTTAACTGCTCCCCTGGCTTTCACTTCTCCGGGAGTATCCAACGTCTGGGTGACCGCTTTACCGGTGTTAGGAGCCAGCGGCTATCAGTATGCTTACGCAACTTCCATCGATGGTAAATACAAGACCGTCGCTAGTACGGCTAATCGTAACTTTATTATTAAAAAGCTGGCAGGGAACAAAAATTACTACGTTAAAGTCCGGGCTTATCGGAAAGTCGGTAAAAGTACGGTCTACGGTCCTTATTCGTTAGTCAGTCAAGCTTTTGTGCAATATGCTGATCCGAGTTTGAAGTCAGGTAATATGTATGTCGGCGCCGGAAAAAAGAAAGCTAAAGTTAAGGCGGGTTGGATTTATAATAAATGGTTTTGGGCGCAATATACGATTAAAAATACCGGAAATTTTGATCTCGTTTTATATAATGCCGTAGGCTTTGGAACTACTCATCCTAATTCAGCAATGTATTTGGCTAACGGAAAAGGTAGCAAAAAATCGTCGATTACCATAAAACCGGGGAAATCGGTGACCGTGCGTTTCGCCTGTAAGCCAGGTGATTGGTTTACGAATATTAGTGGGGGGACGACATTCTGGGTAAAAGGCAAATACGACGGGAAGTATTATTGGATGTTGATTAGTAACTACGGAAGTGGTTTTACGGATATCAACAGCGCCGCTTTAGTGGAAGATAATGAGCCGGAAATAATTAAAATAATGCAATAGGTGGAGAAATTCCACCTTTTTTTCGGGCAAATTAGTATGTTATAATCACTCAGAAAGGCGGGCGACAATGAATACATTTCTCTTTGATTTAGACGATACGCTATTAAAACTTAACTGGCCGGAATTTGAAAAAGCTTATTATGGCGGCTTAGCTAGCGCTTTTGCCCATCTAATTCCTGCTGAACAGGTGGCTTCTTATATCTATAAGTCTTATCTTTATATGTTGGAGGCTAAAGACGGACGAACAAATAAAGAGAAGTTTTATGATAAAATGTCAGAACTTGCGCAAATTTCTGCGACTACTTTAAGTGCCGAAGAATCAGCGTATTACCTCAACGAATATGATAAACTGCAGGGAATCACCGCAGCTATACCGGACATGGTTGCCAGTGTCAGGCTTTTATTGGAGAAAAGTTATCCGATTATCATCGCCAGCCAACCGGTATTTCCGGCCATAGCGACTCATAAGCGTCTGGCTTGGCTGGGCTTTTCACCGGCTGACTTTTTGAAAGTTACCAGTTTTGAGACAGCGAGCGCCTGCAAGCCCGACTTGCAGTACTATCGGAATCTCTTAGAAGAATGCAACTTGGAAGCGACAAGTTGCATCATGGTCGGAAACGATGTCAAAGAAGATATGGTTGCGACGGTCTTAGGAATTAAAGGCATCTTAATTACCGATGGGATGATTGACAGCCCTTCTGAATTCACGTACGAAAGAATGAGCGCTAAGGAATTCCTTGAATATGCTAAAAGATTATGATTTTAAAGTTAAGCTAATAAGAAGCAGTCGCCAGACAACGGTCTTACAGGTGGTAGGTGACACGGTGTTAGTGCGAACTAACTATGCTACCAGTGACCAACGGGTTAACGAGTTATTAGCTAAACATCGAAGTTGGATTAGAAAAAAGTTAAAACAGCCAAGAGATGAGGAGATTTTTCTTTTATTGGGAAAGGAATACCAAATCATCAAACAAGCCAGTGACAAGTTTGGTTATCGTTTTACTGACGACAGTTTAATATGTTATGTCAGCGATGAAAAAGACTTACTGTTGATATATGATGAAATCTATTTAAGCAAACAAGAAAGACTCAAAAGCATCATCGCCGCTTGTTTGGCGGTTTTCCCTTATCAGCCAAAAGAAATACGCATCAAAAGGTTGAAACGGACTTTCGGTATCTGCCACGCCAATAAAAAAGTCTCGATTAATCTTTACGTTTTAAAATACTCAGAACCATTTATTAGAATGATCATTTTTCACGAGCTTTGTCACTTAGTAGAGATGAATCACTCGTTAGCTTTTTATGATCTATTAAAGGAATATGTCCCTAACTACAAACAACTTAGAAAAGAAGCTAACAACTAGCTAGCTGTTTTTCAAAAACGAACCGAAGATATTGAAACCGCTGATAAAAGTCGCTAACGAATTAAAGAGATTAGCGATGATAAACAATAAGAGAATGCGAATTACTTTGTTTTTAAAGAAACCTTTGAGGGTTTGAGCATCCCGGCTCAAGTTTTCAAAATCTTTTACTTGCGGTTTCCGCAGGAAAGCTTCTACTAAGGCAGCGACAAAACCGATAGCCGTTAAGGGCGATAAAGCGGTAAAAGGGGCAAAGACGAAGGAAGCGACGATAGTCAAAGGGTGAGCCAGTAAAAGCAAACAAGCTAAAGC
>CAZUQA010000061.1:0-2853 GCA_964622375.1 uncultured Erysipelotrichaceae bacterium | reverse complement strand
AACAAGCCGCTTTATTTGTCAGCTCCGGAACTCTGGGCAATCAACTGGCAATAATGAGCCACAGCCACCGTGGTGATCAGTTGATCACTCACGAAAGCTACCATACCGTCACTCATGAAGTTGGGGCTTTGGCGGTACTATCCGGTGTTTTCCCGAAAACCATAAAAAACGACAGCTACACTTTCACTTTGGAAGAAGTTATTACTAATCTCAGCACCGCCGATATTCATGAACCGCCTACCACTATTGTCCAAGTGGAAAATGCAACCGGTCATGGCACGGTATGGGACCCCAATGAATTGAAACGCATCTATAATTTTTGTCAAGATAAGAATATCAATGTGCATATGGATGGTGCCCGGATTTTCAATGCCGCCATTGCCAGTAGCTGCGAAGTCAATGACTTGGCGCAGTATTGCGACTCGTTGATGTTTTGTTTATCCAAAGGGCTTTGCGCTCCAGTCGGCAGCATGTTAGTCGGCACTCAGGAATTCATTGATAAAGCCCGAAAAAACCGGAAAATGTTAGGTGGTGGTTTAAGGCAAGCCGGAATTTTAGCAGCTGCCGGGCTTTTAGCCCTCAAAGATATGCCGAATCAACTAAAAATTGATCACGAAAATGCGAAATACTTACGCGACAAACTACAGGCTGAATGCGACATAAGCATCACAGAAAAAGTAGAAATCAACATGGTTTTCTTCAAATTCAATAAAGTCATCGACCATCAGGACTTTCATAATTATCTCAATCAAAATCGCATTTTGATCAATCCCAGTACTTCGATTTATCGTTTGGTCACCAGCCATGAAAACGACAGAGCAGCGATTGACTATTTAGTCGCTACGATCAAGGCCTACCATGCTTAAATACGGATTGATTGCCATCAGCAGTATCCTGCCCCGCTTTGTTGCCGGACTGAAAGATTCACAGGACTCCGTAGCTTGGGCGGTTAGTTCACGCAATTTAGAAAAAGCCGAAGATTTCGCAAAGCAGTACGCAATTCCCTATTTTTACTCGGATTATCATGAGCTTTTAGCTAATGATGAAATCGCTGTCGTCTACATTTCTTCAACCAATATCACCCACTTTCCCATCGCTAAAGCCGCTTTGTTAGCCGGCAAGGCAACTATTGTTGAAAAACCTTTTACCGCCAATCTGGCAGAAGCCGAAGCTTTGGTCGCTTTAGCCAAAGAAAAATCACGCTTTTTGATGGAAGGTCAGAAAGTTCTATTTTTACCAACCACCCAAAAAATCAAAGAGTTGATTGACACTGAGGTTTTGGGCAAAATCGAATACATCTATCTGCCAGCCAGTGCCCATTACGACTTTGGAGAAAGAGCTTGGATGCACAGCTACCAAGAAGCCGGTGGTTCTTTGATGGGTTCTTCTAGCTACGGTATGTCCTTTGTTTCTTACCTGACCGGTTCAAAAATCAAAACCGCCCAGGCCTTAGAATCACATTTACCGGGTCAAGCCGATTATCTTACCAGTTTGTCTTTCCAAACAGAAAACGGTGTCATCTGTAATGCAATTTGCGGCGGTAGAATCCAAACTGTCAACCAGTGTTACATTTATGGCACTAAAGGTCATGTCATGGTTGAAAACTTTTGGAAAGCCAAAGCTCTCACTCTACAACTAGATAACCAACCAAGCCAACAATTTGACTTTCCCTACAATAGTGAATTTACCTTCTATATTGACCATGTCAGCGCTTTACTAAAAGAAGGCAAAACCGAAAGCCCGATCATGACTCTTGATCTTTCCTTACAGTCAATGAAATACCTGGATTATTTTCTCAAAGAGTATATTAAGAACTCCTGAGCTTCTTCATTGAGCTTGCCATAAAACTCAACAGTCCCACTGGTTAGACTGCTGAATTCTCCGCCATAATTATTTGCCTAGAAAATATTATCTTTGTTGTTGTGACAATCGTTTTTATCGGCACAGAAAGAAGCGGTTGAGCTTCAAGCATCCAGGTCTTGAACCCTAGTTGTACAAGAACCAAAAATCGAGCATTGACCGACCCGGCTCCAGCCAAATTCTAAATCACCGATTTTGACAAAGGCAACAGCTTCCCCGGCTTTCTCTTGAATACTCCACCCAATCTCCTTTTTTCTTAGGGCTATAGGTATTGTGGTACCAAAATATAATCCGGGTATTCCTTGATGTTTTCCGTTTTCTCACTTTTTAGCAGCAATAAAACGGTCTGATAACGCGCTTTTCGCGGTTCATAGACCTTTTGTCGCTCAGCAACAAATAAACCTGATTGATTGAATAATGACTCCACTTCTTGCCATAAATCGTAACGATAGACCAAGTAAATCCGGCCTTGAGGCTTGAGACTATTCTTCAAAGCACTGATAAACCCTGTTAAGCCCTTATCCGGCAAATGACGGGCAGTTTGCCACAGTTTGTTGGCGGTCCAGTTTTCTTTATGACTATCATGAAAAAAAGGTGGGTTACAAACAAGCACATCAGCTTGTTGTTGGAAGTCTTCAATACGGCAATTGAATAATCGATAGTTTTCAACTTTGTTGAGTTGCAGATTAATATCAGCTAATTCTATAGCTTCCTTTAGAACATCCAAACCCCACAACTCTTTATAACGATGCCTGGCAGCATAGAGCATCAAAGCGCCGTTATTACAGCCGACATCTAAAACAATATCCTCTTTGTCACAACTTAAAAAGTTACCCAATAAGGCGCTGTCGGTGTTAATGCGAAACATATCTTTTCTTTGAAAGAGATAAATATCGGTTCCCGGCAAATAATCCAAACTACAGTTGTCCGGTTTTCGCCAAGAGAAAACACAACCGCAATAATTCTGACGGTAAATATCATATTGTTCAACTA
>CAZUQA010000060.1:0-8021 GCA_964622375.1 uncultured Erysipelotrichaceae bacterium | reverse complement strand
GTACAAACTTTGTACATCGGTTTGGTAACACCGGGGGGTTCTATGCCGGCTGATGTTAACTACGTCGCCTGGATTGGTATTCCTTTAGCCATGGTTGCTAAGGCTGATTCGGCTTTTGCCTTAGCTTTATCGCCACCGCTGAGTTTTCTGGGTGTTCTGGCTACCTTATTAACAGTGACGATAAACAATCTCGTTGTCCATCGTCAAGATGCATTGATTGGCCAAGGGAAGCTGGAAGCAGCGATGCGGGTACCGATAATCGGTCAGATTTCCAACTTTGTAGTCCGCTTTTTCCCGATTCTGTTATTGAACTTTTATGGCCAAGATTTAGTTATGAAGCTTTATGAAGCTATTCCGATTGAGATTATCGGTATTTTAGCCGGTTTCGGTAATGTTTTACCACTAGTCGGCTTTGCGATTTTATTGAAGCTCATCTGTAAGCGTAATATTGATTTGCTTTATTACTTAGTTGGCTTTGTTTTAGTTGCTGTATTAAAGTTCCCCATTGTGCCGGTACTGGTATTTGCGGCTTTGTTTGCCTATATCGACTATCGTTACAGTAATAATAACGTTCTAGAAAGTAAGAATTTTGGGACGGGGACAAGTGAGGTTGCGCCAAATGAAAGGCTGTTAAACAAAAAAGATGTCTTTGCCTGTTGCCGTAGCTGGCTATTGTGGAATTTATCCATGCAGAACATGGAGAGAATGCAAGCACCGGCTTTGATTCGCATGGTCGGTTTAGTAAAAGATAAACTGTATCCCGGTGATCGGGAAAAACAAAAAGAGCTTTTGATGCGTCATGAACCTTTCTTTAACACTGAGCCTTTCTTAGGCACTATTGTGCCGGGTGTGGTTTTGGGTATGGAAGAAGAGAATGCTCGCAACAAAGAAGGAGTTCCTGATGAACTAATTGCCGGGGTTAAAACGGCTTTAATGGGACCGATGGCCGGTATTGGGGATTCACTCTATATCGGAACATTGATACCAATTTTATTGGCTATCGCTATCGGGATTTCCCGTACCAGTGGTAGCTTAATAGGGCCATTATTCTATATTGTGGCGCATTTAGGTATTATGATGCCTATAAGTTTCTTCTTGTTCCATTACGGCTACTCTTTAGGTTTAAATGCTGCAACTTCAATCTTGGGTGGCGGCATCAAAGATCGTATTACCCAAGCCATGAGTATCATCGGTTTGACGATTGTCGGAGCGATAACCTCGGAATATGTAACTATCAAAACCGGCTGGGTTATGATGCAGGGTAGCGAGGTGATGTTGGATATGAATGCGGCTTTGGATGGTATCTTCCCCAACATGATAACTTTGATTTTAGCTTTGCTGGTTTATTGGTTGATGGCTAAGAAAAATGTAAAAATCGGTTGGATGTTTTTAATACTCTTTGTCTTTGCGGTTGTCGCTTTGTTGACCGGTTTGATGGCTTTATAATGATGAATCTCATTCTGGAAAAACTGAAAAACGGTTTAATAGTGTCTTGTCAAGCCTCGCCGGGCTGGCCTTTATATGGCAGTGAGAATATGCAAAAAATGGCTGTGGCTGCCGAAGTTGGCGGTGCAGCCGGTATTCGGGCTTGTTGGCCAAGTGACATCAAAGCCGTAAAAGAAGTCTGCAATTTGCCACTAATCGGAGTAAATAAAATCTATAAGAATATCCCGCCAACGGCTGCCGATATAACAATCACCCCGACTTACGAAGCCGCAGTTGCCATTATTGAAGCCGGTTGTGATATTGTCGGTATCGATTGCACGATTCGCGGTCGTAGTTATCAAGATTTAGCTGAGATAATTGCAGCATTGAAAAAGAATTATCCGCATATTCCTATTATGGGCGATCTTTCGACTTTAGAAGAAGGTTTAATGGCAGCAGAGCTAGGTGTTGATATTCTATCGACAACCCTTTCCGGTTATACTAATACCAGTTTAGGGATCTCGGAAGAAGAAGCCCGTAATCTGTCCAGTTACCCCGAAGGTCAAGAACCACCTCCGGATTTTGAACTAATCAGACAGTTGCGGCAAAAAACCGATAAACTGATCAATGCTGAAGGTCGTTTTTGGGAAATCGCTGATGTCAAAGAAGCTTTCCGCTGCGGCACTGATATGATTACCATCGGTTCAGCCATAACCGCACCTCAATTAATAACTAAGCGATTTGCCTACGCCATCAAAGAAGAGCAGGGAAAATCGTAATTGAGAAAACATTACCATAATTGTTGGGCTTAGTATTGATCAAGCTAGTAGTTGAATAAACCAAAGAAAGGGGAAGCAGGGTTATGGATAAAAGGAAAAGAAAACTTAAACTGTTTTTACTGATAATATCTTTATTGTTGTCATTGGGACTTGAAGCTTGTAAAAAGATAGAACCCGAGTCACAACTTGGTAAAAAAGGAAAGACGACGGGAAAGGTTGAAGATCCGCCACCAATTGAAGAAGATTTCCAACTTCCGGAAGAAACAGAACATGAAAGTGTATCAGCCGATGCTGAAAAGTATGTGGCTGGCCTATTGGACAAGGAATTATCCGGATTTTTTGGCACTTTCATAATAGGTCAGGGTCACAACTCGGTAGCTATGCCGATTACCGATTCAATGTTTTTTTACTGGTTTGTCTCGCATAACATTGAACCTCTTGCCAGCAGTGAAAAAGGTCGCGATGTTTTATACAAGTATATAAGCAATAGCGAAAAAGCGGCATTTACTAGTTTTTTAGATGATTTTGTCAGTGATGATCCCCTGGAGTATAGAATGGAAGTTTATAAGCTGGCAACGATACAAGAGAAATTCAACAAGATTTGGGGTAGTAACAGAATTGACCTAAAAAAATGGTTTACTAGCGGTGAAACCCAATACGCTTATCTTTCACCTACGGGTTATCTTATTCTCTGGGCTAATGAAGAAGGTTCCGATATGGACTTAACAGCTTTTTACAAAATTGTCGGTTCTTCCGCTATTAGCGGTAAAAGTAATCGTTATGCTGTTAAAGTTAAAATGATTGCCGTCTGGGATTTGGCTTCAGACAGTATTCAAATCCATGATTTCGCTAATAATATCGGATATGGCAATCTACATAAAGTAAAGTCTAGCGAAATAACGAGTTTTGATGAATTGCTCAAAAGCATCAAGTTCAGCACCGATATTGGCGTATTAGAAATTGAGGTCGTTAAAAACAATAATGGATGGCAACTAATCGGTCGCAATGATTTCAATCGGGTTTTAGATAGCGAAGAGATTGTCGAGTACATCTGGGGGATGTTACCTAATTATCTAGTAAGTACGGAGACTATGTTGTTCAAAGGACCGGGCGAAGAATATGCCGAAATAACGACGCTACCCAAGGGCGCTTATTTGACTTGCTTTGGCTGGGCTAAAAAAGACAAAGGGTGGTTTTATGTCGATTATCGTGATGAAGACAATTATCGCTACTATAAAGGTTGGGTCAAAGAAAAGCATTTAATTCCAGATTAAGCTAACTATGAGGGCACGACAACTGCCTTTATATAGTTGAGCATCATAATAATTGTTTTTCTACAGTGACATCAATCCACTGTTGGTAGTTTGAACAGCTTTCCAGTTGGGGAATAGTTAACTCGATGGCAGTGTTTCCGGTACCACAAGCTGGGAAAACGGAAGCGAAACGCTTTAAAGACTTATCAAGATAAACAACGATACCAGCATTGATGCCAAAAGGACAAACACCACCGGCCGGATGACCAATTAGTTCTTCACAGTTTTCATAGGGTAGCATCTTGGCTTTCGTCTTAAAAAAATCATGATACTTTCTATTGTCGATTTTTACATCACCGGCGGTCAAAACCAAGACCGCCTTTTCTTCGATTAAGAAAGCTAGAGTCTTGGTTATGCGAGCGGCCTCAACACCAAGAGCCGCAGCCGCTAATTCTACCGTGGCACTGGATTGTTCGAGAATGATGATTTTATCAGCTAAGTTGTATTTTGCCAAATGGGCTTTTGCTTTTTCCAAACTCATATTAGTTCTCCTTGAAATCTAAACCCATTTGTGCGATTACCATTTGATAGTATATCCCGCGCTTCTTCATGAGTTGATTATGGTTGCCACTTTCGGCAACGACACCATCTTTGATTAACAGAATAGTATCACAATCTTTGATTGTTGATAAGCGATGAGCGATCAAAAAGCTGGTACGGTTTTTTTGCAGACTTACTAAAGCTTTTTGAATATCTTTTTCCGTCTTAGTATCAACAAAGGAGGTAGCTTCATCGAGGATTAAAATAGGACTGTGACTCAATACTGCCCGGGCGATGGCAATCAATTGTTTTTGTCCTTCGGAAAGGCTATCGTTAGCTCCGGAAACCAGAGTTTGGTAAGCTTGTGGCAAACGCGTTATGAAATCATCGGCATGGGCGATTTTTGCAGCTTGGACTACTTCTTCATCAGTTGCGGTGTTACGACTGTAGCGGATATTATCCATGATAGTGGCGGTGAAAAGTGAAGTCTCCTGTAAAACCACAGAAAAATAATGACGTAATTCTGCTCTCTTAATATCTTTGATGTTGCTTCCATCCAAATAGATATTGCCACTGTCAATATCATAGAAGCGATTGAGCAAGTTGATGATTGTGGTTTTCCCTGATCCGGTTTCCCCGACGATGGCAATTTTCTTTCCGGCTTTAGCTTTAAAGGATACCCCCTTAAGCACCGGGGTACCTGGCACATAGGAGAAATAGACTTTGTCAAAGATGATATTACCTTTGGGGTTTTCCAGGCAAATCGCGGCCACACTGTCCGCAGTTTCTTCAGCTTCATCGAGAGTTTCGAAAATGCGCTCGGCACTGGCTAGAGACTGCTGGATGGTGTTAAACATCCCGGCGATGTTGTTTAGAGGGTGGGCAAATTGTTTGGAGTAGGATAAAAAGCTGACAACTACACCGACACTAACTGAAGAAGTTACGACTAAATAACCGCCAACCAAAGCAATCAAGGCAAAAATCAGGTTATTGATGACATTCATCAAGGGCATCATAGCACCGGAGTAAACTTGGGCTTTGAAAGAATCTTGATAATAGTGTTGGTTGGCTGCCAAGAAATCATCAGCCACTTTGGTTTGTTTGCCGAAAGCTTTGACAATTTTGATGCCTAAGATATTTTCTTCTATGATGCTGTTGAGTTGACCCAGACTGACCTGTTGGCGGTAAAAATGATTTTTACTCTTTTTAGCAATTAATGTGGTGAGGGTATAAACCAAAGGAACAGCCAACAAGATGGTCAGTGTCAACCAAATGCTGAGGCTTAACATGATGACAACCGAGCTCACTATGGTCAACAAGGAAGCTAAAAGCTGGGTAGTTGCTGAAGTAATGGAAGAGCTGACATTATCGGCATCATTGCTCAAACGACTCATGATGTCCCCATGAGGGTTGGTATCGTAATAAATCAAAGGTAATTTTTGCATTTTGTTGAAGAATTGTTGCCGCAGGTTAAAGATCAATTTCTGAGAGACAAAAAGTAAGATCAAAGAACTGAGACTGTTAGTCAGCCAACTTATGACCTGCAAAGCTAAGATGATAAAGAGCGTGGTATATAGCAAATTGCCGTCAATTAAGTTGTTAAGTCCGTCAAAACTATCAAAAGCTTGACCACTGAAGTAAGGTATGCCAACAGCAACCAACGAGCTGATTAAAGTCAGGATAATGGCACCGGCGACACTAAAACTAAAGCTTTTATACAATTGTAGTAAGCGTAACAGTGTAGTTTTACTGTTCTTGGCTTTTTCACCGGGTTGGAAACGATTGCGCCCCTGGCTACCGGGACCGGGATGAATTACCGGCAATTTCGTAGCGCTGTTAATTCTGTCACTCATAAGTTGGCACCTGCCAAATCACTGGTAATTTGTGATTGATAGATTGCTTGATAGATTTCACAATCACGAAGTAAGTCGCGATGACTGCCAAAACCTTGAACTCGGCCGTTTTCCAAAACCAGGATTTTATCGGCAAACATGGCAGTCGAGCATTTTTGGGTAATCATGATCAAAGTTTGATTCTCTATTTTCAATAATGCCTTGCGTACTTTAGCCTCGGTAATAGCATCTAAAGCGCTGGTCACATCATCCAAAATCAAAATAGGGCTATCTTTTAGCAGGGCGCGAGCTAAAGAAATTCGTTGTTTTTGACCACCGGAAATATTGACAGAGCCACTGCTCAGGTAACTATCCAAGCCATCCGGCATTTGATAAATAAAATCAGCTTGGGCTACTTTTAAGACTTTTTCTATTTCTTTGTCGCTAGCTTGGGGCTTACCCCAGTATAGATTTTCGCGAACAGTACCGGAAAACAACAAAGCTTTTTGGGGGGCTAACGCAATGGCTTGACGCAGGCAAAAGATATTGAGCTTTTTCACGTTCTGGCTATCCAACAGGATCTCACCATTATTGACATCGTAAAAACGCAAGAGTAGCCAGACCAGGGTGGACTTACCACTGCCGGTAGGTCCGATAATAGCCAGTTTCTCTCCCTTGTTAATTTTAAAATTCAGATTCTCTAAAGCTAAAAGCCCGCTACCGTTAGGATAATAAAAGTCAACATTCTTAAACTCAATTGTCCCTTTAAGCTGTTGTTTTGTTCCTGTTTCCTTAAAATCAGTGCCACAGTTGAAAACTTCTTCAATTCGGGTAGCCGAGGCTTGCGTGCGGACAAAAACATTGAAGATATTGGTAATCATCAGTAATGATCCTAACATTTGCGCCATGTAGATGGTAAAGGCGGAAATATCACCGGCTTTTATTTGGTTATTTAAAAATAGTTGCGCACCAAAGTAAATCGCGGTTACCGCAGCACAGCCAATAATTAAATTGAGTAATGGTGTAACAAAAGTGATTATCATACTAGCGTAGATACTGCTGTTTTTAATATGATTATTTGCTGAATTAAACTTTTCACCTTCTTCACTGTAAGTACCAAAAGCTTTAATCAAGCGGATTCCCATTAAATACTCTTGGACTATCGCGTTAAGTTTATCTAAAGCAAGCTGGAGCTTGCTAAAACGGGGATAACTGAGTCGTAAACTAAAGAATAGCATCAGGGCAATTATCACTACCACCAGATAGATGATTATGCTCAATTTCAAATTTAGTAAAGAAGCCATAACTATACAACCGATACCAACAACCGGAGCCTTTACAAAAATACGCATTAAACCATTAATAAACTGTACGACTTGATTGGTATCGTTGGTCATGCGGGTAATCAAGGTGCCACTTGATAGTTCATCAACACTGCTTTCAGAAAAATTCACTATCTTGGTGAAAAGCTCATTGCGCAAATTTACACCTATTTTCTGGGAAATACTGCTGGCTAGAATACTACGCGTAATCGCAAAAGTCGCCCCGATAGCAGTAACTAACAACATCAAAGCGCCATATTGGTAGATGAGAGTTGTATTATTTTGTTGTACACCGAAGTTGATGAGTCGTGCCATAATAGTCGGACCCAATAAATCACAAATGGCTTCTAGAGCAACAAAGCACATTGCACTAAAGAATGCAAATCGATATTTTTTGATATAACGCCAATAAATATTCATAGGCAATATTATATCACTTGAAAGCCGAACAAATAATGGGGTAGGCAAGATCTAGGGGGGGTATAAAGCGATACAAACGATACAATAAGAACAATAAGAAAATTTCTTGTAATACAACAAAATATACTATACTATTTAGTTAAGGAAAAGAGGAATCATCAATGAAAAAACAAAGTATCTTTGAAATACTGACCAAGACGGTGCTATCAGTATTTATGATGTTTTCTGGTATTTCAATTGTAGAAGCCTCAGGTAAAGATAACCCACCCAAAGATAAAAAGAAAGATACAGAAACTGAAGAAGTATACATAGTCAGAGAAGCGGAAGAGTTGCGAGATGAATACTCAACAACCTACGAAAACAGTGACGGAACATATACTTCTTTTTTATATGCCAGCCCAATTAGGTATAGGAACAGCAGTGGTGAATTAGTAGAAATTGATACTTCAA
>CAZUQA010000059.1:0-2859 GCA_964622375.1 uncultured Erysipelotrichaceae bacterium | reverse complement strand
AATTCCGCATTTGCGCCCTTCCGCTACGGCGTTGTGATCTTCGGTGGGATCAACGACAAATAAAGCATCGGGCAATTTCTTCATTTCTTTGATGCCGCCTAAAAAGTTATCCAGTTTAACGCCTTCTTTACGAATCTGGGCGACTTCTTTTTTGGGATAGAGATTGATTTGCCCACTCTCTTCCATTTCGTTTATTTCGATTAAACGCCTTATTCGCTTTTGAATAGTGCGATAATTAGTCAACAAACCACCTAACCATCTTTGATTGACATAGAAGGCTCCCGATTTCAAAGCTTCTTCCATGACAACTTCCTGAGCTACCTTCTTGGTACCGACAAATAAGACTTTGCCGCTCTTTTCTGCTATGGCTCGCATCGCCTCGTAAGCCACAGTGATGTAATCCATCGATTTGGCTAAATCTAAGATGTAAACTCCGTTTTTAATGGTGTAAATATAGGGTTTCATCTTGGGGTTCCACTTCCGGGTTTGATGCCCAAAATGGCAACCGCTCTCTAAAAGCTTTCGCATTGAAACTACTGACATTTAAATAATTCCTCGCTTTCCGTTTCGTCCTCCACTGGTTCCAACATTATGACTCATTGAGCACGGAATAATGAATTCCCAGTGTGTGTCGTTACATTATTCAATAATGCCGTAAGAATAATAGCATATTTGCCTAATCTTGACAATCACAAACTCAACTCGGTTTTTTCCCGTCTTTTCCGGCAGACTAAGCAAAAAAATCCCCCACTAAAAGGAATTTCTTCGCCAAAATACTAAACAATTTACTGCCATCAACGCCAAGCGATATTGTATATGACACTGTGGTTTTTGCCATCACTGCCAATATATTCCAGTTGAAGCTTGTCATCTAGGGTCAAATCGGCTGCCAACAGAAAGTTGTTTCCCTGGCTGGCAGAGAAATCACCGATCAACTCTTGATAGAAAAAGCTTTGATCGGTAAACATCGAGGTTAAGAGCACTTTGGGACCGTTAACTTCATCAAAACTACAAAGCAACAACTTATCATCTTTGAGTACTTGAGGACTATCAAAAGCCGGCGATAGTTGATTTTCACTTTCGCGATAATACCAATGAACGGTGCTACTAGTGTCATTAGGATAGTTATGGACAATGATTTCCCAAAGATCATGGCTGATCTTTCTTGGTTTTTCTAAAGTCTGTTGCCGGGAAAAGATGGCAAGCAACTGAATATTCTCCGCTTCCGCGTTGCCGGCCGGATAAACGAAATAGTAACTGCAATCATTGCTTTCATCATAAACGATGCTGTAGTTATCACCGCTACCCAGTAGCTCCGCTCCTTGCAACAACAGATACTGCAGTTTATTCATCTCTTTAAACTTCAAACTCCCACTATACATCATGATAGTCTGTTCGCTATCTAAAGCTATGGTATTTACCGGCCTATCATCTTGGTAGATGGTAATACTGGCATCGGCCGTTGCCAATTCTAGATTTTTACTGTTAAAAACTCGAAAAATACTCGCGTTGTAGCTGATCGAGCGTTGGTCGCTACAGACTACAATTTTTTCGTAGGGTTCTTGGTACTTGATGATGATTTTGACTTCATTACCCGTAGTCCAATCTACAGCGCGTAAAGGATAGTCATAAACTTGTTGACGAACCCAATCAACAGTGGAAAATATCATAATATTGACTAAGCTTACTAGGATAACTCGGAAATAATTACGCATACTTTTACCTCATAATTTTCTTTAACGATCGTTGGATAATAAAACAACTCTGTCAGCCTCAGAATTGATAAAAGTTAATTTCCGTATAGTACTGCTTGACTAATTCACTTAAGTAAACGGATATCTTCTTCCAACAATACAGCTTGATACTTGTTGAATCTATCCCTTTCAAATTTTACTAAAACTTTCAAAGCTTTGCCAGTTTGAAGCACTGGAAGAAAACGCCGACAATTGAAAGCCAGAATATCAATATTAGCGGTACTTATTTTTAAATGCTCGTTTTTCAGTATTTGATATTGATAGTTTTCAACCACCAAACCAAAAATCGGATACTCAAAGCCCGGACCATAGGGTTCCAATAGCTCCCACTGGCTGATATCACTATCTTGGATATAACGGGTTTGATAGACAATGTCCAAGTAGCAAGCGTCGGCATTAGCCGTAGAAGTTATTTGGCTGGAAAAAGCTGCGATAAAGTCTGCCAATTGCTCTTTTTTTAAAGTAAGACCGGCAGCCAAATCATGACCGCCATATTGCAGAAGATATTCGGAGACCGCCGCCAGGCTTTCTTGAAGTTTGTTGCCGGCAACCCCGCGGACAGAAGCGATTATCTGTTCGTTCTGTTGACTAGCTACCAGGGTAACTTTACCGCTGTTACTGGCGATTCTGCCGGCTAAAATCCCCAACAAGCCCTGATGAAAATCGCCAACAACGATATTTACCATTGACCTGGCATCTAACTGTTTTTGGGCTTGCGCCAATTGGATTTTAGTGAGAAACTGCCTTTCCTTGTTGATGGCGCTGATGATCTGATAATAATCGGCGGCTTGGTGGTAATCGCTGCTTGCCAAAAACATAAAAGCCGGTCTAACATCATCAGTCATTCGCCCGACAGCGTTGATCTGTGGTGCCAAAGAATAACGCAAATCATCAGCCATTATCGTTTTCTGTAGTTGGTCTTTAAAAGCTTGAAAAGCCGGTAACGAGCTTTGATTGATCGCCTGTAATCCGGCTTTGACATAGTGGCGATTACTGCCTCGCAACTCCATGACATCACTCAGGCAACACAAAGCCACATACGGCAAGAGTTCTGAAAAATCAGCTACTTGCCCCAAGTCTACTGCTAAGGCTTTGATAAACTGAA
>CAZUQA010000058.1:0-2762 GCA_964622375.1 uncultured Erysipelotrichaceae bacterium | reverse complement strand
GCTGCCGGCATTGAAAAAGGTTCAAGTACCCCCAAGACGGTGAGCGCCGGCAAAGTGACTAAAGAAGATCTACGCCGGATTGCCGAATACAAAATGGTGGATCTAAACGCCAATGATATTGATGCGGCTATCGCTATCATCGCCGGAACCGCCCGCAATATGGGCATTGAAATAGCTGATGACGCCAAGACTGTGGCGCCTAACAGTGAAGAAGAGGTGGCATAATATGGCAAAAGTTGGAAAAAAATATGCAGCTGCGGCTTCTAAACTGGAAAAAGGTAAGTTCTACGAAATCGAAGAAGCAGTAAAGCTGATGAAAGAAATCAGTTATGCCGGTTTTGATGAAAGTGTCGAAGTATCGTTTAATTTGAATGTCGATCCGCGCCATGCTGATCAACAAATCAGAGGAGCCTTGGTTTTGCCTAATGGCACCGGGAAAGTCCAAAGGGTCTTAGTGGTTACCCAAGGGGCTAAAGAGAAGGAAGCGACGGATGCCGGAGCGGATTTTGTCGGTAACGCCGAAATCTTGGAAAAAATTAAAGGGGGCTGGTTTGATTTTGATATCATCGTGGCTACTCCGGATATGATGGCTGAACTGGGCAAACTCGGTAAATTGCTGGGCCCTAAAGGTTTGATGCCTAATCCGAAAACCGGAACAGTGACCATGGATTTGGCCGGAGCTATTAATGACATAAAAAAAGGAAAGATCGAGTATCGGGTCGATAAAGAAGGTAACATCAACGCCCTACTGGGTAAGAAATCCTTCACTGATGCGGCATTAGTTGAAAACTATCAGGCCCTTTTGGAAGTGATTACCAAAGCGCGTCCGGCAGCAGTCAAGGGAACCTACATCAAGAAAGCTGTGCTCTCATCAACCATGGGGCCCGGGATCAGAATCTTGACAAATTAATTAAAAACCTTAAAATTGAGAAGTAACAATATACCAAAGACAGTAACGGCGCAAGCTTAATCAGGTTACCGAGGTAAGAAAAAATAACATTTTTTCATCCCGCTGTCTGTTGGTCTGGCGGGATTTTATTTAGGTATATTGGCTTTATAAAGAAAGGAAGGCTGATATGCAAGAAGAAGTATTACAAAACAAAGAAGCCGTAGTCGAAGAAATCACCGAGAAATTCAAAAACGCCCAATCGGTGGTTGTCGTGGAGTATCGTGGTTTGAGTGTAGCTGAGACTATGGACTTAAGACGGCAACTGCGGGCGGAAAATGTTGACTTCAAAGTGTACAAGAACACCATGGTACTGCGAGCTATCGAAAAAGCCGGGTTTTCGGAAATGGCGGAAGTCTTCAGCGGGCCCAATGCCTTGGCCTTTTCCGACGATGCGATTACTCCCAGCCGCATCTTGGCTAACTACGCCAGAAAACGGCGTAAGCTGGTAATCAAATCCGGGATTATTGAAGGTCATCTCGTCGATGCGGACAAGATTAAAGAAGTTGCGATATTACCCAATCACGACGGTATGATTTCTATGATTTTAGGTTGTTTACAGACCCCGATGCGCAACTTGGCTTATGCCATCAAAAGTGTAGCAGAATTAAAAACTGAGTAAGTTATCAAGAAAATAAAGGAGAAAGAAAAATGGCAAAATTAGCAACTAAAGATGTAATCGAATCTCTAAAGGAAATGACCATCTTAGAATTAAATGAATTAGTAAAAGCAATAGAAGAAGAATTTGGTGTCAGTGCTGCTGCTCCGGTAGCAGTTGCTGCCGTTGCCGCCGCTGACGAAAGCGAAGTAGCTGCCGTTACTACGGTAACTGTCGTTCTCAAAGAAGCTGGCCCCAGTAAAGTCGCTGTTATCAAAGCGGTTAGAGAAATTACCGGTTTGGGCTTAGTTGAAGCGAAGGGTGTTGTTGACAGTGCGCCTAGTCCCATCAAGGAAAACATCAACCCGGAAGAAGCCGAAGAAATCAAGAAAAAATTGATGGAAGCCGGTGCGGTTGTCGAAACCAGATAAGTGGTAAAAGTCGGAGAGCATCCGACTTTTTTTCCTATGAGCTACTATTATAAAACGGATGAGAATTTACCGGAACAAGCGATCAAAATCAAGTGGCAGTTTCAAGGTCAGGATTTTTGTTTTCATTCCAACCGCGGTATTTTTTCGAAAGATAAAATCGATAAAGGCAGCATCTATCTTTTAGAGTATTTGCTGAGTTTACCGCTTCAGGGGAAGCTTTTAGATGTTGGCTGCGGTTATGGCGTTTTAGGTATTGTCGCTAAAAGTCATTATCCGGATTTAGCTGTGACCATGGTGGATATTAATCAAAGAGCGGTTACAGCCACTGTAAGCAATTGTGAACAAAATAACGTAGAAGCCCAGGTTTTCTACAGTGATCTCTTTAGTGTGATTAGTGAAAACTTCGATATGATCATCAGCAACCCGCCAATTCGCGCCGGTAAGAAAGTGGTACAACGCTTGATAGAAGAAGCTTATGAGCATTTGTTACCCGGGGGCAGTTTGTTGTTGGTCATTCGCAAACAACAAGGAGCGCTATCCTGGCGGCAATTCATCGTAAATTGCTTTGGTAATTGCGAAATTATCAAAGGCAAGCAGGGTTATTGTCTTTTGCGAGCCAATAGGGCATAATTAAAGAAGAAAAGCGTATTTTTTTCTCAAGCGTATTGACAGCTTGCCAATACAATGATAGTATAGTAAATTGCACAAGTAGTCGTCTTTGTGTTGTTTTTTGAGCTAAAGAGCAGACACGGAAGGATGGTTTAAATGGAAAAAAAGAAGTCTTTTA
>CAZUQA010000057.1:0-10223 GCA_964622375.1 uncultured Erysipelotrichaceae bacterium | reverse complement strand
ATCTTCCTTACTGGCGTTTTTTCCGAGTTTCAGTTCTTTATAGTATTTACCTTTTGCCATACTTTCCCAATCTCACGACTTTTTATTAAGCTCCCTTTAGTAGCTCAATTTAAGCAAATTACGCATAAAAAAACCACTAATACACCCAAGTAAACTGCTTTGGGATTTTGATTGTGGTGTTTTTTCTCTTCAATGCTTATGCCGGATAAATTTTGACTAACTACTTCAAGCATAAATTGATGATGATTCTCTTGGGCGTGTTGATAATATCGACACTACCATCCAGCCTAACTATTTTTAATGCTTCCGGTGCTAATTCAATATCAGTATCAAGATCATACTCGTCGACTAAATCCTGTAAAGCCAAAGTGTACTCCAAGGATTGATCCGCGGTAATCGCTTCAAAGTAATAGATGTAGCCGATAATCTTACCTTCGCTAAGCAAAGTCTCGACTTTGCCGCCACCTTTAACCTTGATATTGGTAACCTCAAAGTTGCGTAACACCTGTTCGGAAAACATTTCTACGATGTAATAGTCACTTTTGGCAATAACATCGGCAAAAGGTGTAAAGTCCCCACCGACGCCATTAGTCGTGCCCTCTTCTGTTTCCTCACTATCTTCGTTTTCCTGATCTTCAGTTTCCTCTTCTTCTTCCGGTGTTACTTCTTCACTTTCTTCACCGTCCTCTTCATCAACGGTTTCCGTAACCGGCGGTTTTTTGTTGCCATTGTCGTCGCCTTGGTCGTCTTCGTTGCCTTTGCCGACAATCATTGCCAAGTTATTGGCGCTTAAAAGGGCCACTACCAAAGTTAAGGCGGTTAAAGTTTTCCAATTCTTTTTTCTTAACAGATAAATAGTGAGAACATTGATTCCCATCAAAGTTAGCCAAGGCAGTATGGCAAAATCCCCGGTATTGGTACTTCTACCGGTTTTGGTGTTAGTCAGCAAATCGATATTAATTCTGATGTTACCGATATCGGTGATATGGGCGCGCTTAGTAAAGACGATATCAATCGTGTCTTTCCGATAAGCGATGCTGCTGTAAGTGTTGACACCAACGACTTTGACATCATTGCCGGATAAAGCCGAAATCCCTGCAATAAAACTCACTGATAATAAAAGACTCGCAAGTAACACTACTATTTTTTTCACTATTCCATCCTCTTTAACTCTAACAATTACAAATTTCAATGGCTGTAAACTGTAGTAAAATCCACAACAGTTTGATTATAACGACTATTTTTTGCTGATGCAATACTATTGTTGATTTTCGTCTAATTTAGCCAAATATACAAAATCCAGTTTTTTGTTCGTGATTGTCGAATTTTTCTCCAAAATAATAGCAGTTTCTCCTATTTTACCGTCTGTTGCCGTTGTTTTTCCAATAAGACAAAAAGCTCATCTGTCTTAATTACCTTGGTTTCATCACTGCCATGCCAACGTATGTTAACTTCATCATTTTGACTTTCCTGATCGCCAACAACCAGTTGTATGGGGATTTTTTTCATTTGTGCCTCCCGCATACGATAGCCCAACTTTTCATTACGCCCATCAATCGCACAACGATAGTCTCGTTCTTTTAACAAATTGAAAATCTTCTTGGCATAAGCCAGGTTATTTTCCGGATGTACCGGGATAATCACCAATTGTTGCGGGGCTAACCAAAGTGGGAAATTGCCGCCAAAGTGCTCAATGAGGATGCCGATAAACCGCTCGATGGACCCACAGACCACGCGGTGGATCATTATCGGCCGTTGTTTGCTGCCGTCACTGGCAACATATTCCAATTCAAATCTTTCCGGCAAGTTCATGTCGAGCTGGACGGTACCGCATTGCCAAATTCGGCCTAAAGAGTCTTCAATATGAAAGTCCAATTTAGGACCATAGAAAGCGCCATCGCCGGGGTTAATCACAAAATCTTTACCGGCTACTTGACAAGCTTTAGCCAAAGCGGCTTCAGCGGCTTCCCAAGTTGCAATTTCGCCGATAAACTTAGCCGGCCGGGTAGAAAGCTCGATGCGATATGTCAAGCCGAAGACTTGATAAAAATTATCAATAAAGTCGATTAACCTGATAACTTCGCTCTCAATTTGTTCATAGGCCAGAAAAATATGAGCATCATCTTGGGTAAAACAACGCACTCTAAACAAGCCACTCAAAGCTCCACTGGCTTCATAGCGATGCACCAAGCCTAATTCCGCTAAACGCCAAGGTAGTTCACGATAAGAATGTAAATCATTTTTGTAAACCAGAATTCCTCCCGGACAATTCATCGGCTTGATCGCAAAAGACTGTTCCTCAATTTTCGCTGTATACATGTTGTCGCGGTAATTCAGCCAGTGCCCCGAAATTTCCCAGAGCTCTTGGGCTAACATGATGGGTGTCTGAATGAACTGATAAGCGGCGGCTTGGTGGACTTGATACCAAAATTCTTCCAGTTTGCGCCGCAAAATCATACCATTTGGTAGCCAAAAAGGAAAACCGGCGCCATATTCGCTAAACATAAAGAGTTCCAGCTCTTTGCCTAGTTTACGATGATCGCGCGCTCGGGCTTCTTCCAGCAAGTGCAAATGTTCGGCTAAATCCTCCGGCGAGAAAAAACAGATACCGTAAATGCGTTGTAACATCTTGTTGTTGGCATCACCCTTCCAATAAGCCCCGCTGACTTTTAGCAGTCCAAAGTTCTTACAAGCTTTGACACTTTCTTCGTGCGGACCGCGACAGAGATCGACAAAATCACCTTGACGATAGATGCTGATCACGGCTTCTTCATCATCCAATTGGTTAAGCAGATCCAGTTTATACTCGTCATCTTGAAACAAAATCCGGGCTTCAGCCAGGCTCAGCTCTTGCCGGGTTATTCTTTTGCCATCTTTGATGATGCTCTTCATTTCCTTGCTGATAGTCGGTAAGTCTTCTTCTTTGAGGACGACATCCTGTAAATCGATGTCATAATAAAAGCCTTCGTTGACCACCGGACCTACCCAAAACTTAGCTTGCGGATACAAGTGCTTGATGGCTTGCGCCAAGACATGGGCACAAGAGTGATTCAAACGGTTTAATTCTTGGTCTTCTTTAACGTTTTTCATAAATTTTCCTCTTCATAAATAAAAGCTTTCATCCAAGGACGAAAGCTTCGTGGTACCACCTTAATTCATCGATTGCTCGATCTCTATTTCGTTAACGCCGAATTACGATATCGATTAAGATATAACTCCCAGGCGGTAATACTGCCACTCTGCAATGATTTGCAGCGACCATCATCTCTCTTGATCAGAGTTGACACTATCATGTCCTGTTCTGCGTTACCCTTATAATCTTAGCACGCCAGCGACTTTTGTCAAACTATTTCTGCGGTAGGCTCGGTAAGTTCGCTTTCCTGTTCACTAAGCTCATCGTCATCTTCATCTTCATAGTAGCGCGGACCGCGTAGCCTTCTTAGCAAAATCGAAGACAAAACCAAGATGCTGATCAACAAAGATGCGATGACAAACAGCGGATTTTTAGTACTGTACTGTAAAAACAAGAGAATAAAGTTTGTCGCCAAAGCTTCCGGCAGATAAATATTACCCCGGTCGATAATTTCCCCTTGATAGTAAATCATATAACGGGCAATCAACTCACCTTTCTCTGTTTTGTAGCTCACAACTTTTTGATCGGTTATTATTAGCTCCATGTCATCGCGTTGAAAATCATGAGGTAAGTAGTAGCGGAAATCTTTACCAAAACTGATAGTCACTGATTTTTTGACCGTGTATTCCGGTTTAAAAGTATAAAGTTCATCAGTCGCACTATACAATGTCATCAAGTCGTAGTTCTTGATGTAATAGCTATAGATATCAAGTTCATTTTGAAATTTTCTCGCTTCTTGGCGATTTAAGCGGTTACCTAAACCGATAAACAACAAGCGATCACCCTTTTCGTCCACAACGGAGGCTAAACAGACTCCGGCAGCCGACTCATAGCCGGTTTTTGCCCCTAATATAAAGGAAGCGTCCTGATTGTTTTTTATCATCGCTTGACGAAAACTATCGCTGAACTTGTGCTTGCCATCGGCTGTCGTGTATTCGCTGGTTTTAAGTATTTTTAAAAAAGTGGGATTTTTTATGGCATAAGCTAAAAGCAGATACTGATCATAGGCGCAAGAGTACTGCTGGGGATTATCTAAACCGGAAGAGTTGGCATAATTGCTGTCCTTCATTCCCAGTTCGCTCGCCTTCTCATTCATCATTAAGGCAAAGGCCTCTTCACTACCGGCAATATGAAAAGCTAGCGCCCGGGTAGCATCCGCCCCCGAAGGCAACATAGCGCCATACAACAAATCTTCGATTGTCGCCTCTTCCCCGACTTTGAAGCCGGCGATTGAAGCATCAGCTGCCTTGAGTCCGGTAAACATCGCAGCCGTAAACTTCACTTTCTGCTGCAAATCCGGATTTCTTTCAAGCGCCACGATGACTGTCATTATTTTTGTTAGACTGGCAACAGCGACGTGTTCATCGGCATAGCGTTGCAAAAGAATCTGGCCGGTGTCTAAGTTGACTAAAATGAAATTCGCATAATCAATTTCTTGTTTATACTCCGCCTTAATAGTAAACCCGGGTAATAGCAACAGGATTATCAGACTGCTACAAAGCAGTTTTTTCAGTATTTTTCTCATCATTCGGTATTATCGACCTCTAAAAGCCGTTGCTGTAAGTCTTCAAGCATTAACTGCACTGCAGCCAGCCGCTCATTTACTTCAGCATAGTTGAGCGCAAGATGATTCCATTGGTAACATTCCAGCAATTTCGCGGCTGCCAAATTTAATTTTATTACTAGCAATTCTTCACTTATCCTGTTCATCTAGCATCCACTGTATAAATTCGGCAACGCCTCCGGCTTCACAACTGCCGACAACGATATCTGCCAAAGCTCGGCATTCAACGATGGCATTAGCAACCGCACCGACCACATCAGCCCTAGCCATCAACTCCAAGTCGTTGTGGCTATCACCTATATAATATACTTTATCGTCCTGTTTTTGCAGTATTTCCAGCAAAATTTTGAGACCATAAGCTTTTGTATGTTCTTTTTCCGTGATGTCGATGTAATCCTTACCGGCCCGGCAGACATTGACATAAGGGGAAAAACGCTGGTGCACCAAGGTAAAATACTCGGCTATCTGTTTTTCGCTACCGGTTAATGAAGCTTTGTGCACCGGATGTTTGATCGCTTTGATGAAATCATGAGGCACAACTAAATCAATCGGCAAACTGATCCGATCTTCATCAAAAGCCGAATTGTATGCTTGAATTAAAAGGCAATCCGCTTGGTCAACCCCCAAGACTAAGTCATGTTGTAAGGCGTAATCATAGAGTTCTTGAATCAGCGTCGGCGGCAATACCGCTTCATAGATATACTTGCCATGGTAGACTTCCGCCCCGTTGCCGGTAACAAGATAAACTTCCTCCGCTTTTAGATGCAAGCATTCCAAGATACTAAAACAACCGGCTAATATGCGCGCCGTCGCAAAGACTATGGGTATCCCTCTTTGTTTTAAAGCTTGAAAAGCTTGGGTAGTTTTAGTTAATTCCGGTATGCTGAAGCTCTCATGCGAATAGAGCGTTCCATCGATATCGGAAACAAAAATCTTCATTAATTAAGTCCGACTGCTGCGTGGTAATACTTCAACTTTAAAGCTGTCACTTACCACTTCTAAGCGTAAAGCATTTCCTTCTTTGACGATATTACCGAAACGGTTTACCGGACGCTCGTAACGCACTATGACATTCTTAATCCCCGGTTCGGAATCATAACCGCTGATTTGGTAATCTTTGATAGTACGACTGGAGCCGTCAGCCAGGGTGATGGTAACCACCATTCCGCTTTGATCAAAAGCCTCATCTTCAACATAGAGTGTCCGCTGGGGTAGCTTAGCTACCGTCAAACCGATTACCCGGCGTGGTATTACTAAGAAATTCATAGTATCGCTTTTACCTTGATAGCTCACCAGCAAGCTTTTTTCTTCACTGCTGATATCAACTACCTGATAGTTATAATCAATGATGGTTTCTTGGGTATCGTTGTTGTAATGGGCAATAACACTAACAGCGGCTGTATCAAACTTCTCATCACTGAACAAAACGAGGTTTTCCTGCAAAGCTACCACCTTAATACCCAATAGCTCTTTAGCTAAGACTTTAACCTCTAACCAACAACGGCGCCCGAGATAAGTGATGCGGACTTTACTGTTGCCGATGGCGGAGAAATCGGCACTACATTGATACTCTTTGATTTCTTCACTCAGATTATTATTGTAGAAAGCTGTCACTTTCATACCGGAAATATCCAGAGTTTCCCCTTGATAGTAAATCATTTTATGGGGATTTTGACTGACTTTAATCGCTTTCAATACCCGGGGAACTACTTCAATCTGCCAGCTTTCCAAAGCCCCTTGATACTCGATGGTCAAATTCTTCCGCCCAACTGTTGCGGAGTAACCGCGAACTTTATAGTCTTTTATTTCCTGCGAGCTACCGTTATCGTAGTAAGCTAAAACCGCCAGTTTTGTCGGATCAAAGCTGGCTCCCTGTAAGAAATAAAAACTATCTTTCTTGCCGACAACTTTGATGCGTACTAAAGATTTCTTTTTAACAACCACCGCGAATGAAGTGCTCAAGCCCTGATAGCTGACTGTAATGTTTTTAGAACCCGGGCTGCTGCTGAAACCGGAAAGCTGATAAGCTTTTACCTCTTGCCGACTATTATTGTCGTAGTAGGCTGTCACTTGTAAGCCGCGATCATCAAAACTGTCACCTTCCAGATAGATCAATTTATCCGGTTTTTTAATCAACTCTAATGACTGGATTTTACGAGCTTTGACTTCCACTTCAAAAGTCGCTTTTTTCCCTAAATAGGATAAAGTGATTTTCTTTTTGCCGGGGGTCGGTTGAAAACCGCTGACTTGATAGGCATCAACTAAACTTCTTTCCCCATTGTCATAATAGCCATACAATTGCAAACCCTCTAAGTTAAGCGCAGCCCCTTCTAAATATTTAAGCTGTTGCGGTTTTTGTTGGATTGCCAAGCGCAACAACTGCTTAGGCAACACGGTGATATTCAATGTCGTGGTTTTGTTCTCGTAGCTTAACAATAACTCTTTAGTGCCCGGACTACTGTCATAACCGCTTAAATAGTAATCATCAATGAGCTGGTAAGTACCGTTATCATAATGAGCTTTGACAATCAGGGCTTCGCGCGCGAAATTTTCTCCTTCTAAGATCTTGCGTCGTTTATCCTTGAGCTCCGCACTTAGGTGGCTTAATCGTTTAGCTAAAACCTCAACAGCGAATTCGGCACTTTTATCTTGATAAGTGATAATGACGCGTTTAACTCCGACTGAGGGCTCATAGCCGCTTATTTGATAAGCTTCCAGGTTTTCTTGATCGCCATTATCATAAGTAGCGCGGACTTTTAAGCCTTTTTTCTCAAACTTCTCTCCTTCAATATAAACCAGTTTATCCGGTTTTTCGTCAATCAGAACGCCACTTAAGCTCCGAGCTCTGACATTTACCGCTAAGCTGTCGTATTTGTCAGCGACTATGATTTTTACGATTTTTACTCCCGGCGTACTGTCAAAGCCGGCGATTTTGTATTCAGTGGGCGGTAATACGGCTTGGGTATTGTTGTTGTAGAAAGCGCGAACCTCGATGGCTTCCGGGGTAAAGCTGTCACCTTCTAAATATTGCTTTTGACTGTCTTTTACGCTGACCACAACCTGAACGACTTCCTTAGCGCGGACTTCCACCGGGAAGTTATCGGCTTTATTGTCGTAAAGCACGACGACATTTTTAATGCCCGGACTGGGATCATAGCCACTAATGCTGTAGTCTCGTACTTCTTGTTGGCTGCCGTTGTTATATTGCGCCAAAACAACCATACCGGCTTTTTGAAAGGCTTCCCCTTCCAAGTAAAGGGTCTTTTCCGGACGTTTGCTGACCGTGATTCTTAACAGTTGGCGCCCTTGTACTTTGACAATGAATGAGGTGCTGACACTTTGATAAGTCAGCGTCAACTTCTTGTCGCCAGGTTTACTGTCATACCCGCTTATCTGATATTTACTGATCACTTCACTGCTGTCGTTATTATATAGGGCTCTGACTTCCATACCGCTGGTATCGAGCTTCTCACCTTCCAAGTAGACGGTTTTATCAGGTTGGCGGTTGATGCTTAAGGCGACAACTTCTTTCTTTACGACCTTCAGATTTATTGTATCAGCGTGGTCCAGATAGGAGATAACGACATCTTGACGTCCCGGTTTACTGGCAAAACCGGCGACATCGTAGTTATTTATGACTTCGGAAGTCTCATTATCGTAAAAAGCCACAACCTCCATGCCACTTAAATCTAAATATTCCCCTTCCAAATAGACCAACTTATTCGGTTTTTTGCTGACACTGATATTTATTAAGCGTTTCTTACTGACATTGATATAAAAATAATCAAAACAGCCTTCATAACTGACGGTAATTTTCTTTTTGCCCGGTAAAGCATCAAAACCGGATACTTGGTAGGTCAAGATATCTTGGCTACTACCGTTATCATAGAAAGCCCGCACTTGTAAACCCAAAGAATCAAATTCTTCCTGTTCTTTGTAGTTCAATTTTTCCGGTTTTTTAACTATGGCAATACGTAGCAATTTCTTGCGCTTAACTCTTACATTAAAGCTGTCGCTTTTCCCTTGGTAAGCTACGATGATGTTTTTCTCGCCGACAGTCGCATCATAACCGCTGATACTGTAATCAGTGATGAGGCTTTTGGTATTGTTATTGAAGTAAGCAGTTACCACCATACCAGTGAGCTGTAAGTCTTCGCCTTCCAAATAACTGAGTTTATTAGGTTTCGGTTGAACGATGACACTGACCACTTCTTTGGCTTCAACTTCGATATTAAAGACATCAGTGAAATCCAGATAGCTCACTTGAATCGCTTTAGTGCCGACGGTGTTATCATAGCCGCTCAGGCTGTAATCGTGGATTAACTGTTGGGTATTGTTGTTATACTGACCGCTGACCAACAAACCTTCCGGGTTGAAAATCTCACCTTCTAAGTAAACGCGTTTGAATGGTAGCTGAGCGATAAAGATTCCGGTCAGTTGTCGCGGTAAGACCTCCACATTAAAGGCACGGGAAAAGCCTTGGTAATTGACCAGAAGCTTCTTAATTCCGACGGTCGTATCGTAACCACTTAAAACATAATCAGCAATGGTCTGTTGGCTACCGTTATCATATTGCACAGCGACAACTAAGCCTAAAGGATCGAACTGTTCGCCTTCTAAATAGCTCAGTTTCTTCGGCATTTCGCTGATATTTAAGCCGACCAAGCGTTTGGGTACAACGCGCGCTTTGAAAGTATCCGTCATACCTTGATAGCTGACTTGGAGACTCTTTTCTCCCGGGGTGTTCGTATAGCCGTTAAGTTGGTAGTCAGTTAGCAGTTCACTGGTATTATTGGAATAATAGGCGGTAACCTGCAGACCAGCTGCAGAAAAACTTTCACCTTCCAAGTATATTAAGCGTTCCGGTAAAGCACTGACTGCAATTTTGCTCAATTGCCGGGGTGTCACTTCTACATTGACAAAGTCGCTGAAGCCGCCAAAACTCACTGTTAAGTTTTTCGAACCGGCTGTCGCGTCAAAACCGCTGACTATGAAGTTGAAGATCTCTTCACTGGTATTGTTGTTGTAGTAAGCCAGGACCCTGACATCGCTCTTCTGGAAGATTTCACCTTCCAAATAACGTTGTTTTTCCGGTTTAATGCTGGCGCGGATACCAGTCAATTGCCGATTGCTGACTTCGACATTGAAACTATCGCTCTTGTTTTCATAATTGACACTCAGTCTCTTAGTGCCCGGGGCGTTGTCATAACCCTCCACCACATAATCCCGAACAAGATTTTTGATATCATTGCGATAGAAAGCCATAACTTCCAAACCGCTCAAATTCAAAGCTTCACCTTCGACATACTGTAATTTATCAGGTAGCTTGGTGATTTTTATATTGGTCAAACGTCGCGGTTTTACTTCGACTTCAAAGAAATCTTGTTTGCCTTGGAAATCAACGGTAATTCTTTTAAAACCGGCTGTTATATCATAGCCGCTAAGGGCTTCCGCTTGCACGGTTTCACTAGTATTATTTGAGTAATAAGCTTGCAAGCTTAAGCCGTTGCTGACAAACTGATCACC
>CAZUQA010000056.1:0-7805 GCA_964622375.1 uncultured Erysipelotrichaceae bacterium | reverse complement strand
AAAATGAATGACAATTGTTACTTCATTGTCGACCAAAGTGGAATTTTCGCTGATTATCGTCCGGGTAATATGTTAGAGCCCAGCGGTTTAGCTCAGTGGCAAACCCACACAAAAAGTGATACCAACTCACTGGAAATTAACCCAAAACTAGATTCTGCTTATCGGGCAACCGAAACCCGATGTGCCGGAATGGGGATTGTAAAATAAGCAACTTTTTCCCGGGATAGTTTTTCATACAAAAAAACAGTCATCTATAGGGATGGCTGTTTTGTCAATGCTGATATTTCCCGTTTCCTTCAATCCACACTCTCACCAAAAGAGCGACTTTTATAGCTTTATTGCTACAATTGCGATGATGATAGCAATAGCTTATTTATTCACTGTTTTCTTGGTTTTTGTCCAACTCGTTGAACTTCGCCTTCATCGTCGGATTATTGCGGGTTAAGCGTTTAACAGTTAGATCATCCATCTTGTTTTCCGCAGCCAATAAGTGCTTGTCAGATAGAGTTAAGGAGTCTCTGACTTTCATCAGGTTAGCAATCGCTTTGTCAATTTGTTCTAAAGCCTCTTCATGTTTCTTTCCGGCATTTTTTATTGATGTTAAAAACCCGCTTTTCCAGTCATTGATATCCTCTTCAAAAGTTGTGATATCGATGTTTTGATTTTTGATAATAGCCAACTCATTTTTTACCGCCGCGGTTTTTTCTGCACTATTTTTCAAAAAGGTGATTATCGGAATAAAGAATTGTGGGCGAATGACAAACATCTTAGGATAACGATAAGAAACATCGACGATACCCTGATTGAACAAATCGTTGTCTTCTTCCAAAGTTGAAACCAAAACGGCATATTCGCATTTCTTTTCATTACGGTCTTTATCCAACTTACTGTAGAAGATTTCGTTTTTCTGTTTTTTGACGCTCTCTTCATTTTCATTTTTCATCTCAAACATGATTGATAACAGCTCAACGCCTTCAGCCGGATCGCGGAAAATGAAATCCCCTTTACTACCACCTTTGGCATCATTGTCTTTCTCAAAGTAAGCATCTTTGAAAGCCGAAGAGCGCAGTTTATTAAACTCATTGAGGCAGTACTGTTCTAAAGATTCCCCAATCATCTTCGTGGATAAGCGCATCTTAAATTCTTTTTGTCGTTCTATTTCCGCAGTTAATAACGCTACTTCTTTATTATGAACTTCTTGGGTCAACTGTTGTTCTTTTTCTTGGCTCAGTAAATCTTGTTTGAGTTTATCAAGTTCTTTCTCAAAACTGTTCATGGTTTCACTTAGTGAAAGCTTTTTCTCGATTTCGCTACGCTCAATCTGGGCTTTTAAAGCGGCAATCTCCTTGTCTTTGTTATTTTCCAGTGCTACCCTTTGACTTTCCGCTACCGCTAAACTCTCCTTAATTTTATTGATATCGGCATTTAAGGCATTACGGGTTTGTTCCACCGCCAAGTTCACATCACTGGCTAAACGTTGTTTTAGCTCTTCTTCAAATTGTTGATCTTTGACTTGTTTGAGTATATCGGCATAACCGACTCCATCTAATTTAAATTTTTCACCGCAATTCGGACATTTGATCTCGTTCATAATAAACCTCCCATTTCATGTAATACGCTTTGATTATAACAGATAAGCAGTACTCATTAACGGACAGTGAGTGTTGCTTGTGCTAATTTTGGGAAAACAACTGCTCACTGCCTATCACCTAAAGAAAAGCAGTAGATTTAGGATACTGCTTTCCTTAGGATTATTGCATAACTTCAGTTAGGATGTTCTTACTTTATTTGGTTGTAACATCCTTCACGGTGCTGAAAGCACTATAACTGATATTACCGTTGTAATAAACATAACGGGTCTTGTAGAAATACTTTTTGTTAGCCGGAAGTTTCATGATTTTGAACTCTTCGGCACTTACCGTCATTACCGCCCATTTCGTTCTGCTGGTATTAGTAGTTGCATAATAGACCTGAATTGCCAACATATCATGGTTGTTGTCCCACTTTACCTTAAGTGATCCGGTTTCCCCAGTAACTGTAACATCATTGGGAATTGGCAATTTGGTAGTTGAAGTCGTAATTAGCGGACTATAGGCACTATAAACATTCTTTTTATTGACAACTTTGACTGCCCTTACTTTATAGTAATAAGTTGTTCCCGGTGCCAAATAATAATCGGTGAACTTGGTTGCTGTGGTAGTGCCAACTAATTTGAAACCGATGGTCTTTTTAGTTGAACGATATATTTGATAATACTCATAATCGGCAATAGCATCATACTCAATCGTCTTGTTGGTATAAGCATCAATTACTACCGGGTTGATGGTGCGATCAATGGTGCTGGTGGTAATTGACTTAACCGGAGTGAAGGCACTGTAGGCGGTAAGCCCATCATAATAAACATAACGTAGTTTGTAGTAATATAACTTGTTGTCCAATAGTTTATCTAAAATGAAATCACTGCCATCAAAGCTCGCAATCGACCACTTGGTTCTGCTGGTATTGGTAGTTGCATAGTAAACTTGAACCGCCTTCATTTCATGGTCATTGGTCCATTCAAAAGCCAAGCCCCGAGCACTGGTTTTCACCTTGACATCACCAACTAACGGTAAAGTCGTGGTAGCTACAGCTAATGTCGGCAAATAAGCACTGTAGACATTCTTTTTATTTACCACCTTAACTGCTCTGACCTTGTAATAATAAGTAGTCCCCGGTTTCAGATGATAATCAGTGAAGGACGTTGTTGTGGTTGTTCCCACTAAGGCAAATCCGGTGGTTTTCTTAGTTGAGCGATAGACCTGATAATACTCATAGCCGGTAATCGTATTAAAGGTAAAGGTCTTGCTGGTATAGCTGGGTAAAGCTACTCGGGAGATGGTTGTGGTAGTGAAAGTTGTAGTGTTTGGTAATTTTACTGTTATTGTCGCACTCTTCTCATCACCGCTGGTAATTTCTCCGTTGTTTACCTTCCACTTATGGGTATTTGCGCTACTAGCCTTGGTAAAGGTATAGGAATAGGTGCCCTTGCTTAACAGATTCAGTTTAGCATTATCACCAATCAAAAATTCATAATTCCCGGCTCCACTAACCCAAATTGGGTAGTTAAATGTGCTTCTTCCGCCTGCTGTTATTTCAGCATTACCCTGGAATGTGATTCTTGAATTATTGCCGTTAAGAGCCATAAAATCAACCACCAGTTTTCCGGCTGTATTGCTGGAAAAAGTGAGATTGCGACAACCTACTGCATCAAAACTATGTCTGTTAGCATAAGTTTTCAGGCTGTTGTTTCCTGTCAGAGTTATTACCGTGTTGTCACCACTGACACTCAAAGATGGGTCGTCGACATGAGTCTCAATATTCACATTATTTAAAGTAAGATTGATATTCCGTTGTGCGCTGGTAACATTAATATCGCTATTGGTGCCGGTTAAAATATAATTGCCGTAAGCGGTATTTAAAACTAACATTTTTAACCCACCATAATATACCCATTGAGATTGGTTGCTATAATTAGCAGAATTATTTGCATCAGTATTGAGATTGGCAATATTGATAGTAACCGGCGTTAAGCCTGGATTATTCACTACGTTTAAAGTAAAACGTTGTTCATCATAGCCAAAAGTATTGCTGACTCTTATGGTAAAAGTATAAGTCCCTAGCGGAATGCCGTAATCAAAATACAGATACCCGTTATTATTGATTGTTACTCCCGAAGGAGCGTCGGTACCCAAGCTAAAAGTCATAGGCCAGGTTCCGTTGACATTTACCGACCATCCATAATCTGTGCCATAAGGAATACTAAGACTATTGCCACTGAAAATAGTCGGTGGATATCCTTGCGTTACATACAAAGTGAACACCTGATAGTCAGTCGGTCCGCTGGCATTAGCGGCTGCTATAGTAAAAGTATAGGTTGCCGGAGCTACTGTAGCTGCTACTTCTAAATAGCCATCTCCAATAGTAACCCCAGCCGGTTGATTGCCATCAAGTGACCAAATAATTGGAGCATCACCGGTTGCCGCTAAACGATAGGAACCCCCAATACCGGAAACAAAATATGTTTGATCCGGTGTGATGATTTTCGGGGCTCCGGTATTCACTTCTCTTTGAATCGTGGTACTGCTGGCGCCGCTATCAAAGTGAACACAAATATACTCACTCATAACATCACAACCTTGGGAGAAAGTTCCATCGGTAATTTTCCAGCGATAGTTTTGATCATAATCTACTGCACCGAACCAATAGGAACAATTTCTGTCTGCCGGACTGGTAAACCGTAAGGTTATATTGTTGCCGACTTTTGCTGCCTCAGTGTACAAATACATAGCAGAGCCCGGTCCTTTAAACTCGATTTCCCCTTGACCACTTGCTTTAAGGCTATTAGCAGCCACAGCATAATTACTACTGCCAACATTCATATTGCCGTTGCATACTATTTCTAAATCATGACCGTAAATCCCGTAATAATCACCTTCGATATTCAGGACGGCGAATTTCGCAATCGTGATTTTTCCGTTGGGTGCCCAATAAGCTGCGGCATCAAGCTGTTTGTTAATATTTATAAACCCTTCATAAACATTTAGGGTTTCGCACCAAATATTGTCCACATTCAAAGCTCCGCTGCCGTATTTATTGATTGTTGTTTGCTCAAGACCACAGAAAGGAGCAATGTTGCTCCAATAATTATAAGTGCTAATATTTAACTTACCATTAATATTGAAATCAACACTGCCTT
Organism: uncultured Erysipelotrichaceae bacterium; assembly: GCA_964622375.1. Classification (GTDB taxonomy): domain Bacteria; phylum Bacillota_I; class Bacilli_A; order Erysipelotrichales; family Erysipelotrichaceae; genus CAZUQA01. The sequence goes on along the minus strand of CAZUQA010000056.1, from coordinate 3,070 downwards.
CCGTATAAATATTACCACCACTATCAGTAATTATTTTACAATCCACACCGGTTGGTACGGTTACTGATGATCCGTCTAAACAAACCAACAATCCCCAGCTATAATTTTTAGTTTCCAGCTGACAAAAGCTGCTAACCACCAGTTCTGCTCCTTCATTAAGGAAAATCAAGTGCTGGTATCCGGAATAACTCAGGTATAAATCCACGACTTCAAGTGTAGCATTAGTACCAACCTCGAAGCGCAAATTGTCGTGAATACCACACCATTGATCCCAGACTAATACTGTGGCATCATCAGCGATGCGGATTTCAGTATCCTCAGGTGGCGAAACATTTTCCATAATATTTAAAGTATCACCATCTTCTAAAAGGATTACGCCTTCATCCGTAATTGCTTCCCAATCACTTTCGGTATAGATGTTAATAGTTATACCACTAGCTTTCAAAGATTCCAAAGGCAGTACCAACAGAATCATGAGTGTTGCCAGTAATATTGTTATGAGTTTTTTCATTTAGTATTCCCCCTATCAAAAACCCTTTGTTTGTTTAGACAAATTATACTACATTAAAAATATATGGGAATAGCTTTCCCAATAATTGATTTCTATACAATTACTAGTGTTATCTATATATTGCTCTTGAACTATTTCAATAAGCCACTTAACAAGCAGCAGCAGAAAAATATCATTTCCTTATGCTAAACAAAGCCACGATTTTCTCGGGCTTAGTTTAACTGTCAGCAGCTTTTTCTTGGTTGCAATTACTATTATTCATTTTGGCGAAATAATCAGCATTTCTTCGCTTTTACCGGATACAACTCGATATAACCGCGCCAGCCTTCCGGTGATAATTGCATTCGCGGTGCTATTTCCGGTGCCCATTGATAACCGTAAACCTCGGGATTGAAGCGACTGATGCTTTCCATACAAGTACGAATAGCTTCGTCAAAATCCGCATCAGCGTAAGGTTCCCCTTGAAACACTAAGTACTGACAAGGCGCTAAGTCGATTATATCGAAGTCGGGCGGTAACTCGCCTTGGTAATCGAAAGGTACTTCTACTCCATGGCCGTATACTCCGGTACCTTCTTGGCGTAAACTATCCGGTAACCATAAACCTACCGGTTCGTAGAGCGCTTCCTTGATTTCACAAAGGATATCCCAGGGTGCTGAGTTATTGTGAATACCGCAGCCTACTTCTTGGCAATACGAGAAATACTCATGGGCGTTCTTGCTTCTTCTTATGATGAGCTTGCGGGCCGGGCGCTCAATGATCTGTGTAAAAATTACTGTTGTTTGTTCCATATCCAGCTCCTTTAAATTTGACTTTGAGCGATTTAAATAGCGAAAAGGAATGAGCCAGCCCTCCGGCGCTTTGAGCTGAGAATATTTCTTCGGGCTGATGCCAAAGGCTTTGGTAAAAGCTCGGGTAAAGCCTTCATGACTGTCAAAGACATAGTCTAAAGCGACATCGATTACCCGTAGTTTTTCACTGCGCAACGCGTAAGCTGATTGCAGTAAACGCTGTTGACGAATATAGTCAAAGGGCGATAAACCGGTTTCCTCTTTGAAAACTCGCGCCATGTGATAGGGTGAGTAGCCTACCGCTATAGCCAGCTTTTTAGCAGTAATCGGCTGTTGAAGATGGCAATCGACATATTCCTTCAGCGCTTTTACGACTTCCTTTTTGTAGCTTACTGCTTCACTTGTCACTATTTATTTCCTCACTGCTGATTTTAGGACAGAATAGCTAAGCATTCTTGACTTCAAATGCTATTTTTGTTTAAAAATAAACTGACAGACACCAACAAAACTTCTAAAGATTTTAGAAATAGATGATAGTCTTATCTTAGTAGCTTATAAGCAATTATTCGACAATTGGTAAACTGGCAGCTGCCACCGACTGACTAACCCGGCGGTCATTCTCATCGGGCAGCCATAATGTCATCTTAGCGGCATGGTCCGGGTAATCTTCATTGAGCACTCTTTGACACTCTTGCACAAACACTTCGCCGCCTTTACCGGAGACCAATCTGCCGATTAAATAAACATGCTCGATATCTAAAAACAAATCAGCCAGTGGTAACATGTGGGCAAAACAACAGCCCATGTAGGTGAATATCCGTGTGGTTCGCGAATCGCCTTTATTCATGTAATCTTGAATAATCAGCAATTTCTCAGCCGGGTAGAGCTCAGGCGGCATTTCTATCCCTTCCTTTTCTGCCATCTCAATAACGCGATTCTGGGAAATGTAAGATTCGCCAATGCCGATAAAGCCCAACAACTCACTGGAGTGGGCATCCTCATTGACCGCCACTTTAGAGAAAGCCATGTTGGTCGACCAATCTTTCAGGTTCCCGACGCCATCGACATAACCTGAACCAAAGCCGGTTCCTAAAGGTACCCCCCATAGTTTATTTTTCTGCAAGCTCATCGCTCCGGCTAAAGCCGCTATATCACCGTCATTTCTTCCGACTACCGGAATATTAGGTCCAATTTGATCGGCTGCCCTTCTAAAGAGATTGCGCCCTTTCTCTTCCATATCTTTGGCTGACACTTCTTTGGTAATGGTACCGCGGTAATACTGATCACCGACCATCGAGCCGGCAATACTGACACCAATAGCGTCAACCCGGGGCATCTTGGCTGCTGCCGTTTTAAAGGCTGTTAATACTTCATTATAGTGATAGTCAATATCACTACGGAATTTGGCTTCCCATAACACTTCTTCAGAATATACGACTTCCCCATCAATTACTGCCGAGACTTTACGATCAGAACCGCCACCATCAAAGCCGATCCGACAACCATTGAGATGATTGCCAAAGGGTTTTGAGCCTTCGTTTTGGGGGCACTGCTCAAACGGCAAGAATTCGACAGTAAAATCTTGATTGAACAGTAATTTTATCGAGCCCCAAGAACCAAATTTCGCTAAAGTATCAAGCATCGCTGCCTTTATTTTTAATGACAAAGCTTCATCACCACAGAGATATAACTTCCAGCCCCCCCAGATATTGTAAGTGAATTCCGTAATCAGTTTGAGATAGTAATAATCAAGTTCGCTCTTTTCCGG
>CAZUQA010000055.1:0-29514 GCA_964622375.1 uncultured Erysipelotrichaceae bacterium | reverse complement strand
CTAAAACAAAATAGAAAAGGAAGCTTGGAAATTGGGAAAGACAGTGACATTTGTATTTTTGATAGGACCATGCAACCTTTAGCGGTTTTTGTCGGTGGGGTCAAGCTCAAAGATGAACTTAATTAAAGCTTTGAACTTTAGTAGTTTACAATTTAGCTACTTGATAATTAAACAATGAATATCTGAGAAATGTGATAAAATATCAAAGTATCATGAGAAATTTAAACTTTGTTTTAACAATTATTGTTGTGGTCTTATTTATCGCGATATTCTGGAAATTCTTCCTGGTAGTAATACTGGTCATTTTGGCTTTGCTGGCTTGGTTTTTTTTCAAAGCCAGAAAATCAATAAGCGTATTTCGCAAGGACAGCCAACAGACAGCACAGGAAGATATCGAAGAACGCACTTATTTTCCCAGTGATGATGTCATTGATGTGGAGTATCAAGAAAAAGAGATAGATTGATGGATGATTGTCTTAATCGATATACTTTACTGACATTAGCGGACCAGGAATTAATAAACGAGTATTTGCAGTTGGTTGATTACCGTTTAAGCCACTATAACTTTCTTAATCTTTGGATGTTTGCTAAATGGCTACCGATATACTACTATGTGGAAAATGATATATTAATGCTTTCCTCGTATTATCATGAGCACTATTTTTCCTATATGCCGCTTTGTCGAAAAGAGCGATTACCGGAAGCTTTTGACTTAATAGAAGCGCAATATAATGAGTGCAAGTTACCTTTTATTTATGCCGGCTTTGAGAAAGAGTATGCTGAAATGATTTTAGCTAAGCATCCGGAGTTTGAGTTAAGAGCTTATCGTGATAACTTTGATTATGTCTATGAGATTGAACGTTTTCGTAACTTCAGCGGCAAAAGACTACAGAAGAAACGCAATCATTTAAATTTCTTTTATCAGAATTATCCAAATTTCATCTATCAGGAAATTGATGAAAACAACCTCGATAAAGTAAAAGCTTTTGTCAATCAATGGTACAACGAAAAAACAGCGATGTATTTAGAATATGATCAAGAAGCCAACAATATCGTACTGGATAACTATTTAAGCCTTAAAGTCAAAGGAGCCTGTATTTTGATTGATGGGGCGGTACAAGGCTTTATTATTGCCACCAGCCAAGGAAAAGACACCATGCAGGTTAATATTGAAAAAGCCAATAATGATTATCGTGGTTTATATCAGGTTTTGCTAAAAGAGTTTCTTGCTAGAGAGTTTAAAGATGCGCTATATATGAATCGCGAAGATGATCTGGGTTTAGAGAACTTGCGACAAGCAAAGTTGAGTTATCGTCCGGACTTCCTGATTGAAAACTATCGCATCTGTGAAAAGGACCATCATGTTGATTACGAAAACCTCTGAGGAAGATAAAGCAGAGATATTTAAGCTTTGGCAAGAGTATTTCTATTTTGATGATGGTGGTTATACTGATTACCATTTCCAACATGACTATTTCAATGTTGCAAACTATGTCCTAAAAGAAGAAGGAAAATTGATTTCCTGCCTGCAGGTTAGTCAACGTCAGATGGTTATCAACGACAGAGTCTACGACTATGATTTTATTGCCGGGGTAATAACGAAAAAAGAATACCAGCATCAAGGTTATATGAGAAAACTACTTAGTGCGGTTTTATCGCGACTGCAAGCTCCGCTTATTTTAATCCAAGCTTATAATCCGGAAATCTATCGCTCTTTTGGGTTCATTGATGTTTACTATCGTAAGCAGCTTATATTACCGGCTTCTGATATAGCCGGCTTACCAAATGATTCTAGAAGGGAAGTCACCTTGGCGAGTTTGCTAGAGCTTTACCAAGAATTCACGGCTGATAAAAATGGTTACTGTCTTCGAGACTTAGCCTACTATCAAAGAAAACAAGAATTATGGCAAGCTCAAGGCAACTTAAGTTATATGATTAAAATTGAGGATAAACTGAGCGCTTACTGTGTGTACACAGAAACTAACGCAGAGATTAATATTGAGGAATTGGTCTACCTAAACGACGAAGCAGCGTACCACACTGTAAGCTACCTGTATAACAAGGGTAAAAGAATAATTGTTGAATTGATGGCAAGTGAGCATTGTTTAGATAGCTGGCAAAAAGCGGCTAACAATAGACCGGCTACCATGGTGTTGTTTAATAAACCTGAAGTGGTTGACCTAGCCCAACTCCAAAAGAAGGAGTTGTACTTCAATGAATATGAGTAAGCATCATGAATAAATATGATACGGTAATATGGGATTTTAACGGCACAATACTGGATGATCTGCAGTTGTGTCGTAAGATTATTAATGAATTGTTGCAGCGCTATCAACTTCCAACTCTGAGTACCAGGAAATATCGCGCGATATTTGGTTTTCCCATCGCTGCTTACTATGATAAAACCGGAATTACTGCTCACGCTCCATTTTCTGTTTTGGCGGAAGAGTTTACTGCGAAATACAATGAGAGGATAGCTGAGCTTAAATGTTTTCCTGATGTCCGTAAAGCGATAGTCGCACTTAATAAAATGGGTATCCGCCAAGTTGTAATATCGGCAGCGCGCCAACAGGATTTGCGGCGACAGATGAAAGACTTAAGACTGGCGGAATATTTTAGTGACCTGTTGGGAAGCGATAACATTTACGCTGCCGGCAAAGCGGGCTTAGCAAAGGCTTGGGCAAAAGCTAATAAAGCTCGTAGTCACAAGATACTGGTCATCGGGGATAGTGACCATGACAATGAAATGGCGGCGATTTTAAAAGCCGATTGTCTTTTGATATCCCGGGGCCACATTTCCCATTGTCGTTTATTGGAAACCGGGGTCAGAGTCGAAAAGGATGCTAAAGCCGTGGTGACTATTGTCGGGGGAAAATAAGCAAGCTTGGATTATCGTGTTTTTGGGATTATGAAAATTTTGTGAAAACTTCTTGAATTTAAGGAAAAACTTTTCATTTGATTGCGATTCATGTTAAAATCGTCTTTGTGGAGAGGGAATTAGAGCTATGAAATTTCAAAATAATGCCCTATTTTGGCAAAAGCTGGAAAGCTTATTTTTTTCATCAGAGTTGGTAATTGATCGTCCGAAAAACAGCGTCCATCCGAAATATGCCAATATGATTTACCCGGTCGATTATGGCTACCTAAAGGATACTGCCAGTAGCGACAAAAACGGGATCGATGTTTTTGTCGGTAGTCAAAAAGAAAAAACGGTTGATTATATTGTTGTGGCGGTGGATATATTGAAGAAGGATATTGAAGTTAAAATATTGTGGAGTTGCACTGAAGAAGAAATCAAAAATATTCTACTGTTTCTCAATCAATCGGATTACCAAAAGACGATCTTGCTAAGCAAGGGTAGTGAAGTACCATATTGGGCTGAGAGCTAGGCTTTCAGTTAGTTGCTTTAAAAGTGTATTCTTAATACCAAAGCCGTCAGTGTCATTAAATTTACGGCTTTTTCTTTTTTAGTGGTATAATCTTAACATGGACAAAAAAATAATGAAGGGCATGTTTCAAGGCGGTCAAGAAGCAGCTAAGACGATTATGAAAGATACAAAGCAATCTCAGGGATTAATCGCCGATGTTGAAACTGTCGCTAATGAAAATCGGGATACTCTGAGTGAATACTGGGAAGCAATCACCTTGATGTTTTCCATGATGAAAGATTATTTTGACAAAAAGTACGATAAGATTCCGGTAACCTCGGTTGCTTTAGTCATCGTTTCTTTTCTGTTTGTGGTCTCACCTTTTAGGGTCTTACCCCGTTGGTTACCTTTTGGCGCTTTTATGGAACGAACTTTGGTGTTAGTTTTAGTATTGGAGTTTATCAAAGACGATTTAGAACAGTACAGTGCATGGAAACTACAACAAGATGCCTAAACTGCTCGCTTTTAGCGGCGCGGGAATTTCTGCCGAATCCAACATTCCGACTTTTCAAGATATTCCCGGTATCCGCGATAAACTGACAAGAAGTTTCGCCACCAATAATCCACAGGCATACAGCGCGGTTATTGAAGAAATGCGCAGCTATATTGACAAAGCTGAGCCTAATGCTGCTCACTATGCTTTAGCGCAGTACCAGGTGCCGGTGATTACCATGAATATTGATGGTTTGCATCAAAGAGCAGGCAGTAATAAGGTCATTGCTGTTCATGGCGATTTGGCTAATATTGTGCTTTACGGTGATTTAGCACCGGCTTACGCCACAGCTTACCAACAGGTTGAACAACTGGAAGCCGGGGATACCTTGCTGGTAATAGGCGCTTCCTTAGCTACTCAATTTTCTTACGAGTTACGGCTACTGGCCCAAAGCAAAGGGGCCCGTGTTGTAGAAATACAAGAACAAGCTGCTTCATTGGTACCGGAGTTTCTCCAAACATACTTCCAGGAGAATGAATAAAATGAATTTGAAAACTATAATAAGAAACATAATAGCGGTTTTCCTGGGTATAGCCATCACAGCTTTGGCTCTTTTTTTCGCTTTAAAAATAAGTTTCTTTAATGAGACGGTTTTTGATTACGCCGTCAACAATTGTGATTATATCAGCGAACTCGGCAAAGAAATCAACGAAAATGCTGCAGAAGTCATAGAACTGTATGACTTATCTCATGTTTTGGATGTTGAAGAGTCTTTAGCTTCTTTTGATTTTCCAAGTGAAGTGGTGCGCTACTTTCATCTGCGAATGCAGGGTATCGATACGGAAATTGACAATAAAGCTTTTCGCAGCTACAACCATAAAATGGTGGATCCGGTAATTGCTTCACGGGGACTATCACCGGAGGCCAGTGCTGCGCTGATTAATGAAATTGATAAACAACTACTCTTGGCTTACAACATACCTTTTCTCTATTCTCCTTTGACCTTGTTTCTTAACAGCAGTAGTCAATACCAAAAATTATTAGACTATTTAATTTACCTGACTGCCGGCTTATGTGGCGTTTTCTTGTTTTTTAGTATCATACTCAAAGCTAAGAAATTCGTCACTACGCTCTATTTGGTATTGACTGTGAGTTGCCTCAGCAGTATTATCACTTACTTGGTGATAAACAAATTCAATTTCAAAAATGAGAGTGCAAGTTTCGCAGTTTTCATCAATGGTATTTTAAATACAACGGCGCTACTAATGCAGTTTGTATGTCTGTTTTTGTTTTATGCTTTACTGGTTTTATTAGTTAGTAATTTTGCGAAGTTTATTTTCGTAAAATGGCAGAAAAAGCGTCAAGAAGGCAGCTAAACTAAGGACATTGATTGTATTATTTGTTATAATTAACGCAACACAAGGGAGAGGGAAATGGCAAGTCAGCAAGTGTTGAGCGTTTTGGAAATAAGCGAAGATAAAGCCACTCTGATAACCGGGGAATTTTTAAATTCGCGCTTAAATATCTTGAAACTTGACGAAGTATTCATCAGCGGAATGGCTAACGGTGTTGTAGAAGACCAAGCAGCTTTAAGTGAAAGCTTAAAGCAGTTATTTGATAAAGCAGCTAGCGGTTTGGGCTTGATAATCAAACAGGTCATTTTACTGATTCCTGATTTTTTAGTCAAAAAAGTCAGTAAAAAAGTGACAGTCCAAATAACCAACAGTGATAAAAGGATCAGTGCCAAAGATATCAACTTCGCCATCAAAGAAGCTATCAATAGTTCCAGTGAAGCCAAACACGAATTGATCAATGTCGTGGCTAATCGCTACTTGGTCAATGAAGTACCTTTCTACCAAGTACCACTGCATGAGTTAGCCGATATTTTAACCATTGAAATGGACCTGTTTTATGCTAATCGCAAGATGGCCCACCAATATGTGGCAGCTTGCGAAAGAAGCGGCATCGGGGTCATCGATATTTGTCTGAACGCCTATGCCGCCGGCAAAGAGATGGCTTTGTTGCAACAACCCGAGGACACCTATATCATCGCTATTAATCTCAGAGAACGTTACAGCAGTTTAGCTTTGTTCAACAACAATCGTTTGATTAGTGTACGGGATTTACCCAGCGGTTTTGGTTTATGGTTGGATGATGTTGTGGCTCAAGCTGAGGTAGCAGTCAGTACCGCCAGGATGATGTGTCGGGAATTTGTCGGCTTAAATGACTATGATAACAATAGTACGGTTTGGTATGAAAACCAAGAAGGCAGAATCATCAGCATTACTAAAGGCGGGCTCAATAAAATGGTCGCCAAAGGGCTAAATAAGTGGCTAAATGAGATAATTTCACTGTGTCAACCAATTGCGGATAAAGAGCAAGTAGTGTATTATTTGTATGGTGATGCCTGCGATATTGAAGGGATAACCGATTATTTAAATAAGAAGCTGAAAGCTCCGGTAAAGCTTTATGTGCCACAGACCATCGGTGCCAGGAGAAGTGCTTTTACCGCCGCTTTAGGAGCTTTTTATGTTTACCACGATTTGTCATACTTACAAGAAAAACCCAACAGCAGCATCGATGTTGAAGTCTTCAATCGCTTGGTTGCTAGCAGTTATGTTAAACCCGAAAAGAGTTTCACTGATAAATTAAAAAACTTTTTCTTTGAGAGTAGGTCTGGAGGATAATTATGAGTCTAAAATATAATCAAATTACGAGAATCAAGGTGTTTGGTGTTGGCGGAGCCGGTTGTAATGCTGTCAATCGCATGGTTGAAGAGGGCATGCAAGGTGCCGAATTTTTTGTGGTCAACACCGACTTACAGGTTCTGGATGACTCAGTATGCTCCAACAAAATTCTTATCGGGCCAACGATTTGTCGAGGCTATGGTGCCGGTAGTGATCCGAAAATCGGCAGAGCGGCAGTTATGGAATCCGAAGCCGAACTCAAAGAAGTAGTAAAAGACGCCGATATGATCTTTGTCGCCGCCGGAATGGGTGGCGGCACCGGAACGGCAGCTGCCCCTTTTATTTCGCGTTTAGCCAAAGAAGCCGGAGCTTTAACAGTGGGTATCGTCACAAAACCTTTCGATTGGGAAGGGATTAAGAGAATGAGAGTAGCTTTAGGCGGCATTGAAGAGATGAAAGAGTATGTCGATGCCCTAATTGTAATATCTAACAGTAAGTTAAGTGAAACCATCGGAGAAATTCCTTTAGTTGATTCGTTTAAAGAAGCGGATAATATTCTGCGGCAAGGAATTCAAACTATTACGGATTTAATCGCCGTCAGAGCGACCATTAACTTGGACTTCGCGGATGTTCGTTCTGTTATGCAAGGTCAGGGTTCGGCTTTAATCGGTATCGGTATCGCTAATGGAGAAAACAAAGCCATCGAAGCAGCTAAACAAGCTTTAAATTCACCGCTACTGGAAGCCAGCATTGAAGGAGCCAAGAAAGCTATCGTCAATATTACGGGCGGCAAGGGCATGACCCTTAATGAATACAAACGGGCGGTTAATTATATCACCGAGGCTGCCGGTTCCGACATGGAACTGATAGCCGGTTTGGCAACTAATGACCGCTTAGGAGAAAATATCATCGTAACGGTTATTGCCACCGGCTTTGGCGACAATAAAGCGACGACAAACAGTACAGCAGCTCCGCAAATTGAAACGCAGGTGGAAGTTGAAACTGCGGAAGAGCCTGATGTGCCTGTATGGTTTAGAGACAGAAATTAAGGCGCAAGCCTTTTTTCTTTAGCAGATAAAAAGGAAGAGTTATGAGAAACAAAGTAGTAGTTTTGGATTTTGGCAGTACAACTTGTCAACAAGTGGCACAGCGCATCCGGGATCTAGGTATAATAAGTGAGGTTGTCGATCATAGGATCAGCGCCAAAGAAATAGCAGCTGATACCAGCATCAAAGCCCTAGTGCTGAGCGGTTCACCAAAGAGCGTTTATTGGCCGGAAACTTATAACGCCGATACAGCGATTTACACTTTAGGTTTACCCATTTTAGGCATCTGTTACGGCATGCAGTTGCTGGCTCGAGATTTTGGTGGGGAAGTAAAAGCCGCAAAAGTAGCTGAGCAGGGCGACCGGCAAGTTTTCATAACCCAAAGTAATAGATTAAACCAAGGTTTTAAAGCAAAAATGGATTTTTGTATGCGGCATAATGACGAGGTAACACGCTTACCTAAGGGCTTTATCAACTGGGCGCATACCGTTGATTGTCCTAATGCTGCTATGGCTGATGAGAGTAGGAATATCTATGCGGTCCAATTCCATCCGGAAGTCAGCAGTGATGACAATGCTGAGTTATTCTTCTCCAATTTCCTTTTCAATATTTGTAAGTTAGAAACTGAGCGTGATATGGCAACTTTTGCAGCCAATCAAATCAGTAAGATCCAACAAAAGGTGCAAGATAAAAAAGTGTTGTGTGCTATCAGCGGTGGCGTGGATAGTTCAGTTGTCGCTGCTTTACTGCATAAAGCTATTGGTGACAATTTGCTTTGTATGTTTGTTGATCATGGATTATTGCGCACCGGTGAAGCAGCTACGGTTATGCAGACTTTTAATGACAACTGGGGATTCAATGTAATAAAAGTCGATGCAGCTGCACGCTTTTTAGATAAATTGCGGGGTGTCAGTGAGCCGGAAGAAAAGAGAAAGATCATTGGTCATGAGTTTATTAAAGTATTTGAAGAGGAAGTGAAGAAATTCACTGATATCGCTTTTTTAGCACAAGGAACAATTTTTCCTGATATTATCGAAAGCGGAACATTGGATAATAAGACAGTAAAAACCCACCATAATGTTGGTGGCTTACCGGAAGCATTGAACTTTGAGCTTATTGAACCGCTGAAATATCTCTATAAAAACGAAGTTCGGGCTTTAGGAATACAGCTTGGCTTGCCAGAGTCTTTGGTTAATCGTCAACCTTTTCCCGGACCCGGTTTAGCAGTACGTTGCCTAGGAGAAGTGACAAAAGTAAAGCTGGAAATACTGAAAGCCGCTGATATGATAGTACGGGAAGAAATAGAAGAAGCAGATATTAAAGAAGCTTGGCAATACTTTGCGGTTTTACCTGACATCAAGTCGGTGGGAGTGAATGCCGGGGAAAGAAGCTACGGACAGACTGTTATCGTGCGCGCAGTTGAGTCAAATAATGCTATGGCTGCTACTTGGGTGAAAATTCCTTATGAAGTCCTAAAAAGAATCTCAACACGAATAACTACGGAAGTCGCCGGTGTTAACCGGGTTGTCTATGATATAACCGACAAGCCTCCCGGGACAATTGAATGGGAGTGAGGATCACTCACTTCAGCTGTAGCAAAAGTTGTTTTCTTAGCACCATAAAATAGCGTAGGGGTTCTAAACTATAATGATTTTTTGTAGCAATGAAAAATAATAACTAAGAGCTTTATCAGAATAAAGCGAGGTTTTGCTATAAAAATGATTTTAGACAAAGACAGAGGAGAATAGGCTTTTGTCAGACTATTTTTCCCAATGATATAACTTATTATCATTGACTAGATTGTCTGGGAAAATCTATTTTCAGCCTTTAAACCACTCGGTTTTCTGCAGTTGTTGTAGTTTTTACCTGAAAAGGGTAGAGCATATCACTACTTTCATATTCTTCCTGATTGTTATAATTACATTGGATAATAAATGAATATTTAGTTTTTTGACTAAAAGAAGTGGAGGTGTTCAATGAAAAAAACTACAAAATCATTCAAAATCGGTTTAGCGCTATTGTTGACATTTATGATCAGTGTCTTTATTGTGCATCCGTATATCTTGCATGCTGCTGAAGAAGTGTGTGAAATCGTGGAAACCGGTGTAAAATACGAGTCATTAGACGATGCCTTAGCGGCTGTCGCTGATGGTGAAACCATCAAGTTGATTGCCAATATCAACTATACTTCAAATATCGTGATTACCAATAAAAGCCTGGCTTTTGATATGAATGGTTTCATTCTCAGCGTTCAACCTGCCCGAGGTCATGCTTTAGAAGTTGGAGAAAACGGTGAAGTTAAGTTGGTCAATCGCGCAGCCGGAGGTCAGTTTAATGTTACCGGTACGGGATCCGGAGATATGCACGGAGTTTATGCCCACAACGGAGGAAAAGCTGAAGTGCATCATGCGACTTCATTAGGAAGCGGGACCGGAGCTCGGGGGGCTTATGTCACCGGAGCCGGTTCGGAAATCACGGTTTATGGCAATATAATTTTTAACAGTTTTTATGGTTTGAGTGCTTTCAATGGCGGCAAGATCACGGTTTACGGTAACTGTAACGGTGGTGGTGCTATGACGGTCGGCGGTGACGGAACTGAAGTCTATGTCTATGGTAATTCTTCAGGCGGTGGTACCGGAGTCTTCGCGTATGATCAAGCTTTTGTTTACATTAAAGGGAATGTTATCGGTGGTGGTGCCGGAGTTTATGTTTATAACGGTGCTAAAGTAGTCGTTGACGGGACAATCCGCGCTACCAGTGGCGGTTTTACTTACATCGAGTTTGCCGATACACCAAGAGTGTTAAAAATGCAAGGCGACTTTGAGCCTACTTCCAGTAGAGCGGGTTACTTTGAGTATAATAACGGCATCAGTTATGTTTGGGTTAAGCAGTTCAATCCGCCGGTTTACTTTGATGTATTCTACATCTATGACAATGTTACGGAGTATAGTGATCAAAATGCAACAAATACTGTAGCAACTAAAGTAACTAACATCGCTTACAATACCGAAATATCAGCGGCTCCTGACCCCCAACCAACTAAAGACGGGTATCTCTTTAAAGGTTGGTTTACGGAGACTAACAGCGGCGGTATCCTGTGGAATTTTGGCGCCGGGGGCACCAAAGTAACACTAGAAAACGGTGTCAATGCCGGTACTAAAGCCTTAACCTTATACGCTGGCTGGGAAGAGATTGTTGAACAAGCGGAGATAATTGATATTACTTACTTTTACGACAATACGATAGAATACACTAATCAAAATGATACCGGGATTACCGCGGTTAAGCTTAATAGCGGAGAGTATGGCAGTCGCTTGGCCAGTGCACCAAATCCGGTGCCGGCTAAAGTGGGTTATCATTTCATCGGTTGGTTTACTCGGGAAACCGGCGGTACTAAGTGGTTGTTCAATGCCGATAGCGGAACTCTGTTGACTGAAGAGAATGGGGTAAATAAAGCCAATAATACTTTGACGCTTTATGCGCACTGGCAGGATGAAACCCTCACTTCTTCAGCTATCAGTATCAACTATATCTATAACGAAGACCAAGAGTATGACAATCAAAATGCCCTAAGAACCCCGGTAACGAAAACGCTGAGCGTTGATTTGGGTAGTAGGATAGCTACAGCGCCTAATCCCCAACCGACCAGACCAGGCTATCAGTTTGAAGGCTGGAATACCAAGGCAAACGGTGCAGGAAAAAAATGGGTGTTTGATGCAGTTAATGGCACCATAGTCGACGAAAACAATGGTGTGGATATGACGGAAATGAGTCTGACTCTATTTGCGCAGTGGCGGGATCTTAGCTCCAAGCCAAATACCGGCGACCAAATCAATATTTACCTAATTGCTTTGTTGGCAATATCCGGTACTGTGGCGTTGTATGTTGGATTAAAGAAAAGGAAAAACTAAACTCGACTTTTGCAAGGGAAGAAAATAGTGCAATGAGAACTTGCACTATTTTTTATAGTGTCAATAGAAAATAGCGCAACGCTTAAGTGTTATAATATAACAGTAAAGAAATCACTAAAGTTTTAAAGCTTAAGTGAAGTGGAGAGAGTAATGAAAAAATTTATATATCGGATTATCTGTGGCTTCTTTCTGGGCTTGAGTGTCTTTGCCCCGGGGTTTAGCGGCAGCATGATAGCTATTATGATGGGAGTTTATCAAGATATTATTAGTATTGCGGCTAATCCATTTAAGGAGTTGAAAAAGAATATTATGTTTTGTATTCCGCTTGGGATTGGTGTTGTTATCAGCGGGGTGTTGTTCTTATTGGCCTTTAAGTTTCTTTTTGAGACTTATGAAAAAGCGACATATTTCCTTTTTATCGGTTTGATTTTTGGCAATTTACCGATGATTCAACAAGAAATAAAGAAACACGAATTTCAAAAGTCTTACATTTTAGGCGGGGTTGTCGCTTTTTTGGCGGCTTTAATACTAGGCTTGTTGGCTATCGGTTTTACTAAACCGGAGACGACTGCGATTTTTACTCCTAATTTTATCTTGCTAGCCGTTGGTGGTTTTTTCGCCGGCGTCTGTCTGTTTATTCCGGGAATGAGTGTATCCATGGTTTTGATAATTTTCGGTATTTATCGCGGCTTGATTATCATGGCTGAGTCTTTATTACATTTTAACTTTACTTACTTAGTGCCCTTTGGTATAGCCGGTTTTTGTGCTCTAGTGGGCCTGGTTTTGACTTCAAACGGTATCAAATATGTCTTTGAGAAACACCCGGGTTTTGCCAACTCCTTAGTGTTTGGCTTTATGCTGGGGTCACTCATCGGTATCATTATTCAAAGTCTGCAACTACAAGATGAGAATTTTTCATGGATTTTTGGCAGTATCATGTTAGTAGTCGGCTTAGGCATTTCCCTGTTATTTGTTGTTATGGGAAATATCCTAAATAAAGAAATAGCTAAAGAAGGGTAAGGGAAAAAGCGGTAAAAATGAGGACGCTATTCTACAACGGGAAGATTCATACACTGCAAGGCCAAGAGCTTGTCAGCGCTTTGCTTGTCGAAGATGGGATTATCACTTGTAGTGGTAATGATGCTGACATCTTAAATCTTAAAGATAATAATTGCGAAGTCATCGATTTACAAGGACAAGTGGTAGTGCCGGGCTTCAACGATTCTCACTTGCATTTATTGGGTTATGGCTTGGCAAAACGCAATGTTGATTTGTTGTTATGTAAGTCACTAGAAGAAATCAAACAACGAGTATTGACCTATCGCCAAGAACAAAGGAATTGCCAGATCATTTATGGTCGGGGCTGGAACCAGGATTGTTTTGATAAACCGCTAATACCGCAAAAGTCGGATTTGGATGCTATCTGTTCAGATATCCCTTTAGTATTAACACGAGTATGCGGACATATTGCCGTAGTAAACTCTGCTGCTTTAGCTCACTTTGGTTTTAATGAAAACTTTAAGGCGCCCCCGGGTGGGGATTTTGATTATGAAAAGGGTTTATTAACGGAAAAAACTTTAGAATTGATTACTAATAAATCATTTTCGGTAGAAGAAATTGAGGAAATAATCCAAGCTGCAGTGAAGGATTTATGGGTTTGTGGTATCACTTCGGTACAAAGTGACGACTTTGGCTGTGGGGAATATGGCAGGGTGATACAAGCCTACCAAAACCTCGCGACAAAAAATGCGCTGGGGATCAGAGTTTATCAACAATGTTTATTTAGTGAGTTAGAAAAAGTGCAGCGATTTTTACGGGAAACCAAAGACTTTGTAGGTAGTCCCTGGTATAGCTTAGGCCCAATCAAATTGTTGAGTGACGGTTCTTTAGGTGCCAGAACGGCTTTTCTAAGAACCGACTACAGTGATGATCCGGGAAATCGGGGCACCAGTTGTTTCAGTAAAGATGATTTAGCTGCCATTGTAGAAACTTGCAATGCTGCCGGGGTAGCAGTAGCTATTCACTGTATTGGTGATGGAGCCATTGAAAGGGCTTTAGATAGTATAGAGAGAGCGCGACAAATAACCGGTTTCAGTTTACGTAATGGCATAGTGCATTGCCAAATTACTGATCCAGCTTTACTGAAAAGAATGGGTGATTTGAGAGTAATGGCGTATGTTCAGCCGATATTTCTGGATTATGACCTCCATATTGTGCAAGATAGAGTCGGTGCTGATTTAGCAGCCAGTAGCTATGCTTTTAAAACTTTACAGAACTTAGGGGCAAATGTCGCTTTAGGCACGGATTGTCCGGTTGAGCCTTTTAATACCATGAATAATATTTACTGTGCTCTCAGCCGGCAAGACCTGAAAGGTTATCCGGCAGCTGGCTATAATCCCCAAGAAGCCCTGAGTATTCAAGAGGCCCTGATGGCTTACACTGTCAATTCCGCTTACTGTAGCTATGAAGAAAATATCAAAGGGAAACTATGTCCCGGTTACTACGGCGATATGGCAGTATTGGATCAAGATATCTTCAACATTGATTATGTCAAGATCAAAGAAACCCAAGTAGTAAAAACTATTGTTGCCGGGAAAGTGGTGTATCAAAAATAAAAACGGCGCTTGCCGTTTTGTCAGGATCTTCAGTATTACTGAGAGCGCATAACATTGATGAACTCGGTTAGGGCTTTTTCGTTTATTGTGTTTTGAATAGCGGAAGACTTGGTTATCATTTTCATCAGGGTTTTCTCAAAAAAGGAGGACTTAGCGGGATCAAAGTAACCGCCAACTTCTTGCAGTATTTTCGCATTTCTTCTGACGTCTGCCGCAAAATTGCGTTTGAAGAATTCTTCATTATGTTTTTCTTCAAGGCCGCAAAGGTAAATACCATAAGATTGAGGTTTTAAAGCCGCTGCTTTATCAGCGAAAAATTGCTTAACGGCTTTGTGAATATTACCGGCATAGACAGCTGTGCCGATAATCACACTATCATATTCGTTAAGGTTATAACTTGTTTCTTGGTTTAAATCCACGATAACAGCATTATCAATAGCCTTAGCTATTTTTTCGGCAATCATGGCTGTAGTGCCGTATTTACTGGCATAAAGTATTAAGGTTTTCATTTTTTCTCCCGGTTTACCGACAAGACACTTTTTACGGTAAGGCTCAATTATAAATCAACTTTCACAAGTTTGTAAAGCTTCTTCAATTAATTCAAGAGCCAAATGATAAGCTGATATCTGTCTTAATAGGCGCTGTTGTTGTGTAAGGTTATGGCGTAATTTAATCGGTATCTTTTCTGTTTTTTTCAAGGCGGAGCTAATCGTTTTTATCGCTTGTTGTAGCTGGGCTGAAGTATAGGATGAGGGAGTTATGGTGTAAGAGTTTTTTTGTTTTACCAGATCTAAAGCAAGATGAAAAGCCATTAAACGTCTGATTAGCAGTGTATACTGTGAGCTGCCTTTTTCAAATTTGGTTTGTAGTGGCTCCAATTGCTTGATAATGTCAGTTAATGTCTCTTGGGCTTGGAGGTAGAGAGCGACATTGGTCATCGTTTTATATCTACCACCTTACCGGGATTGAGGATATTATTTGGGTCAAAAGCCTTTTTGATATTGGCGAGCAACGCAAAAATCACTTCACCTTCCGATTGTCTTAAGTATGCTATTTTGGCATGGCCAATACCATGCTCACCGGAAACGCTACCACCTAATTCCTTGGCTTTATCATAAAGGGCATTCATGACCTCTTTAAGTTTCTCTTGCCACAAACTTTCTTCTAAACCATCACGACAGATATAAATATGAATATTACCGTCACCGGCATGGCCAAAGTAACGAATACGCAACTGGTAGTTCGCTTCCAAAGCGGCGGTATAATTGACGAAATCGGCGATTTTATTGCGGGGTACTACGACATCGCATTCATCCATTTCATCAGTCGAACTCTTTATGGCTTCAAGAAAAGCACCACGGGCATCCCACAGACCACTTTGTCTTTCACTGGTGTCCGCAAAAAGGGCATCTTTAGCACCGGCAGCTATAGCTACTTCAGCTGCTCGATCGCCGCTTTCCGTAACTTCTTGGCGACTGCGACCGTCAAAAGCCAAAAGCAGATAAGCCGGGGCTGATTTGTCGGGGAAATCTTTGCCTAGGTATTTTTCTGATTCAAGTATGACCTCTTTCTGGATGAACTCAATAGCTACCGGAGCCAGATTAGCTGCCATGATAAGCGGAACTGCAGCAATACATTGCGGCAAGCTGTCAAAAGGAAGCAACAAAGTCAAAGTTTTTTGGGGTTTTGGTAATAGTTTCAAGATGATTTTAGTGACAATAGCTAAGGTGCCTTCAGAACCAATCAGAAGATGCAGTAAACTGTAACCGGAACAGTTTTTAGCTACCTTACCGCCTACTTCGACTATTCGACCATCCGGTAGAACGACTTCCATACCTAAAACATAATCACGGGTGACACCATACTTGACCGCTTTCATGCCGCCGGCATTGGTCATCACATTACCACCTAAACTGGCACTTTTTTCACCGGGTTCCGGAGGATAAAAAAGATCTAAAGCAAGAACATGGGCCGAGAAGTCCATCAGCAAGACGCCGGGTTCAACGGTGGCTGTCATATTTTCTTGATCGACTTCAATTATGCGATTCATTTTTTCGGTGCTCAGTAAAACGCCACCATAAATAGCGACAGCACCGCCACAAAGACCGGTTCCCGAACCTCTGACCGTCAATGGGATAGTGTTGTAGTTGCAATAAGCCATGATGCGGCTTACTTCCTGGGTAGTGCTAGGGAAAAGTAATATTTCCGGGAAATACTCGCCATAAATGGGCATTTCGTCACGACTGTAAGCTTCATTAGGTTGAAGTTGGGCACTACAGATACTTTGAAAGAAAGTGATATCGTTTTCACTTAGTTTTTTGTAGACGCTCATAATCTTTCTCCTTTTTCCAACAAAGCGATTAATGCCGGCACTACTTCATAAAGATCACCGACTATGCCGATATGAGCACAATCAAAAATTGGGGCTTTTTCATCAGTGCTGATAGCGATGATACATTCGGCTTCACGCATAGCTGCCGTAAATTGCACTGTTCCGGAAATACCGCAGGTGATAATCAGTTTTGGTTTCACCGTTCGTCCAGAAAGCCCGATTTGTTTGGTGTAAGGTAACCAGCCCTTTTCAATCAAGGGTCGACTACCGGCTAATTGGCCCTGGAGTCTTGTGGCTAGTTCCTCAAGCATTTCCAAATCCTTAACATTTTTAAGACCTTTACCGGCAGCTACAATAATTTCAGCATCGGCGATGTTGGTTGTAGCCGGCTTCGGGATTTCTTTTAGAACTTCCATGGTCAAGGCTGGTACCGGGGTGGTTTCAATAATGATATCTCCACTATTATCACCGCGATAAACTGCACGCTCCATAGTTTTATAGCGGACGGTCGCAAATTGGGGACGAGTATGGCTTGTAAGAATTTGGGCCATTATATCACCACCAAAAGCCGGTCGGATTTGAATTAAATTGCCGTTCTCTTGAATTTTCAAAGCCGTACAATCAGCGGTTAAGCCACTGCGAAATCGGGTTGCTAAACGTGGTGCTAAAGAGCGTCCACTTGGTGTTGCTCCGATTAAGACGATTGCCGGTTTTATTGAATCGATGGCTGCGGCAAAAACTTTGGCATAAGCGTCGGCTGTAAAATAGCGAAAATTTGCATCTTGAAAGACTAAAATTTGTTTTAAACCATAACCCTGGAGACTTTTAGCGCAACTTAATACTTCCGAGCCGATTAGTACGCAATGCAGGTTGCCGGGGTAATTCTTTTGCAGTTCTAAAGCTTTTCCTATTAACTCATAAACCACAGGGTGGATAGTAGCTTTTGTGACTTCTGCGAATATTAAAATGTCATGCCACAAGGATAAATCAACGGCGGAAGTAACTGTTTCTTTAATCGCAATAGCCTGAAAAGGACAGATGTCGACGCAGGCCTTACAAAACTTGCAGGCAGCATTGATTGTCATTTTACCGTCAAGGGCTTCAATGGCCGCAAAAGGGCAAGCGCCTAAACAAATATTACAGAGGGTACATTTTTCCGAGTTTATCGCGATCTCTGCCATTTAATCACCTGTGAGATATTTCTTAGTCAACAAAACTTGATAAATTTCCTTGGCAAGTTCAGCACTACTTCCCGTAAGTAGAGTTTTGGTGGTGTTGGTTGGTGGGGGAAAGATCCGCTCCACTTGAGTGGGGGAACCCTTACTGCCATAATTATTTGGATCTTTATCAGGCAAATCGGACAGTGTCAGCGTTGGAATTTCCGTAGTGCAAAATTGCTTTTTTCTTTGATAGGAGGGTAAGCGGGGTGCGGTTTTAAGTTGTTCCACAGTAATCAGGCCAGGGTAGGCAATTCGCACTTCTAGCAGTGTTTCACCTAAATCCTGCCGGACAGTAATAGCCAGAGGTGAAGCATCTAAAATTGTGGTGACCCAAGCAGCATGGGGCAGATTAAGAAACTCAGCTAAAGCCGGGCCGACTTGGGCGGTATCACCATCTGTTGTCTGTTTGCCACAGATTATTAAGTCAAAATGATCAAGAGTTAAGATAGCTTGGTACAAGGTATAGGAAGTGGCCAAAACATCAGAGCCGGCGAAAGCGCGATCTGAGACCAACAGAGCTTTATCGGCTCCCAACATCAACATTTCCTGTAAGGCTTGTTTAGCTTGAGGCGGACCCATACAAAGGGCGGTAATGGTGCCACCTAGGCTTTCCCGTAGTTTTATGGCGTATTCCAAGGCATGCAAATCATAAATATTAACTTGCGAATCGACGCCTTCACGAATCAAATTACCGGTTTCTGAGTCAATATCAACATGCCGGGCATCGGGAACTTGCTTAATACAAACTATTATGTCCATTTACCCTTCCTTCTCAATACAAACGTAACTTCTTCTTAATTAAAGCGCCATCGACATATATATACATCATGCCGATAATGGCATTACATTTACCTTCAATAAGATGATTGTTGACCTGGGCTTTTAAGGTATAGTTCCCTTCTAACAAGCCGTAAAATTCATCATAAACTTGACCATCAATTATCAATTCGGTTCTTTTCGGACTGCGTTTGATACTTATTTGCAAGCCGTCATATTCCGCAAATATCACGGTGCGACCTTTGTTGACATCAGCTCGAACTTCAAAGCTCGGCTCGGCTTCAACAGAATCAAGCGGGGTTGTTACTTCGGCAACCGGAGGTACCAAAGCTGTCAAGGCCAGTTCTTCATCTTCGGGAGCAACTTTTCGCAGTTTATACCAATCGATGACACTGAGCGTTAAAGTGTAGATTATCCAGCCGTGATAAAGCAGATTAGGTGCATCACTGAGTTCAAAACCATAAGCTAAAATGAAATAAACCATGACCAGACAATCGAGGAGGAAAAGCACAAAAGCGATAAGAATGAAAGTCCGGTAGCGTTTGGTGAAGAACCACGAAACTCCATAGAGTAAAAGAAGAAAGACAGCTATGCCATAACCAAAAATGTTATAAAAGGCGACTCCAAACTCCAAAGTAAGTTCTTTACCAATATACAAAGCATAAACCGGGATCAAAGCCGTGAAAATAAAGTAGAAGTCGGCTTGAATCATCACCAAAACCAGATTTATTGCGGTAAAAGCAACCAGACTCAGCAGTTGTCTTCTTGAAGTTTCAAAGCGTGTTTGGTAATACTTAATCTCATCAATTTTGTTCATAAGTGACCTCCCAAAGCTCTAGCTAAAGTATAACAAAAATATTACCGGGATATTTATTGATGTGAGAAAAAATTGCTTCTTTAAAACTGATAGACTTTTTAATTAAGGTCTTTTTGGGCATAAAAGCTGAGAAATAGCTATTTACCGCGAAACAAAGAACAACGATTAATATTATTTGGGGGTTCATTAGTTTAGCCCGGGGTTTTTCGGTTAGGCCCAAGTAGCGCGGAATGGCAATTTTCTTGGCTCAGTTTTGACTATAGAGTATACGAATATGATAATTTTTAGTATTATCATCTTATATATAAAGGAGGACCGAGTTGGCTGAAAAAATCAACCCTTGTGGTGTTTAAGCCCGCTTATGATGGCAGTATCTAGTAAAATGTCAGAAAGTAGTCACGGGGGAGCCAATCAAAAAATCGGTGAGAATGAAGAATATGGAAAACTTTAGTGGGGACCATCCGTTTGCTGGTATAGGCGCCCTACGTAAACCGCGCGGGAAATATTTTAATAAAGAAATAAACGACGTTTACTTAAAGGCTGAAGCATTATTCTATAATGATGATGGGAAATATCAGGACGCAGCTTTTGATTATTATTTAGAAGTGGCAGATTACCTGATAAATTTTGCCAAAGTACATGGTAGCAATACCTACAAAAAACTAGATGAATGCGGGATTATTGAAGAGTTTGTCGATAATGTTTTACAGGATTTTGAAATAGTTTTATTGAATGCTGATTCAAAACTGGAATTGATTCTCGATTATCTCGATAGACTACTGCAGACTTTCAAGATGGATTTGGACAGCTATGAAGCGACAATTAGAGCAAAATGCAGTACCCTGTTCAAATTGGGTAAGTATAAAGAGGGGGAATTGTTAATTGTTGACTTTCTAAAAACACATGAGAAAAGAATATTTGCCTATGTGGAGTTAGTCGATCAATTCTTACTTATCAAAGACTACAAAAATGCTAAGAAGTACTATGATATAGGCATGGCTGTTTCTAAAATTAGCGCTGATGATAAAGAATGCCTGGAGGAAAGGTTTGATGATTGGTATGAGAAAGCCTGATCCATGTGAAACTAACCCTGTACCAGAGAAAAGGAAGATTGTCCAGTTTATAGTCGCTGCTTAGTCGGGCTAAAGTAAGTCCTGTCATCTATGAAATTATTAAAGAGTTAAAATCATTTACCAATTCAAAGGTTGAAAAACAAGGAAAGGAAATATTTAAATGAGCAAATACAACATAGCAGTTTATACTTTTAAAATTGAAGTTAAAGGTCTGGAAGAAAAGATTTGGCGGTCGATCGAAATACTGAGTACGAGTAATGTAGCCAGAATAGCCTATACAGTGTTGGCGAGTTTTCAAACAGCAATGTATCACTTATACAACATTAGCTATAAAGGGAAACGCTATGATTCCATGATTGAAGCCGCCGACTATTATGGTGCGGAAAAGCTAATTGATGCCAGAAAAGTCAGGCTATACGAGTTGGATTTGATTGTGAATGATGAGCTAACTATGACTTATGATTATGGGGTTGACTGGGAATTCAGAATTATCTTGACCAACATAAGAAATATGGAAAATGATAGTAAGATAGTTGATTATCCGAAGATTGTTGACGGAGCCGGCTACGGCATTATTGAAGACCGGCATTACAGTGATGCTCGTAAAATTATTGAAGCTATCGATAAAACGGGTAAAGTTACAGAATATGCCTTGACACTAAGCGGCAAGATGAAAAAGTGGGATTATCGTAGATACGATTTAGCCGTAGATAACGATACACTAAAAGAAAGGCTGTATGCAGCCATTGTTGCTTATGAGGAACTAACTGATATCAAGTAAAAATGATTCTGTAAGCAAAAAAATGTAGTTGCTTTTTTGCACCAATTGCCAAGTGATTGCCCAAGGGGCAGGGTTTAATATATTGGGAGAATCAGTTAATAATTAATATTGCTGTTCGCTGTAATTTTAGTAAGCGAGCTAGAACATTTATCAGAAGGTAATTTACAAAAAAGATAGAATAGATTAACTGCGTGTTTAGAAGTTGTACTGACTTTTTTAACTACAAACCTTAGTGAAGTTGGTTGAGTTATGATGCAATATGTGGTTTTGCTTTAAGAGAAAGCCGGGTATTACGCTTTTTCGCTGCTTTTCTCCAGGCAAGATTTCCACTTAGCATATAGGTAATGCGGGGCATCTGCGGTTGAATGAATTTTGTTTCCTGCAGTTCTTGCTGAGTATCAATGGCTTGAGCCAGTTCCTTTAGTTGCTTATAGATCTGTTGGGTTACCGGGCTATCACAGTTGGTGGCAAAGGTCAGCAGTGAGCCGCCACAGCCGATAGCCAAGCCGTTATTCCAATTAAAACCACAAGCCAACGCAAAGTTTTCAACTATTTCTTTAGCTAAAAAATTATGGTGGGCTTCAAAGAATCCGCAATTGACCAGCATATATAAAGCTGGGAGTTTTTTGGGTTGCTCTTCAGCAATAAGGGCTTCCAAAGAGTTGAGAAGCTTAACTAAAGGCGCCGGTAGTGCATCGATGTACAAAGGGAAAACCAATAAGAGGGCATCAGATTGAAGTAAGGCCGACAGTTCATCACGGTCTGCCAGCTTTTCGATTAATTGGGTTGCTTGAAATACTGGCGCTGGTTGGCTGAACTGTCTTTGTAAGAAATCTATCAACATTTTCGAGACACTGACTTTAATCTTGGGACTACCATTGATGATTACAATTTTACTCATATTGGTTAGTTTCCTTAATAATGCCGGCGTTGAGCAAAAATGCCCTTACCACAGTTTCAAAGTCACTACTATCTTCCACGGTCATAACGGCAAAATGCGGTGAACGAAAATTTAGGGCATTGCGTTGTGCGAGTTTTTTAAAAGTCAGGTTTTCTTGTTGGTTAGGGCTACCATAACCAATGCTGATCATCATGGGGTATTTTTTATATCTCTTCTTGTGATGGGTTTCACCTTGAACTATTTCAAAAAAAGGTGAAATATTTGGAATGAAACGATCTAAAAAAGCTTTGGTATCATAGCTGTAACCACCATAACTAATCTGCGAAAGAAAAACTAGGGCATCACTATTGATCACTTGTTTTGCTATGTTGTTGACTTCGTCCTTAGTTATTATGCAAAGACCGGGGGTCGTAAGCCAACATTTGAAACAACCAAGGCAAGGAAAAATTTCCCGGCCATCTAGAACTATAGTCTTAATTTCAAAGTTTAAAGTGTTAAGCAGGTTTTCGGTTTTTTCCCGAAGATTAGCGCCGTGAAAGTTTTGACTGTTAGTGTCAGCTAGTAAACATATTTTCATAACTTGGGCGTTTTAACAATGCTGTTATTATTGATCGCCTTTGACACATAAACAGAAAGGATGACCTTCGGGGTCAAGCATGGTGACAAAATACTCACCACCATATTGTTCCGCTGCTTTAACGGCACCTAAAGACTCAGCAGTTGCTACTGCACTACTTAAATCATCAATCTGGAAATCAAAATGCATTTGTTTCTGTTGCGCTCCGTCTTCTTCCGGCCAAACCGGAGGCAGGTAAGCGAAATCATCAGCTTCTAAAAAAAGGAAGATCAGGGAATTTTCATTTTTCAAGGCCGGGCAACCCCAAAGCTCAACTCTTTCCCAACCTAACATCGCTGCATAAAAATCGCAGAGTGTTTGCGGATCTTTACAATCGATGGACACACTTCCTAAACATATACCTTGTATCATATTTTTACCTCTTCTATTAATAATACTATAGCATTAATTTAAACAAGAAAAATGAGATTTGTGTGAAATAGCTGTTGACAAGACTGGACTATCGTGATAGTCTATGAGTGGGAGACTACTATGATAGTCTGAGGTGTTAAGTGAAAAAAGGAAAATTATTTACTGGTGAATTAAAGTTAATGGAATTGTTATGGGAAAATGAAGGAGTGACAGCTAAAGAACTATCTTTACTTGCTGGCGAAAAAATTGGTTGGAACAAGAATACAACTTATACGGTAATCAAGAAACTTGTTGCTAAAGAAATGATAAAAAGAGAAGAACCGGACTTCCGCTGTTATAGCCTAATTAAACGAGAAGCAATTGGTCACCAAGAAGTCAAGATGTTAATAAACTCATTTTATGGTGGTTCAATAAAAGCCCTGGTTTCTTCGTTTATGGCTGAAGCCAATTTGAGTGAAGAAGAGGCTGAAGAATTGCGTAAGATGATTGAAGAATACGGGAAACGGGAATAAGTTTATGCTACATACAGTGTTTTATTTAGTCTTGAATATGAGTATAGTTTCCTGTTTGGTGATTGTCGTTTTATTAGTGCTTCGCCAAATAAAAAGCTTAAAAAGAGGGGTGGTTTATCCCCTTTGGAGTTTTGCTTTTTTACGGATGATTATCCCCTTCACTTTTGCTACACCCTGGTCACTTTTCAATTACACCGGAAAGTTGGTTAAAAGATTGCTAACGGTCGAGGTAATAAGTGGCGGGACAATTTCATCACCATCTAGTGATAAATTATTGACAATGAATGTGATTGGGGTAGCTGATGAGTATTTCCCCATAGTTTATAAGAGCGAAATTTTGCATCAAGTATTTGATTATGCTTCTGTAGTTTGGTTAATAATCGCCTCTGCGATGATAATCGCTGCTTTAGTTCTGTATCTCTTGACCCGTAAGGAACTAAAACAAGCTTTGCCAATCAGAGACAATCTCTATCATTCTTCAACTTTATTGTCACCGGTAATAGTAGGCATCGTTAAAGCCCGGGTGATTATTCCCGACTTTTTAGATCCGGATAGTGCAGAGTGCCAAATAATATTGCAGCACGAAAATGTCCATCGTCGCCGTTGGGATAATCTTTGGCGGATAGTAGCTATCACCCTAACCTGCATTCATTGGTTCAATCCCTTAGCTTGGCTAAGTTTAAAAGCTTTCTTTACCGATATGGAACAATCCTGTGATGAAGAGGTGGTTAAAGGCTACAATCAGGCAGAACGCGCAACTTATGCTCGTACTTTATTGAGGTATGCTGAGAATAATCGCTTATTGTTGGCGACGGCTTTTGGTAATGTGACGGTTAAAACGCGGATTGTCAATGTCTTGAACTATAAAAGACTAACCCTATTTGGGACTTTTGTTTCCACACTGTTATTACTTATTATTGCGGTGGTTTTACTTACTAACCCCCAATTGAAAGGATAAAACGATGAATAAGAAATTTTACTTAAAAACATTAGCCCTTTTGGCCGTAGTTTCCGCCTATCCGGTTTTCAACGGTTTACGGATGTTGTATCTCAGCTGGAAACAAGGTCCTTTAGAGCCGGGACAGTATACTAAATATGTCATCCCTTATGCCGCCATAGGTCTGGCCGTACTGTTATTTGCTCTAATCCAGCCCTGGCTCCAGAAAATAAAACGTTTTGCCTTGGCTACCGGCTTAGCCCTGGCTTATAGTATTTTCTTTGTGATTGAACGACTGTTAGAAGGCTTACAGATCAGCGTAAAAGGTTTGACCTTAATTGATGTCGCTACAATGCAACCGGGTGGCTATTATCCCTATTCTACTGTCGATATCTATCAAGCCATGCTCTGTTATGTCGGACCAAGTTCCGAGAGTATCGCAATTGGTTCATCGACTTTTGGTAAATTATATTATGTCATGGGGGATAGCGGTTTTAAAGTCCATTACTACATGATTTCTTTGTTACTGATAACCATGGTTTGTTGTT
Source organism: uncultured Erysipelotrichaceae bacterium (assembly GCA_964622375.1). GTDB lineage: Bacteria > Bacillota_I > Bacilli_A > Erysipelotrichales > Erysipelotrichaceae > CAZUQA01. Next base: position 4,508 of record CAZUQA010000055.1, on the reverse strand, counting down.
TACTTTATGATATTGCCAAAATGCAGCACAATGGAAACTACGAAAAGAAGAAGGCGCTGGCTATTAGAATAGTTGCGACTGCGGCTTTAATAGCCTTGTGTATTTTCGCCAATACGACAGCTTTTTTCCGCCAAGCTACAGCCATACAAACACCACTGGCTTCACTCTTGACTGCCTTGTTCTTTATTGTTCTAGGTGTTGCTGTTGGATTGTATAGTGGGAGCTATTTGTTGGATAAAACGGAACTATGGTCTTTGTATTTACCGGCGTTTTTAGCGTTGCTGGCTGTTGTCTTGATGTACATCGGGGAAGCAGCCATGATGAATGGTAATCTTTATCGTTTTGGTAGCGGTTGGTTTTTTGCCAGATTACCAATGACCAGCTTGGCTTTAGTGGATGTGTTGATAATTTTGTTTACCACTGCCCTCTGTTTTTTCTCACTAAAGCAATTACGCCAAGAAAGACACAAGTTCAGCAGTCGACCTTTTGCTGTGGCTCTGGTTACCTGTTTTTTGATAGCGGCAATTGGACCGACCATAGTCTTGGCGAATTATCGGAAATCGGAAGTCGAAATTTCCGGTTGTTACAAGTTTCTAAAACTCATTTACATTAATCCCCTAAGCTCCATGATACCAAATGAGAGTTCAACACTGGTCTATGGTTTTTCCGAAGATAAACTTATCATTGGTGATACGGAAACCGGAATTATAGCTTTATATGGCTTGGAATACTATAAAACCCAAATTAAGGGAAAAGAAGCTTTTGATCAACTGAAGCTTTCAGAGATTTCAATAGCGACAGTACCGGACTTGAACAGTTACAAAGCTTGTTATCTATACGCTGTCGCAAGTGACGCCTTGGGAATCGAGCAATTTGGGCTTTACTTAATGGATAACGAGATTTGGTTAGTGGAGATTCGCTCAAGTTATGTGTGGAGTATCATTCGCCTCGATAAAACCACAACTACCAGTTTTTCTGATTTACAGTCGGCTCTGTCGCATTATCAAATTAATCCCTTTGCAAGAAAAGATGATGGCAGTTGGGAAAACCAAATGACGATTCACGATGTTTACACTTTGGCGCGCAAAGGAAAAGAGCTGAATGTCGCCGATTTTGCGGGCTTTCCTTACCATTTATGCGGATCAGACTTTAAAGTACGCTGTTATCCGGTGGATAGCGGCGCTCTGCTTTATCTTTATGGCGCGGATAAATCGCCAGATTATGCCCTTTTAAAATCACCAAAAGCTGTCAGCAACAACCAAACCGTCGACTTAAAAGAAGGTTTAGCAGCTGTAGCTTTTTACTTAAACCCTTTAGCTTCTTTCTTAGATATTACTATCAAGGATCCCCAAGGCGGAGACATTGAGCCGGAGTTTCTTTTTACTGATACCTATGACCAAACAAAATACTTTTTAGACAGTAAAAGAGCAGATCAAGTCATCGTAGTTTTATCAGATGGGGAAGAAATGCCCATAAAGCAAGCTCTCAAGGAAAGGTGGATTACCATTGAAGATGCCGTAGCCCACGGTCTAAACGGCGTGATTATCGAACCTTATTATAATAAAATAGGTGGCAGATTTCTGATGATCAATCAGGAATTTGAATTTTGGCTAAACAACGAAATTTTCTATCCCAGCAAAACTTTTATTTGTACCGTCAAGCAACAGGGGAAAATTTTCAACTACATTGATAGTCAAGAACTCTTACAGGTCATGAGCAACTATGGTTATAAAGACAAAGTAGAGCAGATAAGTTACCAATGGCGAACCTTATTAGCTACCCAAATACTAAATCGGCAGTTTGTCGATAAAGCCGAGTTGGCTAAAAGGGGAATCAAATTGGAAATCACTTGGTCAGAGAATAAAAAGACACTGGTGCAGTTTAGCTTTGGTGACTAAAGAAGTAATCAAATTCTCTAAAGTTGATTGTGGTTTTATTAGGTTGGCGGTTTAATCCCGGTTAACAGTGCTATAATCAAATTGTATCGCGACAAGCATAAAGAAAGCGAGTAAATAGAAATGGGAAAATATGTAATCAAAAAAACCAATACCGGATTCAACTTTGTTTTAAAAGCCGGAAATAGTGAAATCATCGGGGTCTCTGAAGTTTACACCACAAAAGCCACAGCTTTGGCCGGGATAGAGAGCATTAGGAAATTTGCACCACTGGCTGAAGTTGAAGATCAAACGGTGGCAAACTTCAGTGTCTTAAAGAATCCAAAATTTGAAATCTACCACGATAAAGCCGGTCAATTCCGTTTTAGGCTTAAAGCCAGCAACGGGCAAAATGTTTTAGCCAGCGAGGCTTATACAACAAAAGCTAAATGCCAAAACGGAATTACTAGTGTTAAAAACAACGCCGACAGCGCAACCGTTGAAGAGTAGAAACCTCGTCAACAACAAGTAAAATTAACGACAACCGCCATTTGTGGCGGTTTCATCATTTGGTATAGCTGAGGTTTAGCATTCCTTTTTTATATTTCAACCAAAGTATACGCTTCACTGCTTCATCAATAGAGGCTAAAGGAATTTCGCCATTATCGAGAGCTCCTTTTATTATCGTTATTGTTGAAGCGATATTTCCGGGCATTAACAGAATATCATTACCGGCTTGCAGTGCTTTGACAATTATTTGTTTTTTCGAGTAGTGTTTTGTCAAGGCGCTCATATTTAAGGCATCGGTAATAACTATACCGTTAAAACCTAATTCGCCGCGTAAAAGATCGGTAATAATTATTGTCGACAATGATGCCGGTGTTTTGTCACCGCTTACCGCCGGGAAACTGACATGAGCGATCATAATTACTTCGGCTTCATCTTCAATTGCCCAAATGAAAGGTTGTAAATCCGAAGCAAAAAGTTCAGCTTTTGTTTTGTTGACCACCGGCAAAGTCGTGTGTGAATCATCGGATGTGCTACCATGACCGGGGAAATGCTTAAATACCGCAATCCCGCCACTGTCTTTGATTCCCCGGGCTACCTGCGCTCCCATTTCCCAAACTAGCTTGGAATTGTTACCGAAGGAGCGATCACCGATTACTTGGTTTTTAGGATTACTCACTATGTCTAATGAAGGAGCAAAATCCATATTAATGCCTAAGCTGAAGAGTTCTTCACCAATGGTTTTTCCAATCTTATAAGCGTATTCAGCATCGTTCTTCTTTCCGACTACTGCCATGGTGGGAATAGTTGTGATAGCCATTCCTTTCAATTTCTTCAGTCTTTGAACGCTGCCACCTTCTTGGTCGACAGCAATGAACATGGTTATTTCACTGGCGGCTTGCATGGCTGTAATTAAAGCGCTGGTTTGATCTTTTGCGTAGAAATTACCGGTTGATAGAATAATGCCTCCTGGTTGAAAGTTCGTTATAAGCTCTTCTAGTTTGTTATTATAATTTCTATCGGGTAGAGAAATGATCAGCATTTGCGCGATTTTCTCTTCAATTGTCATATCGTTTATTTTCTTAGCAATAATAACTTCAATAGTTTTTACCAAAGGAAAGGAGATTTTGGCTTCTGCTTGAATAATGTTGGCCGGCATCTTTTCACAACCAATTAGTATTATAGCTAAAACTAATAGCACTAGGGTTCTGACTGTTTTTATCATTATTCAATTATACTTGGAGAGTCAAAATAATAGAATAGAACAATGAACATAAAACCCAGTATTCCTACTAAACTTGGATATATAGTTAAACCAGAAAACGTTTTTCTGATATGGAATTTACCTTTGTTTAGTTTAATTTAGCAAGTATTATCCTGGGTCTTTTAATGCTTGCCATTCTTCACGCAAAATAGCATATTGGAATTTGTCATACCACGCATAATTGAGGGTACTATTTCCTCTTTGCGCTTTAATAAAATGAGCTTCCCGGCACATAACGATATTTTCCATTATTCTATAAGAAGCACGATTTTCAGCATTACATCCGGCGATGATTCTTCGTAGATTTAGCGTGGCAAAACCAAAGCGCAAAATCGTCTCTCCCATTTCTGTACCATAGCCTTGACGCCAGTAATTTCGGTGAACATCCCAACCGACTTCCGGGTTCTCTGGTAAGTTGAAAAGGAAAACTTCGCCAATTAGCTCAGAGGTAGCTTTCAATTCTACAGCAAAATGAAAAGCGGTATAATCGTCTTCTTCCGGCTTACTGATTATTGTGTTAAACCACGCCAGCATTTCGGCTTTGCTTTGCGGTTCACCTTGTTTGTACTTGTTGTTTTCAAGATTACCACACCAATCAGCATAAAGCGGAAAGTCTGCTTCCTTAAATTTACGATAAACCAGTCGTTCTGATTCGAGTTCGATAAATTTCATTCTCATTTTCGTTTTCTTAGCTCACTAAGCGCAGTGGATTTTTCAGTTTGTCCTCATCTTTGATTTCGCCTAATAATATTTTGATTAAGTGCCGTTTCAGTAATCATAATTTGGGTCTCTATTACGGTTACTACAGTTTATAGTAATCATACTATAAAGTGCCGGTATGGTTGTAACATCATCTATCAAGA